>CADEED010000007.1:52660-63884 GCA_902826225.1 uncultured Pseudomonadota bacterium | reverse complement strand
ACCCATGGACCCTCGACGTCTGCGACACTGCGACTTTCCATGCGCGGCCTAACGGCTGAGTTCAGCGGCGGCGCGCAGAGGCCAAGGGTCTTGGCACTTGATGCTGTTCGCCGTCCGCTGCAACGATTTGTTAGACCTGTGCGGTGCGCCGCTGCGCTCCGAACGAAGCCGCACCTGTGCCGTTGGAGCGAACCGTTGCGCTCCGAAGCCGACCAGCGGCGCTGAAAAGTGCGCACTTAGCGAAGCACTGAAGCAGTCGATACAACCAAGCAGGCCTCGTCTGTGCGCCACCAGCTCCTCCGTTGGTTGTATCGACTGCTTCAGTGCTTCGCTAAGTAGCATATTTTTCACTGCGGCGCCGCTCGTCTATCTAACCGTTTCGTCCAGATTCTCGCCAATGTCACCGGATCAGGGCCTTTCTCGACGGTCGCTCAACGGCACGCCGCACCGCACAGGTCTAACGGCCGAGCTGAGCGGCGCGCTCGCAGACAGTTGAACTGGGCACTTTATCTTTCACGCGTCCGCTCCAGCGTGGTGTTAGAACGCACATGTCATCCGTTGACGAAGCCACAGAAGTCTCTTGCCACTGATCTCTCTGGCGGATGCCCTACTTCTGTGACACCGGATCGAAGCGGGGATTGCCGAAGCTGGGACAAAGAATGCCGCCGCCCACCCAGCGGCGCAACCGCGCTTACCTTAACCGCGGGATTCCACGATTCGGCCAGCTAGACCGCGACTCGGAAGGCCAGGCAGAGGTGCCGTGACGGGACTTGCGATTGATCTCGGGGGCTCGCTCGAGCAACGCTTGCCGACCGCACGGCTTGGCCGCTGCCTACTTGGGCGAACTGCTTCGGTTAACTGCGCCGCGAGAACGAAGGGCGAATACCAAGCGACCCTTCTGACTCGCTCCAATGATTTGTGCGTTCTAACGGCTGAGTTCAGCGGCGGCGCGCAGAGGCCAAGGGTCTTGGCACTTGATGCTGTTCGCCGTCCGCTGCAACGATTTGTTAGACCTGTGCGGTGCGCCGCTGCGCTCCGAACGAAGCCGCACCTGTGCCGTTGGAGCGAACCGTTGCGCTCCGAAGCCGACCAGCGGCGCTGAAAAGTGCGCACTTAGCGAAGCACTGAAGCAGTCGATACAACCAAGCAGGCCTCGTCTGTGCGCCACCAGCTCCTCCGTTGGTTGTATCGACTGCTTCAGTGCTTCGCTAAGTAGCATATTTTTCACTGCGGCGCCGCTCGTCTATCTAACCGTTTCGTCCAGATTCTCGCCAATGTCACCGGATCAGGGCCTTTCTCGACGGTCGCTCAACGGCACGCCGCACCGCACAGGTCTAACTCTTAATTAGACCGCCAAAAACCGAGCGCGAATTGACGCATCTCTGCGGAATAACATTCCACCGCTCCTGGATGTACCTGATTTTGCTACGGGCAGGTCTATTTGCACCTGCATAACATTCCTGGAAGCTTTACCGCAAGCCTGATGAACGCTGGTCTGTCCGCCGACGCAATGCCCGGCGCCAACCCGCCAGATTCCGTTAAGCGCGAATCAGCCCGTCTAGCGGCGTCGCATCGCCGCTGCCCGGGAATACCTTTGAGTGCAGCGCCGCGGCGGGCACACCCAGGTGATCCCGCATCACCCCCTTGATGACCGCTCGCAAATCCAGTGTGGGCCGCAAATCACGATTCTCGAGCAAGCTCCCCCGTGACAGCCCTGGCCAATCGGCGATCACCCGTCCGCCGACGACGGCTCCACCGAGCAGGAACGCGGCGGCTCCAGTGCCGTGGTCCGTCCCACGCGTGCCGTTGATCGCCGCCGTCCGCCCGAACTCCGTCGCCACCATCACGACTGTCCTTCGCCAGACGGGCCCCAACGCCTCTTTGAGCGCCAGCAGCCCGCCGTCCAGCGCCCGCAGCCGCAGCGCAAGTTGGCCTTGTGCCGCGCCCTCGTTCGCATGGGTATCCCAACCGGACGTATCGAACATCGCCACCCGCGGCCCATCTTCCCGCTTCAGGAATCCCGCGGCCGCTCGCGCGGTCTCCGCGTAGCGGGCGCTGTAATTGCGCCTGACTTTCTCGGCACCATCGTCGCCCTCGGCCCTCTTCTCCATCAGCGCCGCGTCGCCCTCGCTGTTGGCGGCCTCCTGCGCTTCTTTTGCGATGGAATCGCTCTCGAGCGCGTCCGCGAGCCGCTGTGACAGCAGCGGGTCGCGAGCGTACATGTCGGTGATGCGCGCGAGCGTTTCATCATCGAGGGCCGCGATCTTCGTGGGCGACCACGAGGTGACCTCCGCGGGCCCGCGCATCGCAAGCGGTACATTCGCGCCCAACGCCACGCCCGCTTCGCGCGAATTGTCGGCGGGTAGTTCAGTCAGCGCGCGATTGATCCAGCCCGTCGTCGAGCCGTGCGGCCGCATGTCACCGCTCTCGAGCACGTTCTGTGCGTCGAAGTGCGATCGCTCCCGATACGTCGTCGCCACGGCGTGCAGCACCGCGAGTTCTTTCGCTTTGTAGCTGTCGTGGAGAAAGCTCAGCGCCGGATGCAGGCCGAATGGCCCCATCAACGGAAGTGCAGCATCGGCCCCGGATTTCGGCAGCGCGATCTGCCCACGCAGGCCCGCATAGCTCGGATCTCCGACCGGCGGCACCGCGGAAAGCCCGTCAAGGGCGCCGCGTAGCATTACGAACACGAAGCGCGAGTCGGTCGGCGCGTTCGCCAAAGCGAGCCTTGCCGAAACCAGCGTGCTGGCCCCCGCGAACAGCGAGGACTCGAGAAACCGTCGGCGCGTCAGCATGTTCATGGAGACCTCAACGGCGCATGAATTCAGGAGAAGCGAGCAGGAGCGTCAACGCCTGCGCGCCGCTCTCGGCGCGAGCTATCGCGGTGACGGTCTCGTTCGTGATCTGCCCGCCGAGCACCTGCGGCGCGAGATCGCGCGCATTCCGCGCGCTTCCCATCCGCTGCGCAACGACGTCGGCCCAGGCGACGCGCTTGAGCAGCGCGGAGGACCCGTCCCAGTCCGCGCTCGTATCCGGCCAACCGGCGGGCGAGCCGGGCATGAGACTGCGTTGACCCAGCGCTTCGAACGGCGTGAGTGCGCGCCGGTTGTCCAGCACCGGAATCCCGAGCGCTCTATAAGAAGAGTAGATGTAATCCACCGGCGTCTTGAACTTCGCGAGGGGCTGCGCCCACGCCTCGGGCGAGTCGATGAGCGCTTCGTAAACCTCGCGGAGCTGGCCGCGCGAGTCGATCCAGGTCCGGCTGAGCCGCTCCACGAGTGTCGACGGCGGATCGTCCGCCACGAAATGCCGCGCGAGCTTCGTGCAAACGAATCGCGCGGTCGCGGGTTTCGTGGCCAGGTCTCTGAGGATCGCCTCGCCCTGCCGCACGCCGCTCTCGGAATAGGATTTGCCGAGTAGTTTGCGGGCGCCCGGTTCGTGGAATGCGTCGCGGAAGTGGAATTCACCCGGCGTGCCGCTGTCGAGCCCGAGGCGCTTGAACCGTCGACCGGCGTCCTGTCCGCCGATCGACCAGCCCGAGATGGCCTGCGCGAACGTCGTGACGTCCGCCTGGGTGTAGCCGCCATTGACGCCGAGCGTGTGCAGCTCGAGGATCTCGCGCGCGAGGTTCTCGTTGATATCGATCTTGCGGTCCTTTCGGCCGCGGCGATTCGCCAGCTGAGCCGCCCGGGAGTTGGGCCCGATCGAAGTGGCGTTGTCGAGGTAGAGCAGCATCGCCGGATGCTTCTCGGCGGCCAACAACAGGTCGGCGAAGTTTCCGGTGACGTTCGGCCGGATCGCTTCCCGCTCCATCGCGCCGGCGAGGCCGAGCACGACGATCTTGTCGATCGACACGGCGAAGTGGTTGGTCCAGAACTGCGTGAGCCGTTCGAGGAACGGCCGCTCGGTCGCGACGGAATGCGCAAAGCGCGCCGCGATCTCGTCGACATACACGGGCCGGTAGACCTGCGGCAGCTTGAACGCGACGGCCTTGAGCGCCTCCTCGTCGGCGCCCTCCTTCTTCCTGTCGCGCTTCTCGGCGGCGGCCTCACGCCGCAGCTCGATGACCTTGGCGAGCGTCTCGGAGGATGGCTTCAGTCCCGGACCGGCGAGCACCGGCGGCGCGCCGCGCAGTTGCCGCTTCAGCCACCCTTTCGGATCGTCGATCTTCCCGAGCTCACCCGGCCGCGCGCCGAGACCGAACCGGTTCGCGGCGATGGCGGCGGCGAGTGGGGACGATTGAGCGGGCATCTTTGACGATAACGCGCGGGCACCGCGCTGGTTGACGCAATGAAATCAGCGAGTTGCCTCGGCCGCCGCATCGGCCCGCAACAGCCCGTCCATCCAGCGCTTCAATTGCGGCTGAACGTTGGCCGCTTCGAGTTCGTCGTGCGCACCGCCCACTTTCGTTCCGAGCAGTCGCCCGTCGGCTGCGAACAACGCGACGGTCGGGTAGCTCTTGACCCGAACCCGGTCGATGAACTCGCGCGCATCGGGCACGACGCGCCAGCGCACACCGAATCGCTTCACGAACGCCTGCGCCACGGCGCGCTCGTCGAATGTCACGGCGAGGAAGTTCATGTGGGGTCGCGCGGCCGCGAACTGGTTCAGCGGCTCGACCTCGCGAATGCAGGGCACGCAGGTCGAGTACCAGAAGCTGAGCAGCGTGGGCTTGCCTCGCAGGTCAGCATGGGTCATCCGCTTGCCCGCGAGGTCCTTGAGCGCGAACGGCGGCATCGTCGTGATCGGCGGATACGGTGACTCGCAGCGCGTCTTCCCGCGAATGCGCGCGGTGATCGTCGCAGACGCCCCGTCTGCCGCGCGGTCGACATCGGCATGGACGGCAGGCTCGGCCATGGCGCTCGAGAACTCGTCGAAGCTCACGGTCCTGCACTCGAGGTTGCGATACGAGATCCCGACGCTCGCGGGGAAGCCCATGCGCGCGCGGAAGGCCTGTTCCGTGAGGGCATCCTGTGCGATCACGGGGGTGGTCAGCAGCATCAGGAACAGGAGCCGGCCCGTCATGCCGCGCATTATGGACGAACGCTGACGAACGGACTGTCTCGCTCGACGAAGCGCAGGCGGCGATGCATGTCGCGGGACAATCCGATGCGCGTGGTCACCTGGATCCGTGGCGCCGCAGTGCCGCGTTCGAGCCACAGGAGGCGACCCTTCGTCAAGTCGACGCCGGAGTGTCGCAAACCGATGCCGAGCGCCGCACACAGCCGGCCGGGCCCACGCGCAAGATCGCGCACCGATGACGCGGGCCGGTTACGGACCATGCTCTCGATTCCCTCGAGCGGCTCGAGCGCGCGAATCAGGACGGCGGCGCCCGTCCCTTCCTCTTCCGCGGCGAGGTTCAGCGTGAGACACGCGCCGTAGACGAGCCGGACATAAGCGCTGCCGCGCGCGGCAAACAGCGGCGCGTTCGCTGTAGTTAGTCCGGGGCGCGCATAGCCGGTGGGATCGCCGGGCGGATAGGCCTCCGTCTCGACGATGCGTCCTGAGAGGCGCCGGCCGCGAACCTGGTGCACGAGTGTCTTGCCGACGAGGTACCGAGCGAGCGCCACGGTTCCGACGGGCAATGCGCGGCGCGTGAGGTGAGGCATGGGGCGCAGTGTATGTATACACTTCGGCGTGATGAAGCCGATCGTGCTTAGCCTCGCTCTAGCCTTCGCCGCCGCCGTCGCGTCTGGCCAGGTCGCGCCGAAGCCCCCGTCCACTCCGGCGAAGGCGGTGCCCGATTGGCTGTTTCCCATCGACCCGGTCTGGGCGGAGCGGCAGAAGAAGCGAAACCTGCCACCCCTGCCACCGCTCGATGACAAGGAGCCGCTCGGGATCCCGGGCAGCACCGAGAAGTTCACCGCGGCGCGTATCGGCGATCCGTTCAATGCGCCCGACTGGTATCCCGCCGAGCACGGGCCGCTGCCCGACCTGGTGCTGAAGGGTCGAAAGCCCACGATGATGAGCTGCGGGTTCTGTCACACGCCGACCGGCCAGGGCCGGCCCGAGAATTCCTCGCTCGCGGGGCTTTCCGAGAATTACATCCGGCAGCAGCTCAAGGATTTCCGCAGTGGCGCGCGAAAGCCGGTCGGGCCCAAGGAGTACATCCCCAGCCTGACCATGCATACCGTCGCGGAGGCGATGAAAGACGCCGATATCGACGAGACGGCCAGGTATTTCGCGCCCCTCAAGCTGGCGCGGCGCGTGCAGGTCATCGAAAGTTTGCGCATCCCGCGCGCGGAGCCTTCGCACTGGATCTACGTGGAAGTGGGCGGCACCGAAGACCTCGGCGACCGCATGCTCGAAGTGACGAACGAGATCGAGCGCCACGAGCGTCGCGATCCCAAACTGCAGTACACGGCGTACGTGCCGCCGGGTGCGATCGGCCGCGGCAAGCGGCTGGTGACCACCGGCGACGGAAAAACCGTGGCTTGCGCGAGCTGTCACGGCACGAACCTCAAGGGCATGAACGACGTGCCGCCCATCGCCGGCCGTTCTCCGACCTATCTACTGCGGCAGATGTTCGCGTTCAAGCACGGATTGCGAACGAGCGAAGCCGGCAAGCAGATGCTGCCGACGGTCGAGAAGCTGGAAACGAACGACATGATCGATATCGTCGCCTACGTCGGCACGCTGTACCCCTGAAACGAAATGGGGTCAGACCCCATTTGCTAGAAAATGGGGTCTGACCCCATTATTCGGCATGGACGTCATTGATCAGCGCCGCCGCGACCTCGGAGGTTTCGAAGTCGGTCGCATTCTTCCCTTCACGCGCCGACACATGGTCGGCCCTTTCATCTTCTTCGACCACATCGGCCCGGTCGATTTCCAGCCCGGCATTCCGCGCTCGGTCGACGTACGCCCGCATCCGCACATCGGTCTCGCGACGGTCACCTATCTCTTCGCCGGCGAGATCATGCATCGCGACAGCGTCGGCGTGCAGCAGGCGATCCAGCCCGACGAGGTGAACTGGATGATCGCGGGCCGCGGCATCACGCACTCCGAACGCTTCGAGAAGGCGCGCGCCGACGGTGGTCCTTTGCACGGCATCCAGGCGTGGGTCGCGCTGCCGAACGAGCACGAGGAAGCCGATCCGTGGTTCGGTCACTACGCCGCGAAGGATCTCCCGGTGCACGAAGACGGGGGCGTACGCACCCGGATGCTGGCGGGATCCGCCTTCGGCATCACGACTCCCGTCCGCACGCACTCGCCGCTCTTCTATGCCCACTGGCAGCTCGCGGCCGGCGCCCGGGTCGCTTTGCCGACGGAGTACTCCGAACGCGCACTCTACGTCGCGCTGGGCGGGGTCGAGCACCAGGGCCAGCGCTACGGCGCCGGCAAGATGCTCGTGTTCGATCACGGCGAAGACACCACGATCGCGTCGACGCAGCCCTCCGTCGTCATGGCCCTCGGCGGTGAACCCGTGGGCGAGCGCTTCATCGAATGGAACTTCGTGTCTTCGTCCAAGGCGCGCATCGAACAGGCCAAGGCCGACTGGCGCGCGGGCCGGATGAAACTCCCCGACTTCGACAACCAGGAATTCATCCCACTCGCATGATGACACGCACTCTTTCGCTGGGCGCCGCCGCCCTCGCACTGTCCCTCTCCTTGAGCGGCTGCCTGGTGAAGCCGGCCGGACTTCGGCAACAGGTCGCGGTGCGCATCGCGCCCTTCACGCCGGACAGCGGCTCGATCGCAGTCCTCTGCGGCCGGCTCATCGATGGCACGGGCGCCGAGCCCATGGAGGATGCGCTCGTCGTCATCCGGGACGGGCGCATCAAGTCCATCGCGGCCAATTCGAGCATGAATGCCGCGCTGGTTGCTTATCTGCCCGTCCTCGACCTGCGCAAGCACACGTGCCTGCCCGGCCTCGTCGACATGCACACGCACATCACGGACCGGCCCGAGGACACCGCGGACTTGCGCGTGTATTTCGCGCGGCCTGCCGAGGAAGCGCTCCGGCTCTCGAAGGAAAACGCGGCGGCCACGCTGCAGGCGGGCTTCACGACGATCCGCAATCTCGGGACCTACGTGCAGGGCACCGACTACGCCATTCGTGACGCGATCAACAGCGGCTCGACGATCGGTCCAAGAATGCAGGCGAGCGGGCCCTACCTCACGATTCCGAAAGGCGGCGGCGACCTCTTCGTCCCGGATTTCAAGGAGCCCGAGGACAACGCCCGCTTCCACGCGGGCGTCGCGAGAGGCCCGGACGAGTTCCGGGCGCGCGCGGAGGCCCTGATCGACCAGGGTTCCGACTTCCTCAAGGTCATCGCGTCCGGAGCCGTGCTCGCGTTCGGCGGCGTGCCCGGCGCGCCCGAGATGACGAAAGAGGAGATCCAGGCCGTCGTCGACGTCGCGCACGTCATGGACAAGAAGGTGGCCGCGCACGCGCACGGCGAGGAATCCATCCTCGCGGCGATCGCGGCAGGCGCCGACACGATCGAACACGCATCGTACTTGGGTGACGCGGGTATCGACGCCGCGCTCAAGTCCCGCAACGTCGCGTTCGCGATGGACGTCTACAACGGTGACTACACCGAGACGGAAGGCCGCAAGGCGAACTGGCCGGAAGAATTCCTGCGCAAGAATCTCGAGACCACCGAAGTGCAGCGCCAGGCCTTCACGAAAGCCGTGAAAGCCGGCGTACCGATCGTCTACGCCACGGACGCGGGTGTCTTCCCCCACGGACTCAACGCGCGGCAGTTCAGGATCATGGTTCAGCGCGGGATGACCCCCGAGCAGGCCATCGCATCGGCGACTTACGTGGCCGCGCGCTTCATGGGCTGGAGCCAGGACATCGGCACGCTGCAGGAAGGCAAGTTCGGCGACCTCATCGCCGTGCGCGGCAACCCGCTCGAGGACATCACGCTGCTCGAAAACGTGCAGGCCGTCGTCAAGGGCGGCCTCGTGTTCAAGCTGCCGGCGAAATAGCCGCGCTCCCCCTCACTGGAAGTAGTTCGCGTACTCCGCCGGCATGGCGGCGATCGGGCGGATGGCCATGTCGCGATAGTAGACTTCCGCGGCCTCGCTCTGGATCTGCAGCTTGCCGCTCGTGAGCGGCACGAACCTGTCGCCATCCTTGTAGCGCGAGTTCTTGAGCGCCATCACGACCTTGCCGTTGACGATGTGCACGCAGTCGCCCTGGATGCAGACGAGCTCGAGCGAGTTCCACTGGTTGGGTCTGTCTTCGTCGGATCCCGCGAGTGCGTGATTGTTGGAGCCGCCGAAGGCCATCCACGGCGCCTTGGGGTCCCAGCGCGGCGCTACTTCGCCCGCCTTCCTGGGGTTCGCACGGATGTCGAAGGCGGACGTCGACTGCGACCAATACTCACCGTGGCCGTGCTCGATGACCTGGAACTCCTGCGACAGCGCCCAGGATTTCCAGTAGTCGACTCCGAAAGGCCCGCGGCTGTGATACAGGATTCCCGAATCCTTGAGCTCGCTGAGCCGTGGCTCCCATTTCTTGTCCCCCCACTTCACCTGCGTGGTGAAGTGATAGTTCTCGTAACCGTGCTTCGTCACCAGGCAGCCGTAGAATTCGCCGGAAATCCGCAGCACCGGCTTTCCGCCCCTCTCGGCCACCGTGAACACGTTCTGCTTCGGGTGATTGAGCCCCGGCGATTTCGCGTCTTTCGGTGTATTGCCGCGGACGACGTCCATGATCACGCTGCCGTGCCAGCTCAGGTACGTGTCGAAGTTCGAGAGCTTCGGGTCGAGAAGCACCTGCCATGGCCGCCTCTTGAGATTGTTGGCAGTCCACTCCTCGAGCTGCGCGACGGCCGCCGCCTCGCCCTTCGTCGTGTCGAAGCCATTCGCGGAATCCACGACCTCGCCCATCGACATCAATAGATAGGTTGGGTAGCCATTGACGCCGGTCTGCTCGATGAACTCGAGCGCGTCGTGAGCGACCGGCCACTCGAGCCGGTACTTGTCGACGAAGCCCTGCGCGGTCTTGCGGTCGTCGAAGGTGACCGCCAGGTAGTCGAACTCCGGGTGCTTTCGGCGAAAAGCGTTGAACGCCGGCACTTCCTGGATGCACGGCACGCATTCCGCGAAGAAGAAGCTGATGAACGTCGGCTTCCTCGCGAACTGCTCCTTCGCGATTCTCCTGCCGTCGAGCTGCGTGAGCGAGAATCGCGGCACGTCCACGATCGGCGCCGCCTTGCGGATCTCGCTCGCCTTCGCGAGGGCCAGCGTGTACGTGCCCTTGGCCGGATTCTTGATGAGCTGCACGCTCGAGCCCGGCGTAAAACGCTCGACGAACTCCTGCTCGCTGAGCTTGCTGCCGTCTTCTGACTGGAACTCCAGGCGCGCGCCGGCGGGGATCATGAATCCCTTGCGCAGCTCGGCGACGGTCCGGACCGGCGATTTCGGCGATTCGACGGCGGCGAATGCGGCGCACGGGCACAGCAACAGGATGACGAGGGCGCGAAGGTTCGGCATCGGCGTTCCCGGGGGCGCCGCGCGATGGCGGCGCGGCACTCTAGCAAGCAGGTACCGACATCGCCACACTACGCGGCCCAAGGAGAGTACGCATGCAAACAGTCTGGCTCGGCGTCGCGATCGCCGCCACGGTGGGTTACCACATCGTCATGAAACTCACCCCGAGTGGCGTGAACCCCTATCTTTCGCTCGCGATGACGTACGCCGTCGTCACCGTCGCCTTCGCGGCCGTCTACGCGACGCTGCCGGGAACGATGCCGCTGCGCGCGTCACTCGGTCAGCTCAACTGGACGGTGCTCGCCCTGGGCGTCGTCATCGTCGGCCTCGACCTCGGCTTCCTGATGCTCTACCGCGGCGGCTTCGACGTGAGCCTCGGCGCCCTGATCACCCAATCGGCCGCGGCCCTGCTCCTGCTGTTGTTAGGCGTCGCCTTCTTCTCCGAGAAGATCACGCTGTCGCAGGTCGGCGGCATCGCCCTCTGCATCGCCGGCCTGTGGCTCATCAACCGCCGGTAGCTCCACGGACACTCACGCCGCTTCGTCGTGGGGGTCCTGGGCCCTCGACTCCAGGTTCGAGATGAGCCATTTCCGCGCCTCCGCAGCCGACCACCCTTTCTGCGACGCGTAGTGCGCCATCTGATCGAGGTCGATCGGCCCCACTGCGAAGTATTTCGCCTCGGGATTCGCGAAATACCAGCCGCTGACGGCGGCCGTGGGATACATCGCGAAGCTCTCGGTGATCTTGATGCCCACGGCTTTCTCGACGTCCAGCATCT
>CADEED010000007.1:0-52650 GCA_902826225.1 uncultured Pseudomonadota bacterium | reverse complement strand
AGAGCGTGCCCTTCTCCGTGTGGTCCGGGCAGGCCGGATAACCCGGCGCCGGGCGGATGCCACGATAGCTCTCCGCGATCAATTGCTCGTTCGTCAGGCGCTCTTCGGGCGCGTAACCCCACAACTCGCGGCGCACACGCAGGTGCAGTGCCTCGGCCGACGCCTCGGCCAGACGATCCGCCAGCGACTTCAGCAGGATGTCGTTGTAGTCGTCGTGTGCCTTGTGGAATCGCTCGAGGTGCGGCTCGATGCCGATGCCGGCGGTGACGGCGAAGGCGCCGATGTAGTCGAGTTTCCCCGAGTCCTTCGGCGCGATGAAATCCGATAGCGCGTAGTGCGGCTGGCCGGCGGGCTTGCCCTTCTGCTGGCGCAGATGATGCAGGCGATGCAGGACGCGCGAGCGCGTCGCATCGCTGTAGATCTCGATCTCTTCGTCCACGGCGTTGCACGGGTAGAACCCGACGACGGCGCGCGCGCTCAGCCAATGCTCGCGCAGGATCGTCGCGAGCATCTCCTGCGCATCCTTGAACAGCGACGTGGCGGCGGCGCCGCGCGCGGGATCCTTGAGCACATCGGGAAACCGGCCCGTGAACTCCCACGCATTGAAGAACGGCATCCAGTCGATGTATGGCGCGAGGTCCTTCAGCGGGACCTCCGGGAACACCTTGCTGCCGAGGAACCGCGGCACGGGCGGCGTGTAGTTCGCCCAGTCGATCTTCGGCCTGTTCGCACGCGCCTGTTCGAGCGTGAGCTGCGCACCCTTCACCTTCTTGCCCGCGTGCTGCTCGCGGCGGCGCACGTTGTCGGCCTTCACCTCCGCGATATAGTTAGGCTTCATCTCCGGCGTCACGAGTTGGCGGCACACGCCCACGGCGCGCGACGCGTCCTTCACGTACACCACCGGACCCTCGTACTGCGGGTCGATCTTGACGGCGGTATGGGCCGGCGACGTCGTCGCGCCGCCGATGAGCAGCGGGATCTTGAAGCCGCGACGCTGCATCTCCGCAGCGATCAGCGTCATCTCCTCGAGTGACGGCGTGATGAGGCCCGAGAGGCCCACCATGTCCGCGCTCTCCTTGATGGCCGTCTCGAGGATCTTGTCCATCGGGACCATGACGCCGAGATCGATGATCTCGAAGTTGTTGCACTGGAGCACGACGCCCACGATGTTCTTGCCGATGTCGTGCACGTCGCCCTTGACGGTCGCGAGCACCACCTTGCCGTTGGTCTTCTGCAGACCGTCGGCGAGTTGTTCGATGAATGGTATGAGGTGCGCCACGGCCTTCTTCATGACGCGCGCGGACTTCACCACCTGCGGCAGGAACATCTTGCCGGAGCCGAACAGGTCACCGACGACGTTCATGCCGTCCATCAGCGGGCCTTCGATGACGTGCAGCGGATGATCGGCGAGCAGGCGCGCCTCTTCCGTGTCTTCGAGGATGTGCTGGTCGTTGCCGGACACGAGCGCGTGGCTCAGCCGCTCGCGCACGGGGAGCGCGCGCCAGGCGAGGTCCTCCTCCTTTTTCTTGCCGCCGCCGTCCTTGAAACGCGTGGCGATCTCCAGCAGGCGCTCGGCGGCGTCTGGCCGGCGATTCAGGATCACGTCCTCGACGCGTTCGCGCAGTTCCTTCGGGATCTCGTCGTAGATCGTCATGGCGCCGGCGTTCACGATGCCGAAATCCATGCCCGCCTGGATCGCGTGGTAGAGGAACACCGAGTGCATGGCCTGGCGCACGGGCTCGTTGCCGCGGAACGAGAACGACACGTTGCTCACGCCGCCCGAGATGTGTGCATGCGGACAACGCCTGCGGATCTCGCGCGTGGCCTCGATGAAATCGACGCTGTAGTTGTTGTGCTCCTCGATACCCGTGGCGACCGCGAAGATGTTCGGGTCGAAGATGATGTCTTCGGGCGGGAACGCGAGCTTTTCGACAAGCAGCTTGTAAGAACGCTCGCAGATCTCGACCTTGCGCGCGCTGGTGTCGGCCTGGCCTTTCTCGTCGAAGGCCATGACCACCACGGCGGCGCCGTAGTCGCGCACGCTGCGCGCGTGGTGCAGGAAGGCCTCCTCGCCTTCCTTGAGCGAGATGGAATTCACCACGCCCTTGCCCTGGATGCACTTGAGCCCCGCCTCGATGACCGTCCACTTCGACGAGTCGATCATCACCGGCACTCGCGCGATGTCGGGCTCCGCGGCGATGAGGTTCAGGAACCGCACCATGGCGGCCTCAGAGTCCAACATGCCCTCGTCCATGTTCACGTCGATGATCTGTGCGCCGTCCTGCACCTGCTGGCGGGCGATCGTCAACGCGGCGGGATAGTCGTTGGCTTCGATGAGCTTGCGGAACTTCGCGGAGCCCGTGACATTGGTGCGTTCGCCCACGTTCACGAACCTGATGTCATCGGTGAGGTTGAACGCCTCGAGGCCGGATAGTTTCAGCCGCGCCTGGTGATCCTTTGGCTTGCGCACGGGCTCGCAGCGGACTCGGTCGGCGATCGCCTTGATGTGTTCCGGCGTCGTGCCGCAGCAGCCGCCGACGAAGTTCAGGTGGCCGTGATGCGCGAGATCGCCGAGCACCGCCGCGGTGTCTTCCGGCGCCTCGTCGTATTCGCCGAACGCATTCGGCAGACCCGCGTTGGGATACACGCCGACATGCGTATCCGCGAGCCGCGAGAGCTCTTCGACGTACGGACGCAGCTGTTTGACGCCGAGCGCGCAGTTGAAGCTGATGACCAGCGGGCGCGCATGATTCACCGAGGCCCAGAACGCTTCGACAGTCTGGCCGGACAGCGTGCGGCCGGAGGCGTCCGTGATCGTGCCGGAGATGATGATCGGGATGTCGAGGCCGGATTCGTCGATGGCCGCCCGCGCCGCGTAGATCGCGGCCTTCGCATTCAGCGTGTCGAAGATCGTCTCGATGAGGATCAGGTCCGCGCCGCCCTCGATGAGCGCGAGCGTCGCGGCATGGTAGGTCGTCCGCAAGTCGTCGAACGTGACCGCACGATACCCGGGGTCGTTGACGTCGGGCGAAATGGAGGCCGTGCGATTCGTCGGGCCGAGCGCGCCCGCGACGTATACCTGCCGGCCGAGCTTCGCGCCCTCTTCCTCAGCCACGCGGCGCGCGAGCTGCGCGGCCGCGCGATTGAGTTCCGGCACGATCTCTTCCATGCCGTAGTCGGCCATGGCCGTCGTCGTGGCGTTGAAGGTGTTCGTGCTGAGGATGTCGGCGCCCGCGCGCACGAATTGCCCGTGGATCTGCGCGATGATCCCGGGCTGCGTGATGACCAGCAGATCGTTGCAGCCTTTGAGATCGCGGTGCCAGTTCGCGAAGCGCGTGCCGCGATACGCGGCCTCGTCGAGCTTGTGCTGCTGGATCATCGTGCCCATGGCGCCATCGAGGACGACGATGCGTTCGGCGAACAGCGCCCTCAGCGCCTGGACGCGCGCGGCCCGCGCGGCATTGGCGCTCATGCCGACTTGCGCGCCGCCGCCGCGCCCGGGCGCACGCCGAGTGCGTGGCAGATGGCGTAAGTCAGCTCGGCACGATTCAGCGTGTAGAAGTGAAACTGGTCGACGCCGTGGCGCTGCAGTGAATGCACCTGCTCGATGGCGACCGCGGCCGCGATGAGCTTGCGCGTGTCGGGGTTTTCGTCGAGACCTTCGAACCGCTGCTCGAGCCATTCCGGGATCGAGGCGCCGCAGCGCTTCGCGAACCGCGTGATCTGCGGAAAGCGCGTGATGGGCAGGATGCCCGGCACGAGCGGCGCCAGGATGCCGCGCGCAGCGGCCGCGTCGCGGAACCGGAGGAAGTGATCGGTCTCGTAGAAGAACTGCGTGATGGCGCGAGTCGCGCCCGCGTCGATCTTGCGTTTGAGGTTGTCGACGTCCGCATCAAACGTGTGCGCCTCGGGATGCTTCTCCGGGTACGCGGCCACGGAGATCTCGAAGTCGCCGACGGTCTTGAGTCCCTTGACGAGATCCGCCGCATAGGCAAAACCGTCCGCGCGCGGTTCGTACTTGACGGTGCCGGCCGGCGCGTCACCGCGCAGCGCGACGATGTGGCGGATCCCCTCGTCCCAGTATTTGCGCGCGACGTCGAGCACTTCGCCCTGGCTCGCGCCGATGCAGGTGAGGTGCGGCACGCAGGTGAGCGAAGTCTCGCGCTGAACACGCGACACGACGTTGTGCGTGCGCTCGCGGGTACTGCCGTCGGCGCCATAGGTCACGGACACGAACCGTGGGTTCAGCGGCTCGAGATAGCGGATCGACTCCCAGAGCGTTTTCTCCATCGCCTCGTCGGCAGGCGGGAAGAACTCGAAGGACACGTTGACGGTCGGCTGGCGGGACATTAAAGGCTTCACACTCAGGTGCTTGGACGAAAGTTGCGCAAATCTACCGCAGTCGGCGGAGCGCGTTGATGCCATTTCTTGACTCCTGCCATCCCGATTTAGCATGTTTGCACCATAAAGCGGTGGGTCGTAGGGCAACGGATGCAAAAGCCAGACAAAGTTGACGCAAAAATCATGCAAATCCTGTCAAGGGATGGGCGAATCAGCTGGCGTGACCTGGCCGAGAAAATCGGCCTCTCACTGACCCCGACGCTGCGGCGGATCCGGCGGCTGGAGAACGACGGATACATCACGGGCTATGGCGCCCAGTTCGACGAACAGAAGCTCGGCTTCGGCATCACGATGTACGTCTGGGTCACGCTGGAGCGTCAGGTCGAAGAGACCCTCAAAGTCTTCGAGCGCCGCATCGCTGAAGTCCCCGAGGTCATGAGCTGCTACCTGATGACCGGCGAGGCCGACTACGTGCTGCGCATCGTGGTCCCGGATCTGCCGAGCTACCAGCGCTTCATGCTCGACGTGCTCACGCGCATCCCCGGCGTGTCGCGCATCCAGTCCGGCCTCGCGATCAAGCCCGTCTTCCACCGTTCGACGCCGCCCCTGCCTTGATGATTCGCCCGCGAAAGTACCTGCGCATACGGTGACCCCCATGCGAAAAAATGGACCTGTTCCCTTCCTCCTCACCGCCGCACTGCTCGCCGCACCCGCGGCGTTCTCGGCCACGCCCACCGAGCGCGAACAGGTTCTCGCCGCGCTCGACCCGGTCTTCGAAAAATTCATGAGCGACAACCACGTCCCCGGCGTGGTGTATGGCGTCGTCGCCGATGGGAGGCTCGTCCGCGTCCGGTCCTACGGCGTGCAGGACACGACGGCGAAGACCCCGGTCGACGCCGACTCCGTCTTCCGCATCGCCTCGATGTCCAAACAACTCGTCGCGCTCGCCGCGCTGAAGTTGCGTGATGAAGGCAAACTCGAACTCGATGCGGCCGCCGAGCGCTACGTCCCCGAACTCGCCGGGCTGAAATACCCGACGAGCGACAGCCCGAAGATCCGCGTGCGCGACCTGCTCTCGCACGCCGGCGGATTCGTCACGGACGATCCCTGGGGCGATCGCCATCTCGCCGAGCCGCCCGACGAGTTCTCGCGATTCGTCGCCGCCGGCGTGCCGATGTCGCGCGCACCGGGCACGGCGTACGAGTATTCGAACTTCGGCTACGCGCTCGTCGGCCGCGTGGTCACGAATCGCGCCCGCGTGAACTACTCGAAGTACGTGACGGATTCGCTCTTCGCGCCGCTCGGGATGCGCGCGACCGTCTACGACATCGCGCGCGTACCCAGGGCGCGACTCGCGCTCGGTTACCGCTGGGAAGAGAACGAATGGCGCACGGAGCCGATGTTGGGCCCCGGCGAGTACGGCGCGATGGGTGGGGTCGCCACGAGCGCCAGTGATTACGCGAAGTACGTCGCGTGGGTGCTCGCCGCCTGGCCCGCACGCGATGGTCGCGAGGATGGAATCCTGTCGCGCGCGAGCGTGCGCGAGATCTCGCGGCCGCAGAATTTCGCCACGACGATTCCTTCCGCGGACTCGGGCGGGTGCGCGCGCTCGGTCGCCTACGGCTTCGGCATCGTCACATTCCACGACTGCGTGCTCGGCGTGCACTTCGGCCATTCGGGCGGCCTGCCCGGCTTCGGCAGCAATGTGCTGTTCCTGCCCGATCGCGGCATCGGCATCTTCGCGTTTGCGAACCGCACCTATGCGCCGGCGGCGATCGCCGTGCGGACCGCCGCCATGCAGCTCGTGCGCTCGGAGAAGTTTCCAGTGCGCGCGGCGCCCGTCAGCCCGGCGGTGAGGGCCATGGCGGCGGCGGCGCTGCGCATCTACGAGGCGGGAGATGTCTCGGGGGAAGCCGCGGCGCTCGCGGAAAACCTGCTGCTCGACCGGAGCGCCACCCTGCGCAATGGCGAGCTCGCCGAGCTCCGCCGGAAAATCGGCGCCTGCCTCTCCAAACAACCCCCGGTCGCGGATCATGCGCTCTCGGCGACGGTGATCTTCGACTGCGAGCGCGGGACCTTGAAAGTCACGCTGCTCCTCGCTCCTACAACAAAGCCCAGCCTTCAGCGCCTCGAATTCGCGCCACTTTAGGATCGGCGCGGCGCGCGCCCGTCGGCGCTCGCCGATGGCCGACGTGCGTCGATCGCGACGTCGGATTGTTCCGACACCCTCTAACAAAAACGTGAGATTCCGCCTATTTGTGCGGGACCAATATCCTGCGCAAATACGCACGGCAGCCAGCCTGCTCGTGCGTGACGACGACGTCGGCCCATGCAATAGCCGCCGACGCCTGCCTTCAACACGACGCTGGTTTGGGTTGCATGACCAAGAACAAACGCGATTGGAATGAAATCGGCAAGGCTCCGACCGGGATTCCCGGACTCGACGACATCACCTATGGCGGTCTGCCCGCCGGGCGGCCCACGCTCGTCTCCGGCGGTCCGGGGTCGGGCAAGACGCTGCTCGGCGTGAGCTTCCTCGTCGAGGGAGCGCAGCGTTTCAACGAGCCGGGCGTGCTGCTCAGTTTCGAGGAGAACGCGGACGAACTCGCCCAGGACGTCCGTTCGCTGGGTTACGACCTCCACAAGCTGTGCGAGGAGAAGAAGCTGCTCGTCGACTACATCCACGTCGATCGCAGCGAGATCGAGGAAACCGGCGAGTACGACCTCGAGGGACTGTTCGTGCGCCTCGAGCACGCCATCAACGAGATCGGCGCGAAGCGCGTCATGCTGGACACGATCGAAACCCTGTTCGGCGGCCTCAAGGACACGGGCATCCTGCGCGCCGAGCTGCGCCGGCTGTTCCGCTGGCTGCGTGACCGAAAGATGACCACCGTCGTCACGGCGGAACGCGGCGAGAACCAGTTCACGCGCCAGGGCCTCGAGGAATACATCAGCGACGCCGTGATCTCGCTCGACCACCGCGTGCACGAGCAGATCTCGACGCGCCGCATCCGCGTGGTGAAGTATCGCGGTTCCACGCACGGCACCAACGAGTACCCGTTCCTCATCAATCGAGACGGCATCACCGTGCTGCCGGTGACGTCGCTGCTGCTCGAACACGATGCTTCGTCGGAGCGCGTGTCGACCGGCCTGCCGGCGCTCGACGACATGCTCGCCGGCCGCGGCTACTACCGCGCCAGCACGATTCTCATGTCGGGCTCCGCCGGCACGGGCAAGACGACGCTTTCCGCGCACTTCGTGGACGCGGCCTGCGCGCGGGGCGAGAAGTGCATGTACTTTCTGTTCGAGGAATCGCCGCAGCAGATGATCCGCAACATGAAGTCGGCAGGCATCGATCTGAAGCGCTGGGTCGACAAGGGTCTGCTCACCTTCCACGCGGATCGTCCGAACCGTCACGGTCTGGAAACCCACCTGCTCGAAATGCACCACGCGGTCGAGATGAATGACCCCGACGTCGTGGTCGTGGACCCCATCACGAACCTCATGGCGGTGGGCACGCAGACCGACGTTCGCTCGATGCTCACGCGCGTCATCGACTTCCTGAAAACGCGGGGAGTCACGGCGCTGTTCACGAGCCTGACGTCGTCTTCCGCCACCCTGGAGCACACGGAGGCGATGATCTCATCGCTCATGGATACCTGGGTGCTCGTCGCGTTCGACACCGTCGAGGCCCAACGCACCCGCCACCTGTTCGTACTGAAGTCACGCGGAATGCCGCACTCGGATACGGTCGTCCCCTTCAAGATCACGTCGCAGGGCTTCACGCTGCTGCCGGTCCCGGCCAGGTCCGTGCGGTCGAAGTCTCGCGGGCCGCAGACGGCAAGGAGGCCCAAGTGACTCCCGCGGCATCGGAGCAGTTCGATCTGCGGCTGTATGTCGCCGGCCAGACGCCGAAGGCCGCGCGTGCCTTCGCGAACCTGCGCAAGATCTGCGACGAGCACCTCGCGGGCCGTTACAGCATCGAGGTCATCGACCTCGTCAGAAATCCTGCGCTGGGACGCGGCGACCAGATCCTGGCGCTCCCGACGCTGGTGCGCCGCCTGCCGACACCGATCAAGAAGATCATCGGCGATCTCTCCAACACCGAACGAGTTCTCGTGGGCCTCGATTTGCGCCCGCGCCGGGCCAGTGCGTGACGCCGGGCGATAAGTACGTGCTGCGGCTCTACGTCACCGGACTGACCCCGCGATCGACACGCGCCATCCAGGCCGTGCGCGCGGTCTGCGAGGAGTTCCTCGCGGGCCAGTACGACCTCGAGATCATCGACGTCTATCAACAGCCTGCGCGGATCACCGAGGATCAGATCGTCGCCATTCCGACGCTGGTCAAGAGCCGGCCCGCGCCGGAGCGGCTGCTCATCGGCGACATGAGCGACCGTCAACGGCTCCTGTACGGGCTCGGTCTGGCGCTGGCGGTGGTCTCGAGCGCGGCCCCATGAACGTCGACGACATGGACATCGAAGAGCTCCGCGAGCGGCTCGCCGAAGCCGAGGGTAATCTGCACGCCATCTACAGCGGCGAGATCGACGCGCTGCTGCTCACGGACGAGCAGGGCGACCGGAGAGTCTTCACGCTGCGCAGCGCCGACGCGCCGTACCGGGCGCTCGTCGAAAGAATGCAGGAAGGCGCCGCGACGCTCTCCATCACCGGGGACATCGTCTACTGCAATCAGCGATTCGCCGACCTCGTGAGGACGCCGCTCGAACAGGTGTTCGGCACCCCGGTGGGCCGATACCTGCCCCCGAACGAAGGCGAGATCATCCGCACGATGCTCGACCATGGTTCGGGCCGCTACCAGACGCGTCTGGTACTCGAGGGCCAGGAAGCCACCGAAGTCCAGGTGACGCTGTCGAGCATCGTGCTCGACGACGTGGAGCACCGGACGCTGATCCTCTCGGACATCAGCTCGCTCGCGCGCGCGCAGCGCGAGAGCCGCTCGAAGGACGAGTTCCTCGCCATGCTGGCGCACGAGCTGCGCAATCCGCTCGGCGCGATCCAGGGCGCCGTGCACGCGCTGGCGCTCATGAACCAGACCGAGCCGATGGCGCAGCGCGCGACCGGCATCATCAAGCGGCAGGTCACGCACATGGCGCGGCTCGTCGACGACCTGCTCGACGTCGGCCGCGCCGTGACCGGCAAGATCGTCCTCAAGCGGGCGCCGGTGAATCTCGCCGAAGCGGTGAAGTCGTCGGTGACGTCGATCGCCTCGGGAAACGCCGGCAATCGCGGGCGCATCGATCTCGTGTCCGAGCCCGTGTGGGTGAGCGGCGATCTCGTGCGCGTCGAGCAGATCGTCGAAAACCTCGTGTCGAACGCGCTCAAGTTCACGCGTGGCGATGGCGTGGTGTCGGTGTTCGTCGGCAGCGAGGGCGCCGACGCCGTGCTGCGCGTGGCCGACCAGGGAGTCGGCATCCCCGCCGAAGTGCTGCCCACCATCTTCGATCTCTTCGTGCAGGCGCACCACACCATCGACCGCTCGCGCGGCGGTCTCGGCATCGGCCTCACGCTCGTCAAGCGGCTCGCCGAACTGCACGGCGGCAAGGTGCATGCGCACAGCGACGGCGAAGACCATGGCGCCACGTTCACCGTGCGTCTGCCCGGAATCCCGGCGCCGCGCGTCGACGGTGTCGAGCACGCCGCGAACGGCAACGGTCATGGGCCGCAGCGCTCGTTCGAATCGCGGCGCGTCCTGCTCGTCGACGACAACAATGATTCGCGCGAGATGTATCGCGCGGTGTTGCGCGCCCATGGACACGATGTCTGCGACGCGCCGGATGGCGAACACGCGCTGGCGCTGCTCGCGGCACTCGACGGCGCGCCGCTCGACGTGGCGTTCATCGACATCGGCCTGCCGGGCGGAATGGACGGCTACGAACTCGCGCGCCGCATCCGCGGCCTGCCACAAGGCGCGAACATGCGACTCGTCGCGCTCACCGGATACGGCTTTCCGGAAGACCGCATGCAGTCGCGGCGGGCCGGGTTCGCACGGCACCTCGTGAAGCCCGTCGATCCCGAAACGCTCCACCGGGAGTTGTCGGCGCTCACGCGGGCGAAAGGCCACTGAGGGCCCCGCGTGGCAGGCAGCGCCCGCCAAGCGGCCTGCCCTCGCCTCACATCGCCGCCAATGCCTGTTCCAGGTCCGCGATCAGGTCGTCGGCATTCTCGATGCCGACCGAAATGCGGATCAGCGCATCCGTCACGCCCATCCGGTCGCGCGTCTCTTTCGGCACGCCCGAATGCGTCGTCGACGCGGGATGCGAGATCAGGGTCTCCGTGCCACCCAGGCTCACCGCGAGCTTCATGACCTGCAGCGCGTCCAGCATGCGGAACGCTTCCGCCTCCCCGCCGCGGATCGAGAAGGAGAACGTCGAGCCGGCGCTCTGGCACTGACGGGCGAAGACGTCCGCGCGCGGATCACCCCTCTTGAGGAACCCGAGATAGTTCACGCTCGCGATCTTGGGATGTTGCGCGAGGTAGCTGGCGACTCTTCCCGCGTTGTCCGACGCCGCGCGCATGCGCAGCGCGAGCGTCTCCATCGACCGCATGATCATCCACGAAGTGTTCGGATCGAGCTGCGTGCCGAGCGCGCTGCGCAACGCGCGCACCGGCTGCATCAGCGCTTTCGTGCCGACGACGCCGCCGGCCACGAGATCCGAATGGCCGCCGACGTACTTCGTGAGCGAATACATCACGAGATCCGAGCCGTGCTCGAGCGGCTTCTGGAACACCGGGCCCAGGAAGGTGTTGTCGACGGCGACGGGCGGCCGTGCACCCCCCTGGCTTCTCGCCAGCCACTCCGACGCCTCGCGCCACAGCGCGAGATCGACGAGGCTGTTGGTGGGATTCGCCGGCGTCTCCGTCACGAGCAACCCGACGCGCCCGCCTTTCGCCTGCGCCATCTCGAGCGCGAGTTTCGCGCCCGTCATCACCGCGTCACGGTTGACGGCATCGGCGACGCGCACGGCGCCGATGCCGAATGCCGGCAATGTCTTGTCGATCAGCGTCTCGGTGCCGCCGTACAGCGGCTCGCTCATCAACAAGGTGTCGTTGGGTTTGAGATACGCCCACAGCGTGGTCGAGATCGCGGACATGCCGCTCGAGAACACGGCCGCCGCTTCCCCGCCCTCCCACAGCGCGAGCCGATCCTCGAGCACTTCGAGGTTCGGATTGTTGAATCGCGAATAGACGAGGCCCGCCGCCTGGCCCGGCGGCGGCTGGCGCCGGCCGGAGGTGTAGTCGAAGAAATCCTTGCCGTCCTGCGCGTTCTTGAAGACGAAGGTGGACGTGAGGAAGATCGGCGGCTTCAGCGCGCCTTCGGACAGGGCCGGATCGAATCCGAAACCCATCATCTGCGTCTCGGGCGACAACACGCGGTTGCCGACCCGACGCTTGTGATAGTTGTCTACCATCCAGAGCTCCTAAAGATCGAGTTGCCCCGATCCTATCTCGATCACGTCGCCTCCCACGAATACTTCGTCGTCGGTGTTGACTTCGAGCTGGAGTATCGAGGGTCGATTGACGAACTCGCCCTGCGACACCTCGAAATCGAGCGGCGGCCGCCGCCCCATTGCGACGAACCATGCGCCGAGATTGGCGCAGGCGGAGCCCGTGGCGGGATCCTCGAGCACCGCACCGTTGTCGGGGAAGAAGAAGCGGCTCAGGATCGTCTTCGCGCCAGTCGTCGCGAACACGTATACCTGTCCCGCGCCATCGGCGCTCTTGAGCTTCTCGAATGCCTCCGGCTTCGGCCGCACCCGTCGCACGGCCGCTTCGCTCGTCAGCGGGACGACGAGCTGCTCGCGCCCTGCCTTTACCCAGAGCGGCTGGAAGCCGATGTCCCCCGCGTCGAGCCCTAACAAGCGCGCGATCTCGGCCGGCGGCTGGTCCGCGAGCCGTGACGTGGCGGGTGCGGCGCGCAAGGTCCAGTGGTCGCCGTCCGCGGTCACCGGGATGATGCCGGCGCGCATCTCGAGACCGAGCTGGTTGCCGCCGAGCCCAAGCGCGCGACACACGTGCGCGGTGCCGAGCGTCGGGTGCCCGGCGAACGGCATTTCATAGGCGGGCGTGAAGATGCGCACCAATGCGGCTGCGCGCTTCGAAGGCAGAATGAAGGTGGATTCCGAGAGGTTCATCTGGCGGGCGATGGCCTGCATCTGCTCGGGGTCGAGCCCCGAGCCATCCTCGAACACTGCCAGCGCATTGCCGGACAGCCGCACACCGCCGACTGCGAAGACGTTCAGGACGCGATATTTAAGTTGCATGACGCTTTCATTATTTCACACCACCTCACGCGCGGCGCAGGTCACTTCCGGCCTTCGATTGTCGCACTGTCACGCACCATTCACCTCGGCGGCCGATCATTCCGCCGCTACATGCGGCTCGCCATCCTTACGAACATTCTCGCGCCGTATCGCATACCGCTATTCGAGGAACTGGCGAAACGCTGTGATCTCGAAGTGCTGCTGCTGGCGGATCGGCACGCAAACCGCAACTGGAAAGCACCGCGGGTCGGGTTCTCCACCCGGGTCTTGCCCGGCATACAGATCGGCGGGGCGTCGGTCGACCCGGTCCACCTGAACGTCGGGGCGTGGTCCGCCCTGCGCGCCTTTCGCCCCGACGTGGTCCTGGGCGGGGGGTTCACTCCGGCGCACCTTGCCGCGCTGGCCTACTGCCGTGCCCATCGGCGGCGGCATATTTGCTGGGGAGAGCTCCACCTGGGTCATCCCAGCGAGGCGCTCGCGCTGCGGCGCTGGGTGCGCCACGTGATGGTACGCGCCAGTGACGGGTGGATCGCCTCCTCGAGCGCCACGAAAGACGCATTCACGCATTACGGCGCCGATCCACTCCGGGTGCGCGTATCGCTCATACCGGTGCGCAACGCCATGTTCCGCCACGCGGCCGCCGAGGCCCGTCGCTCGGGTCTGAGCGACTCGTTGCGTAACCGTTGTGGCATGCCACTTCTGCTCGGTGTCGGCCGGCTTGCTCCGGAAAAAGGCTGGGTAGAGCTGTTACGCGCGCTGCCGGCCGTGCGGCGCGAGTTCCCCGAGGTGGCGTTGGTGATCGCCGGTGACGGTCCGCAACGTGCGCAGATCGAGGCACTCGTCGACGAACTGGCGCTCGAGCGGGTCTTCATGATCGGAATGCGCACCGCCGAGGAGATCGCGGCTCTCTATGCGGCGGCCGACCTGTTCGTCCTGCCCTCGTTGGCGGAACCCTTTGGCGCGGTGCTCTCGGAAGCCATCGCCTGCGGGACGCTCACCGCGGCATCCGTACACGCGGGAGCGACCCGTGATCTCATCGTCCCCCACGACACCGGGTTCGTGATCGAGCCGCGAGACACCGCCGGGTTTGCGGCGACGATTTGCCGCGCACTGCACCTTTCCCCGTCGGTGCGGGCTGCCATGGTGGCGCGCGCCGCGGAACGCCAGCCGACCGACGACAGTATCGCCGGCGCCGATGACATCGTCAGCTATGCGCGCGACGTCGCGCGGCATCGCGGCGTATCGACACCCGCTCACGCAACGCCAAACCCATGAATTGCGGAGTCGAAATGAGGTTGCGCGCCCAGAGACGGCCCGGCTCGCGAGCCAGGCGGTAAGCCCACTCGAAGCCCGAGCGGCAAACCCACTCCGGCGCACGCTTCACCGTACCCGCGAAGTATTCGAATACTGCTCCGATGGATCCCACCATGCCCGCGCCGATGCGCTCGAGGTTTGCGTGCACCGGGCGCCCGCACGGAGGATTGAAGATGAATGTAGTTAGACTCGCCGCAATCGCCACCGCCCTGGCATGCTCCGCCGGCGCGCCGGCCGGCGACGACACGACCCGACTTCGCGAGGTTCTCGAGAAGCGTTTTCCCGACGTGACCGTCGATCGCGTGAGCCCCGCGCCGGTCGCGGGGTTGTACGAGGTGTACACGCCCGGCGAAGTCGTCTACGTAGATGCCAGCGGCGAATACATGTTCGTCGGCAAATTGCTCGCCACCAGTACGCGCCGCGATCTCTCGGCGGCGAGCTGGAACGAACACAACCGCATCGAATTCGCGAAGCTGCCGCTCGATGCGGCGATCAAGACCGTGCGCGGCGCGGGCACTCGCACGCTCGCCGTGTTCACCGATCCGGACTGTCCTTACTGCCGCAACCTCGAAAAGGAACTCGCACAACTCGACGACGTTACTATCTACTCGTTCCTCTACCCGCTCGAGCAGCTGCACAAGGGAGCGACCACCCGGGCGCGCCGTATCTGGTGTGCGGCGGATAGAACCGCTTCCTGGCGCGCGTGGATGCTCGAGTCGGTGCAACCGGCGGCGGCGGAATGTCCGGTGGACCCGGTGCAGGGGAATCTCGAGCTCGGAACGCGGCTGCGGGTGCAGGTGACCCCGACGCTCTTCTTCGTCGACGGCTCACGGGCGAGCGGCGCAATGCCGCATGCGGAACTCGAGAAATGGCTGAATCGCCAAGCCGCGGCCGGCAAGTCGGTCGTGGGCAGCGCGCGCCACGAAGAAAAGGCACGCTGAGGATCGCGCCGTCGGCCGGCTCTC
Source organism: uncultured Pseudomonadota bacterium (assembly GCA_902826225.1). Lineage (GTDB taxonomy): Bacteria > Pseudomonadota > Gammaproteobacteria > Steroidobacterales > Steroidobacteraceae > CADEED01. The sequence continues at coordinate 37,749 of CADEED010000007.1, read as the reverse complement.
AGGAGCCGCGATAGTCTGCCGGCGCGAGCGTGCTAGGCGGCGACCTCGACGAGCGGCGCCTCTGCGAGCGACGCCCGCATCTCCGGCCACGACCACAGCGCGAGTCGGCCGTTCATGTCCTCGACGATCGCCGTGCAACTTTCCACCCAGTCGCCATCGTTGCAATAGGTGAAGCCGTCGATGTCCGTCATCCCGGCGCGATGGATGTGTCCGCAGATCACGCCGTCCATGCCGCGCTTGAGTGCCGCGTGAGCGGCGGCCTGCTCGAAACCCGCAATGTATTGAACGGCGGTCTTCGCCTTGTGCTTGAGATAGCTCGCGAGCGACCAGTACGGCAGTCCGAACATGCGGCGGATCGAATTGAAATGTGTATTGAGGCCGAGGATGAAGTCGTACACGGTGCTGCCGAGCTTCGCGAGCCACGGGCTGCATTTGACGACAGTGTCGAATTCGTCGCCGTGCAAGACGAGGAGCTTCCGGCCGTCGGCCGTCTCGTGCACGTACTCGCGGTGGATCTCGAGATTGCCGAAGACCGAGCCGCAGAACTCGCGCAGGTCCTCGTCGTGATTGCCGGGCACGTAGACGACTCTGGTGCCGCCCTTCGCCTTGCCGAGGATCGTGCGTACGACGTTGTTGTGTTCCTGCGGCCAGAAGAAGCTCTTGCGCATGGCCCACAGGTCGAAGACGTCGCCGACGAGATAGAGCGTCTCGACCTCGACGGATTTCAGGAACTCGAGCAGCAGGTCCGCGCGGCAACCACGCGAACCCAGGTGTACGTCCGAAACGAAAGCGGCCCGCACTCGAATCGTCTGCCTGTCGCCCGCACTGCGCATAACCGTCCCGGTGTGGTGATAGCCGGATCGAGTCTGCGCCGCTCCCATTTCACTCATATTACTCCGGGACTTACGCCGCTCTATTGTTCAATAGCTTCAAGAGGGGTCGAGTTGCCCCGAGAACCGGTAGCCGGTACCCCGCACGGTCTGGATGTAGCTGGCGCAACCGAGATCTTCGAGGACGGAGCGCAGCCGCCGGATGTGGACGTCGACCGTCCGTTCAGAGACGCGCACGTTCGTCGGCCACAGCCGCTGCAACAGTTGCGCACGCGAAAACACTTTCTCGGGAATTCTCATGAAGTGGGCGAGCAGCCGCATCTCGGTGGGACCAACCCGTCGATGGCGTTCCCCGAATTCCACGCGTGCTCTGGCGAGGTCGAGGCACAGTGCGCCGAAGGTGAGTCGCAGGCCGCCGGTCAACCGCCGCTGGCCGATCATCGATTCGATGCGCTCGACTACCCGGCTGACGGCGACGGGCCTCTGCAGAAGCGCGTCCACGGTGTAGTTAGAGGGAATGACCGGCGTGGTCGAGCGCGTGAGCATGAGAATGGCGGCACGCCCCGTCGTTTCCGCGGATTCGCGCTGCTCGACGAGTTCCGCGAACTCCAGGCCCACGATCTCTTCGGTCAGCACGATGACGTCCGCTCCCGCCAGCAGGCTGCGGGCGGTCAGCGCGCATTCGGCGCCACGCGCATCGACTCCGATGAACTGCAGACAAGTGACGAGCGTGTCGCGCGCCGTCCGGTTGCCGTCCACGACGAGCACCTTTGAGACCTGCATTCGGCTTGTTCTCTCTCCCGGGAGTCAGGAAAGGATTACAAGCACGCGAGGTTGCAGATTGATTTATCGAGCGCGCGCCGTGTATGACGTTCGTCGGACGCGTCAGCGCAGCTCGACGACCATGCGGAACCCGCCGAAGACCATCCGCTTGCCATCGAACGGCATCGCCTTGAGATCCATCATGTGCGCGAGCCGCGGATCCTTCATGGCGAGCCGGTTCACTCGGTCGCGATCCTTGCGCGACTTGTAGACGATCCACGAGAACCACACTTCCTCGCCCTTCTTGAGCTTCACGCCCTTCGAGAAGGAGGTGACGCGTCCGTACGCGACGTCGTCCGCGACGCACTCGTGGTATGCGACCGCCCCATGGTCCATCCAGACTTTGCCGGCCTGCGTGGACATCTTCTTGTACTTGTCCCGATTCCGGCGCGGAACGGGGATCAGGAAGCCGTCGACGTACGCCATTCGCCCTCTCCTGCGGACCCTGCGAGCTCGCCGAATTGTAGCGCCGCGAGCCGCGCGTACAACGCGTTGTCGCGCAGCAGTTCGGCGTGGCGGCCGATCCCGGCGATGCGTCCGCGCTCGATGACCACGATGCGATCCGAGTTGATGGCCGTGGCGAGCCGGTGCGCGATCACGAGCGTCGTGCGCGAACGCATCAGGCGTTCGAGCGCTTCCTGGACCAGCCGTTCGCTCTCCGAATCGAGCGAACTCGTCGCTTCGTCCAGCAGCAGGATCGGCGGATTCTTGAGGATCGCGCGAGCGATCGCGATGCGCTGCTTCTGCCCGCCCGACAGCCGGGCGCCCTTCTCCCCGAGGAAGGTGTCGTAGCCCTCGGGCAGGCGCCGGATGAACTCGTCCGCGGCGGCCGCGCGCGCGGCGGCTTCGATCTCGGCGTCGCTCGCCCCGGGCCGGCCGAAGCGGATGTTCTCGCGCGCGCTCGCCCCGAAGATCATCGTTTCCTGGGGCACGAGCCCGATGCGCGCGCGCACATCCTCCGCGCGGGCGCCGGCGATGTCGACGCCATCGACGAGGATGCGGCCGGCCGTCGGATCGTAGAAGCGCAGCAGCAGCTGGAACGCGGTGCTCTTGCCGGCGCCCGAGGGACCGACGAACGCGACCGTTTCGCCCGCCGCGATGTCGAGGTGGAAATCGTCGAGCGCGCGGGTATCCGGCCGCGAGGGATAATTGAACGTCAGGTGCTCGAAGGAGATGGCGCCGGCGCCGCCGAACGACTGCGCGGGTAACGTCACCGGGGTCGCGGGGGTTGCGATCGACGGGCGGGACTCGAGCAGCTCGACGGTGCGCTCCATCGCGCCCGCGGCGCGCTGCAGCTCTCCCCACATCTCCGACAGCGACGCGACGGCGCTCGCCATGAAGATCGCATAGCTCAGGAACTGCGCGAGCTCGCCGCCCGTCATCGTGCCGTGCAGCACGGAGCGCGCCCCCAGCCACAGCACGAGCGTGACCGATCCGAACACGCAGATGATCGCGGCGGCGATCATCCACGCGCGCACGCGCATTCGCCTGATCGCGGTGAAGAAGCTGTCTTCGACCGCCGTGTCGTAACGGGCGCCGTGCAGCTCCTCGAGCGTGAACGCCTGCACCGTCTGGATCGCGTTGAGCGTTTCGCCCGCGAGACCGGACGTGTCGGCGACGCGGTCCTGCGAATCGCGCGACAGCCGTCGCACGCGCCGGCCGAAGAACAGCATCGGCGCCAGCACCAGCGGGATCAGCGCGAAGATGATGAGCGCGAGCTTGACGTTCGTGTACATGAGCAGCACGAGCGAGCCCAAGAAACTCAGCGACGACCGCAGCAGTATCGACAGACCCGCGCCCGACAGCGACTGGATCAGCGTGGTATCCGTCGTCAGGCGCGACAGCACTTCGCCCGTCTTCGTGACTTCGAAGAACGCGGGATCCATGCGGATGACGCGCTTGTACACCGCACTGCGGATGTCGGCGACCACGCGTTCTCCGATCCAGCCGACGAGATAGAACCGCAGGCTGGCGAAGGCGGCGAACACGGCGCCGGCGAAGATGAGCACGAAGAAGTAGCGATCGATCAGCGCGGCATTCGACGCCGAGAACCCCTGGTCGATGACGTTCTTGAGCGCCATGGGCAGGAACAGCATCGCGGCCGCCGCGATGAGCAGGGCGCCGAGCGCGATCAACATGCGCCCGCCATAGGGGGCGATGAACGGAACCAGCGCGTGGAGGGGTTGGAGGCTCTTGGCCTTCGGTCTTTCGGAGCTACTCACGAAACCTGAGTTTGCCCAAGTTCAGCTCCCACCACATGCGGAAATCGCTCGCCAGGCTGTAAAACGGATGGCGAAACGTCGCGGGCCAGTTTCGCTCGAAGCGGAAATGCCCGATCCACGCGAAGGTGTAGCCGGACACGAGCGCCGCGAGCAGCCACCAGAAGTTGCCCGTGGCCAAGAGCCCGATCGCGCAGAGGATCGCGCCCCAGGTTCCGAGGTAGTGCAGCACGCGTGACACGGGGTGGCGGTGCTCGTTCAGGTAGAACGGGTAGAACTCCGAGAAGGAGCGGAAACCCGATTCCTTGGGTCCGACATCTTTGAAATGCATGTCGGGAGGGATCATCCGGTACTCTGCAGCCCCTCGGCAATCCCTGCCGTGCACGCGAGCAGCGCCTCGAACAGCTCGCGATCCTGGCGGCCCGTTTCCCTCCAACGTCTTAGTAGATCGACCTGCAGCAGGTTGATCGGATCGACGTAGGGATTGCGCAGCTCGATCGAGCGCTGCAGCGTCGCATCGCGGTCGAGCAGCGACTCCATCTGCTTGATCGCGAGCACCTGCTCGCGCACGAGCCCGAATTCTTCGCGGACCCGCCCGGCGAACGGCCCCTGCGAGGCAGGCGCGAGTTCGTCGTACGCCGCCGCGATGTCGAGATCGGCACGCGCCAGGGAGGTTTCGATCTCGTCGACGAGTGTGGTGAAGAACGGCCACTCGGCATACGCCGCGCGCGCCACGTCCTGGCCCAGCTCATCGATCGCCGTCTTGAGGCCGAAGCCCGCGCCATACCAGGCGGGCAGCAGATGGCGGGACTGAGTCCACGCGAATACCCAGGGCACGGCGCGCAGGCCATCGAACCCTTCCTTGCCGGGTCGCACGGCGGGCCGTGAGCCGATCTGCATGCGCGAGATCACGTCGATCGGCGTGACCGCCTGGAACCACGCGTAGAACTCGCTGTCGTCGTGGACCAACCGGCGATAGTGCTGGCGGCTCACCGACGCGACACGCGCGGCGAACCGCAGATGTTCGTCCCGGAGTTTCGTTTCGCCGACGCCGCCGAGCGCGGACGTGAGCGCATGGAACGCGCGCTCCAGCGTGCGCATCGCGATCGGCCGCAGGCCGTAACTCTGGTTGATGACCTCACCCTGCTCGGTCAGTCGCAGCACGCCATTGACCGTGCCGGCCGGCGCCGTGCGCACGAGCGAATCCACGCGCCCGCCGCCGCGCGCGATGCTGCCGCCCCGCCCGTGGAAGATCACGTGGCGTTCGTCGGCGGCGGCCAGCGCGGCCGAGAGGTCGGCCTGCGCGCGAAAGGCCGCGAGGCGCGACGCGCAGATGCCGCCTTCCTTGTTCGAATCGGAATAGCCGATGACCGCGCACTGCGTGCGGCCGCGTGCCTCGAGGTGGCGGCGATACAGGGGATCGTTCAGCAGCGTGCGCAGCACCTCGCCGCAGTGCTCGAGCGCGGCGCAGGACTCGAACATCGGCGCGATGTCGACCGCGACCTCGCCCGTGCGGCGGTCGTAGGCCTCGGCCCAGCGGGCGATCAGCAACGGGGCGAGCACGTCGTCGGCCGCCTGTGTGCCGCTCACGATGTAGTACCCGATGGCATCCTGGCCGTAGCGATGGCGCGCCTGCAGGATCGCCTCGAAGACGCCGAGGGTGCGCTTGCCCAGCGCGTCGAGCTCGACCTTGCTGCCGGTGTCGCGCTCGATCGCGGTCACCAGCAGGTCGTGACGTTCCTGCGGCGTGCGCGCATGCCAGCGCGGATCGTCGAGGCCCTGGGCGAGCACGCAGTGGTGAACTTCCGTGGTCTGGCGCAGATCGAGCGTGGCGAGATGAAAGCCGAACGTCTCGACGCGGCGGATGAGCCGCTGCACGTTGCCCCAGCCCGCGTAGAACCCACGGTTCGCCTTGAGACTCGCGCAGATGAGCTTGAGGTCGCGCAGGAACTGCTGCGGACCCTCGTAACCGTTCGGTCGCGCGTCGTAGGTGAGGCGCAGCCGCTCCGCGATCTGCCCGAGGAACACGCGGTACGGCATTCGGTCGTGACGCATCGGCGTGATGCCGAGCGCACCGGGCACGAGCGTGGCGTACAGGTCGATGCGCTGCGAGAGCTCCGGCAACACCGCGCTGCGGCTGGCGCTCTGCGAGAGCAGCTGCGCGAGGTCCTGCACCTCGCTGAAATAGACGTTGATGATGACCTGCTGCTGGCGCGCGAGGGTTTCGCGGATCGTCTTCGCATGCACGTCCGGGTTGCCATCCATGTCGCCGCCGACCCAGGTCCCGAACCGCAGGATCGCCGGCACGTCGATCGAATCCGCGGGCACGTCGTACAGCTTGGCCAGCGCCTCGGCGATCTCTTCGTAGAACGCCGGCACGATCGGGACGAGGATCTCGGCGAGATAGAACACGACGTGCTCGCGCTCGTCGGCGACCGTGAGCCGCTCGCGCGGATGGTCCTCGGTCTGCCAGGCCGTGGTGACCTCGGTGCGAACGCGGCTCCAGTTCGTGCGCAGTTCCTGCGGCGTGAGCGTGGGGTCGAGCCGATCGAGCAACAGGCTCGCGATGCGCTGGTTCTTGCGCAGCATCGTGCGGCGCGCGCTCTCGGTCGGGTGCGCGGTGAACACCGGTTCGATGCGGATCTTGTGGATGATCTCCAGCACCTGCGCCAGCGAGTACCCGCGATCCTTCAGCGCGAGGATCGCCGCTTCGACGCCGCCCGGCTGGGCGCGTTCGCTCGCCTCGACGAAGTAGCCGCGCCGGCGGCGGATGCGGTGCACCTTCTCCGCGAGGTTGACGGCGCGGAACCACATCGAGAACGCCCGCGCGAGATCGCGCGCCACGTGCGGCGCGCGGCCGCGGAGCTGGACAGAGAGCTCGGCGGCGGCTTCCCTGTCCCCGGCGCGCCGGCGGATCGACAGCCGCCGATCCTTCTCGACGAGATCGAACAGCCCGTCGGTGCCCTGGTCCTTGAGCACGTCGCCGACGAGCGCGCCGAGCACGTGCACGTCGTCGCGCAGCGCGGAGTGCTTCTCGGGGAACTGGATGTCGTCGCGCTTCACGGAGGCGCGGCATTCTACAGAACTGTACCGGGCGCCGCGCGCGGCGACCGGCTACGCTGGCCGCTCAGCCAATGACGAACCAGGACCCCCACGAATCGCGCGCCTCGCTCCGGATCGGCATGGCGTGCGTGGCGATCGGCGCCATGCTGTTCGCGAGCAAGGGCCTGTTCGGCAAGGCGTTGTACCAGCGCGGCGTCGGTTTCGAGCTGCTGGTCGCCGTCCGCGCGGTCATCGCGATGCCGCTGTTCCTCTGGGTGGGTCTGCGGCGTGGCCCCGGCACGCCCGTGGTCCCGCGGCCACCGCCCGCGGCGCGGCCGCGCAGCGCCGCGGTGGTCGCCGCCGCGCTCGCCGGGATCATCTGCTACTACGTGGGCGCGCTCGTGGATTTCTGGGCACTCACGCTGATCGACGCCTCGATCGAACGGGTGCTGCTGTTCAGTTACCCGGCAATGGTCGTGCTCATCTCCTCGGTGATGCGCCGGACGCGGCCCGATTCGCGTGTCGTGCTGGCGATGGCGGCTACCTACCTCGGCATCTTCTTCGCGATGGGCGGAGTCGACCTGCACGAGCTGCGCGCGAACCTCTTCGGCGCCGGACTCGTGCTGGTGGCGGCGCTCACCACGGCCATCTACTTCCTCATCGGCGAACGCTACACGCGCGAGCTGGGCAGCGGACGCTTCGTGGCGATCGGCATGACGTCGGCGGCCGTGCTGCTGGCCGCGCACTTCCTCGCCTTCCGCCCGCTGTCGGAGATCGCCTCGCTCGGCGCGCTCGACTGGCTGCTGCTCGGCATTCTCGGCATCGCCTGCACGTTCGTTCCCGGACTTTTGCAGGCCGAGGGGATGCGGCGCGTGGGTGCGCAGCGCGGCGCCATCGCCAGCACGATCGGCCCGCCGACGACGATCCTGCTCGCGGCGATCTTCCTGCACGAACGGCTCAACGCGTGGCAGCTCCTCGGTACCGCGCTGATCGTGGCGAGCGTCCTGTGGCTGTCGATCGGCGGGAAGCCGCGCGCCGCCGGTAGCTAGAGGAGGTTGAGCGCGCTGCGCGCCCACGCGCGGCCGCGGACCCTGGACCACGGACAGGGTTGTCCGGGCTCATCCCGCGAGCAGCACGTGTTCGGCGTGCTCGAGCGCCTCGGGCGAACCGTGCACGAGGACGATGTCGCCTTCTTCGAACACGGTGTCGCCGGATGGCTCGCGCCCGAGGATGCCCTGGCGGCGGATGCCGGTGAACGTGACAGCGGCGCCCGCGCCCCGCACTTCGTCGAGCCGTTTGCCGACGCACCACGATCCCGGCGGCACGACGATCGACCGCTCGGCGTCGGTGATCGCGGGATGCAGCGGCGAGAGATCCGTCTCCGTGATGACGTTGCGCAGCATCTCGTAGCGGTTGCCGCGCAGTTCGATGACGGTGCGCATGATCGTGGTCGGCGGCACCTTGAGCGACATCAGCACGTGCGAGGCGAGCGTGAGACTGGCCTCGAACGTCTCGGGCACGACTTCCGTCGCGCCCGCGGCCTTGAGCTCCAGCAGCCGCGAGTCGTCGGGCGCGCGAACCAGGACGAACACGTCGGTGCGCTGCCGGCGCAGCGCCCGCAGTATGCCGAGCGAGGTGCGCGTGTCGGAGAACGAGATGACGACGGCGTTCGCGTTCGCGAGACCCACCTCCGTCAGCACCTGCTCGTCGGCCGAATCGCCGTAGACCACGGGATGACCGGCCTGCCGCGCGGCGCGCACGCGCACGGGATCGAGATCGATGGCGATGTACTCGAAGCCCTGCGACTCGAGCACGCGTCCGATGTTCTGGCCCACGCGGCCGAATCCGCAGAGGATCACGTGCTCGCGCTTCGCCACGGCCTGCGTCGCCGCATCTTCGCGTTCGATGGACGTCTTCGGCGGACCGCGCTGGCCGAGCAGCAGTCGCGCGACGCGCTTGTTGTTCGCGAGGATGAGCGGCGCGAGAACCATGCCGAGCACGACGGCGACGAGCAGCGGCTGCGCGATCGCCGGATCGATGGCCTTGTTCTGCAGGAGCAATGTCAGCAGCGCGATGCCGAACTCGCCGCCCACGGCGAGCGTGACGCCCGTGCGAATGGCCTTGAAGTTGTTGTCGACGAACAGGCGCGTCGCGAATCCCGCGATGATGCCCTTGAGCACGACGAGCGAGACGAGCAGCAGGAGTATCAGCCCGAGCTCGCGCCACAGCGCGTTGAAGTCGAGGAGCATTCCGACCGAGATGAAGAAGAGGCCGAGCAGGATGTCGCGGAACGGCCGGATCACGCTCTCGACCTGGTGGCTGTACTCGGTCTCGGCGAGCATCATGCCGGCGAGGAATGCGCCGAGCGCCATGGACAATCCGGCAAGCTGCGAGGCCCAGGCGGACGCGAGCGCCACCAGCAGCACCGCGAGCGTGAACAGCTCGCGCAGCCGGCTGTTCGCGATGACGTACAGCAAAGGCCGCAGCAGCCAGCGGCCGGCGGCGAGCACGACGAGCACGGCCAATGCGCCGGCGCCGACGAAACTCGCGACGCTCGCGAACGAGAAAGTTTCCGCCGAGGTGCCGAGCGCCGCGGCCAACGCGAGGAACGGAACGACGGCGATGTCCTGGAACAGCACCACGCTGAACGCGAGGCGGCCGTGCGTGCGGTTGAGTTCGGCGCGTTCGGTGAGCTGCTGGACGATGAGCACGGTCGAGCTCATCGCCACCACGCCGCCGATCACGATGCTCTGCGGCCAGGCGAGACCGAAGAAGCGTGCGATGAGCGCGACGGCGGCGGCCGTGCCGAAGACCTGCAGGCTGCCGAGACCGAACACCTCGCGGCGCATCGCGACCATCCGCGGCCACGAGAACTCGAGGCCGAGCGTGAACAGCAGGAATACCACGCCGAGTTCGGCGAGCAGGTGCGTCGACTCGGATTCGGGGAAGACGCCGAAGGCGTGTGGACCCAGGGCGAGGCCCACCGCGACGTATCCCAGGATCGACGGCAGGCCGAGCCGTCGCGCCAGCGTCACGACGACGACCGACGTGGCTAACAGGACGAGGATGAGGGGCAGCGGCGAATCGCTCATGCGTTCCGAAAGTTAGCACGGGACTGTTCCCGTGTTGCCATTCCCGGCAACATGGCGCCCATGACCCTCAGCGCAGCCTTCCTGAAATTCGCCCGGTCCGAGCAGTTTGCGGGCATCGTGCTCATCGTCTGCACCGTCATATCGCTTGCCTGCGCGAACTCGCCGCTCGCCGGTCAGTATTTCGCGTTCTGGCACCTGCCCCTGGGGCCGCTTTCGCTCGAGCACTGGATCAACGACGGCCTCATGGCGGTCTTCTTCCTGCTGATCGGTCTCGAACTCGAACGCGAGCTGTACGTAGGAGAGCTGTCCGAACCGCGCAATGCACTGCTCCCGGTGTGCGGTGCCGTCGGCGGCATGGTGGCACCGGCGCTGATCCACCTCGCCTTCAACGCGGGCGGTCCGAGCCAGGCCGGCTTCGGCATCCCGATGGCGACCGACATCGCCTTCGCGCTCGGCATCCTCGCGCTGCTCGGCGCGCGGGTGCCGCCGGCGCTCAAGGTGTTCGTCGTCGCCTTCGCCGTGATCGACGACCTGGGCGCCATCGTGCTCATCGCGACGGTCTACACCCGCGAGATCGCGTGGGGCTACGTCGCGGGCGCGATCGCGGTCTTCGCCGCGTTGATCGCCTTGAACCGCCCACTGCGCGTCATGAGGCTCACGCCTTATCTCGTGGGCGGCGTGCTGCTGTGGATCTGCCTGCTGAAGGCGGGCATCCACGCCTCGATCGCCGGTGTGCTGCTTGCCTTTGCCATCCCGTTCACGGCGCGGACCGATGGCGCGCCTTCGCCGTCGGCGCGACTCGAGCATGCATTGCACGCGCCGGTCGCATGGATCGTGCTGCCGCTGTTCGCGCTCGCCAACACGGCGATCCCGATCGATCCGGGCGCGCTTGCGCTGCTCGCGGGGCCGAACAGCGTCGGCATCATGCTCGGCCTCGTCGTCGGAAAGCCGCTCGGCGTGGCGGCGTTCTCCGCGCTGGCGGTGGCCTGCCGGATCAGCGTGCTGCCCGAAGGGGTCCGCTGGCCCCACATCGTGGGCGCCGGCCTGCTGGGCGGCATCGGATTCACGATGTCGATCTTCATCACCAACCTGGCGTTCACCGGCGCGGCCGAGCTCGTCAACTCGTCCAAGCTCGCGATCCTGATCGCATCGCTGCTCGCCGCGTCGATGGGCGCCTTGTGGCTGACGCGCGTCAGGCGACCCTGACGTTCTTGAACATGCCGGGTTGATAGCCGCCCGCCGGCGTGCGGAACGCGATGTTCACGCGGTTCCACGCATTGATCGCGATGATGGCCATCGTGAGGCTCGCGAGCTCCGCGTCGTTGAAGGCCGCGCGCGCCGGTTCGTAGGCTTCGTCCGGCGCGTGCCCGTCGGTCACCACGGTGAGCGCCTCAGTCCACGCCAGCGCGGCGCGCTCGCGCTCCGAGTACAGGTGCTCGGCCTCGCGCCAGGCATTCAGCATGTAGAGGCGCTGCTCGGTCTCGCCCTCTGCGCGCGCATCCTTGGAATGCATGTCGATGCAGAACGCGCAGCGATTGATCTGCGAGGCGCGCATCTTCACCAGCGTCAGCAGCGCGTGCTCCAGGCCGCCCGCGTCCACCGCGGGCTGCAGGGCGAACAGCGCCTTCGCGAGGCCGGGTGATTTCGTGTACCAGTCAAATCGGGAATTCATGGATGCTCCTTGTTCGTCGAGTGGATACATCGTCCAGACGATTCGGGAGCCGCCGTTGTGACAGCGCGAGTCAGTGATGCACGGGATCGAGCGCGTGCAGCTTGTCGGGATTCAGGATGCTGTAGACGCCGAGGATCCTCTCGCCGTCCGTGAGAATGCTGATCACCGAGATCACGCGGCCGTCATGCATCGCCGCGATACCCGGCTCGCCATTGACGACGATGTCGCGGAATTCGAGGTGCGCGAGATAGCGATGGAAAACGCCGGTTGCGAAGCGCGCGACGTGCTCGGCGCCCCGCACGATCTTCTTGGCCGCCTTCGCCTTGCCGCCGCCGTCCGAGGTCCACGTCGCGTCGGACGACAACACCGCGACCAGCGCCGCCGGATCCTGCGTCTGCACCGCGTCCACGAGGCGACGCAACAGACGGGTGCGCGCCGCCGCGCTCACGTGCACCCGCGGCTGGTCCTCACGCACGCGCTTGCGGGCCCGGCTCACGATCTGCCGGCACGCCGTCTCGCTCTTGCCGAGGATCCGCGCGATGTCGCCATAGCCCGAGTCGAACAGTTCGTGCAGCAGGAACGCCGCCCGCTCCTCGGGCGCCAGCCGCTCGAGCACCGCGAGGAACGCAACCGACAGGTCCGACGCCAGCTCCGTCGCTCGATCCGCCGGGGGCGCCGTCTGGATGGACATCGGTTCCGGCAGCCACGGCCCGACATAGCTCTCGCGCTCCGCCCGCAACTGCCGCAGCTTGTCGATACTCAACCGCGTCGTCGCGGTGACGAGCCAGGCCTCCGCCGATCTGATGTCATCGCTGGCCGCCCGATCCCACCGCAGCCAGGCCTCCTGCACGATGTCATCCGCATCCGCCCGCGATCCGAGCATGCGGTAAGCAATCCCCCGCAACCGCCCCCGGTGCTCCTCGAACACCGCCACCCGCCGCTCACTACCCGCTCGTGTGCGTTCCATACCCCTGAGACGACTGACGCCGCGTCCCTGTGACACCCCCAGCCTACTCCCCTCTCCCCGCCGGGCGAACGACCTGAGAGCGGCACGGAAGCGCGTTTTTCTCGAAGGCGTGGGATCGGGTGCAGCGGCGGATGAACCGCGAGCCGGCCTTCATTCGGATCCTTCCGAAGCCCTCATGGAGATCGGCGAGGAGGAGCGGCCACGCGGCGTGGTGGAGCCCCGTCAGGTGCGCCCTTTAATTTGCTGAAAGCCGCGTAGCGACGACGAGCGAACGCCGAGAATTCCCGGCCGGGAATTCTCGAAGCGCGATCTCCCTGAGGGCTTCGGAAGGATCCGAATGAAAGCCGGCGCCAGTAGCCAGGCGACGCGCCCGATCCTAAGTGCTCATGAACACCGTAGTGTCATACCGCTCGAAGTTCTGCAGCGCCCGCCTGTAGGCCGCCTGCACCATCCGCTCCGCAGTCTTGTCCGCCCGCGGTGACAACAACATCCGGATCACCACGTCGTCCGCCGGCCGCGTCTTGTCGTCGCCCAGGTACTGCTCGATGAGCTTGGTGACGCGATGGCAGGTTTCGTTGACGAAGCGCAACCGCGCCCCGTCGTGCACGCTCTCGTGCGACGCGCCGTATGTCGCGCGCGCTTCCACGGTGAGTTCCGACAGGAAGCTCGCCAGGAGCCGGGCCTTGTCGTTCGCCGCGTTCTCCGAGAAATAGGTGATTTCCGACTGGAGATTCACGGGCGCCCCTGAGGTCACGCCGCCGGGAAGAAGTCGATCGGTTTACTGACGGTCAGCGGTTCGACGTCCGCAGACTTGAAGCGAATGAGGCGCACACGCGCGACGATCTTCTTCTCGAGCTCGGGATCGTTGAGTTCGCTCGACACGACGCGGCACGCGGTGATCTCGCCCGTCGGCGCGATCGTGAATTCCAGCACCAGCTTGCCCGCGAGATCCGGCTGGTCGCGCAGCGCGCGGCCGTAGAGCGCGTACAGCGCACCCTTGTTGCGATCGAAGACGATCTCCACTTCCTCGCGCGCGCGCGAGGCCTTGCCGCTCGTGCCCGAGCGCTGCACGCGGCCACCCGCATTCGGATCGAGGCCCGCGTTGTGGTTGACCTGCGTCGAGGTGTGCGTGCCGATGGCGCCGGCGCCACCGCCGAAGCCGCGCGCCATGTTCGCGGTGTTGATGCCGCCCGACGTGCGTCCGGCGTTCGACGTGATGAGGTTGCGCTCCGAGCGCGCGTCCGCCACCGGCGTCTTCAGCTGCGGATCCTTGAGATCCAGGTTCTGGTCGCGCAGATCGGCGAGCTCGTCGGCCAGCGCGAGCATGCCCTGCTTGCGCACGTCCGGCTTCGGCTTCTCCGTGGGCTTCGGCTGCTCGACCGGCTTCGGCTTGTCGGGTTCCGGCTGCTTCTCCGGCTCCGGCGGCGGGGGCGGCGGCGGCGGTTTCGGTCTCTCGACGATGAGCTGCACGACGCGATCCGGCAGGTCCTGCACACTCGGCTTCGCCTTCTTCGGCATCGGCAGCAGCCAGATGATGATGGCCAGCACCGTAGAGATGATGAGCAGGATGCGGAGCAGCTTCTTGAACTTGTGCTCCGTCTCCTCCGTGGTCGCCCACGGAAGTTCGAATCGACGGAAATAAGGTGCGAGGCCCAGGCTCATGCACCGGCTCCGACTTCGACTTCTTTCTGGATGACGGCGAGCGAGACCTTGCCGTAGTCGGCGGCGGTTGCCGTGGCCATCACGCGCTTGAGCACCGTGAACGGTGTGCCCTTGTCACCCATGATCGTGACTTCGCGATCGGCCAGGTCCTGCTGCGCGGTGTTGCGCAAGCTGCTGTCGTTCTGTTCCTGCAACGCGAGGCGCAGCGGCTCGATGATCAGCGCGGCGTTCGGGTCGGCGAGCTCCGACACCTTGCCCACCACGCGGCCGTTAACGAGCAGCTCGTCCTTCGTCACCATCACGGTGACGGTCTCGCGCGGTTTGATCTCGGCGATCGACTGCGGAATGGTGATCTGCTTGGTGTTCGGCAGGATCTCGACGTCCGAGCTGTGCAAGAGCAGGAAGACGACGAGCATCGTCAGCATGTCGATGAACGGCACCAGCGCCATGTGGTTGCCGTGATGACCGCGCTGGCGGTGCTTCTTGATGCGATACGGGGTCATTTCGCGGCTCCCGTCGCGGCGGCGCCCGTCAGCGGCGCGTCACCGACGGAGATGTCGGGGAACAGCTCGATGCTCTGCAGGCTCGGGCCCGTACCGGTCTGCCACACGCGCGTGTTGTCCATCGTCTGGACGAGCACGTCGTAGGGAATGTTCGGCTCGAGCAGCACGCTCGCGGCGATGGTGTCGCGGTACTTGCTCTTCACGAACTGCAGGTACTCGGAGAGGCCCTTGTAGTCGTAGTCGGCGCCCTGCTTCGGCAGCGAGCGCAGGATGCCGGAATTGCGATCCGCGATCTCGATCCGGTCGCCACGCACGATCACCTCGAGATTCAGGCCCTTCGGAAGCTCCGGCACCGAGGAGTTGGGCGCCGGGAGATTCAGCTCGAGGATGTTCGTGTTGGAGAACACGGCCGTGAACAGCAGGAAGAACACGAGGATGACCATCATGTCGATCATCGGCACGATGTTCAGGTCATTGCGGCCCTTGTACTTCGCATGATTGCGAATCGAGCGGGCGGCAAGCTTGGATGAAGCCATCGTCGGTTCCTCTGCAGTTTGCTAGGCGAGAACGGAAGCCAGCAATCAGGCAGGACGCGGAGCGGGCGCGCGCGGAGCCATGCCGCCCTGCGGGGCCGGGGCAGCGGGTTCCGAGTAGCGCTCGGTGATCGAGTTCAGGAACTTGACCACCGCGATCTCGAGGCTGTCGATGAGCGACGTCGTCTTCGCTTCCAGGAACATGTGCGACAGCAGCAGCACGATGGCGACGAAGAGACCAGACGCCGTGTTGTTCATGGCTTCGGAGATGGCGGCGGCGAGCAGCGAGGCCTTCTCGGCCGGGTTCGCCTGCGACACCGCGCCGAAGGCGTGGATGAGCGCCATGATGGTGCCCAACAGACCGACGAGCATGCCGATGTTCGCGAGCGCGCTCAGGTAGTGAGTGCGCTTCTCGAGACGCGGGACGATCTCGAGCAGCGACTCTTCCATCGCCTGCTGGATGTCGTCACGGCGGCGTGCCGTCGACAGGCGCGCGAGACCGTACTTGAGCACGGTGCCGATCTGCGCCTGCGAGTTGTTCGCGAGCGTGATGGCCTGCTTGAAGTTGCCGGCGCCGAGATGCGGGGCGACTTCGTCCCACAACGAGCGGTTCCTGGAGGTCTCTATCGTCAGGTACACCCAGCGCTCGATGGCGATGGCGACACCCACGACGAAGATGATGACGAGCGGCCACAGGAAGAAGCCGCCGTCCTTGAAGAAAGTGATGATTCCGTTGATGGTTCCCACGTCAAACTCCTCGAAAAATTAGCGGCTCGAATGCCTGAGCGCGCCAAGATTGCGTTACATAAGTGACAAAAACTGCGATTTACTTCTCAGGCTTGGGCGCCGGGGCCGCCGTGTTCGGCTGCAGCGCTTCGAAGTACCGGTTCTGCCGGCGAAATACGTCGCGGTCCACGGGCTCCAGGACCTCGTCCAACAAGCTGTTCACGGGCCGCCCTACGAGATCGCCCAGCTCCGCGCTGCGCCACGGGACGATGTAGAGCACCTTCGGCAGTTCGCGGTTGCCGGTGATCTGCGAGGACTCGAGGTCCAGGTAGTCCTTGGCGTTGCCTTTCTTCGGGGCAGCCGGGCGCGCGGCGGCCGGCGGGTTGTTAGCGGCCGGCTGCGGGGTGGCGGCCGGCTTCGCGGCCGGGGGCGTCGCGGACGGCGACGCCTGGGCGGGCGCCGAAGTGTTGACGCCGGGCTCCATCGAATCCGGCGGGGGTCCTCCGGCAGGCGGCGTCTGTGCGACCGCCGCGGCGGCTAACAACAGCAGCGCGGCGAATATCAGTTTGTTCATGTCGAACCTCCCTGTGGGGGCCGGGACTCGTCCGTCGGGGCCGGTGCCTGCTCGGCGGGGGCCGCTTCGGGCTGCGCGGCCTTCGGCTGGGACACCTTGTTGCGCGACCTAAGCTCGGCGAGCCAGCCGCTGACGGGCTTGTCTTCGCCGGTCAGGGTCTTGTAGGTCTCGAACTCGGCCTGCGCGGTCAGCGGATCATCGAGATACAGGTCGAGCAGCACACCAAGATTCCGGTGCGCCGGCGCGTAGGACGCGTTCGCGGCCAGCGCCTTCTCGTAGGCTACGCGCGCTTCCGGGAACTTGCCCGCCTGGCGCAGCGTGAGGCCGTACTCGGTCCAGGTCGCGGCATCCCAGGGCGACAGCTCGGTCGCCTTCGCGAGTGATTTCTCCGCCTCCGCGAGCTGATTCGTGTTGCGGTAGAGAATGCCGAGATTCGCGTGCGGACCCGACAGCTCCGGGTACGACTGCGTCATCACCTGGAACTCCAGGATCGCCTGCGTCGGATCTCCGCCGCGCATGAGCTGCATCGCGCGTGCGTATTCCTGCGTGGCCCGCGCCGGCGGTTTCGGGATCACGGGCCCGGCAGGCACGACCGGCGCCGCCCCGGTGGCAGCGGGATCCTTCGCGGGCGGCGCGGTCGGATCGGCGGGAACCGCGATCGGCGGATCGGGCATCGGCGGCGGCGGCGGCGCGGCCGGCACGAGCGTGTCGAACGACGCGCCCATGATCTCGGTCTTGCCGTAGCGTCCCGGCTTGAGTTCGGCGAGGGCGGTGAAGCTCTTCTTCACGCCCTCGTCGTAGATGGCTTCGCGCGTGCGCTTCGTATTCAGCTCGTGGGTCTTGATCGCATCCTCTTCGAAGGGGAAAGCCTGCTCTTCGAGCAACGAGTTGTACTCGTCGAGCTGCTCCGCCGCGAGCTTCTTCGGCCGCTCGGACTTCATGATGTCCTGGCCCAGCTTGCGGTAGATCTCCGCGATCTCGTAGGTGGCGAGCGTGGTCACTTCGGCGACGCGGTAGTCGGCGGCGGACTTGTAGGCGTCGAGCGCCGCCTGCATCGACTTCTTCTTCTTCGTGAGGCTCGTCTTGAGCGGCAGCGTCAGCGCGATGCTGCGGAACTCGTCGCGCGTCGGTGACGCCAGCGCGAGTGTGGATTTCGCCGCGAGGTACTGCGTGCGATCGGTGCGCCCCGAGCCCGCATTCCGGTCCGCCGCGACGATTTCGCGCTGCCAGCGGCGCTGCGTCTCGGTGTTGCCGGCGGTCGCGGCGATGTCGGCGAGCTTCTGCCGTGCCTCGATCGAATCGGAAACGGGGGTCGGGTACGTGACGACGAAGCGCTCGAGCATCGTCACGGCCTTGGGCGTGTTGTTGGCCTTGGTGTACAGATCCGCGGCCGACAGCGTCGCCTCGCGTTGGACATCTCTGGACTCCGCGGGATTCGACGCGATGCGCTCGAACTCCACGGCGGCCGAGCCGGCCTGGCCCGTCTCGCTGTAGGCGACCGCCAGCTTGCGCGTCACGTCGGCGGTGTACTCACTCTTCGGGTTGTCTCCGCGGAAGCGCTCGAGCACCTGGATGGCGCGCGGGTACTCCTTGAGATTGATGAGGCTCGCGCCCGCGTCGTACTGCGCCTGCGCGGCGATCTTCGAGGAACCCGCGACCTGCGCGATGCGCAGGAAGTCGTCGACCGCGCCGAGATTGTCCCCGGCCTTCTGCTTGGCCTCGGCCTGGCGATACACGGACGACGCGATGCGCTCGGTGAGATCCGACACCATCTTGTCGTTCGGCGGCAGCAGCGCGCGCGCCGCGATGAAGCCTTTCTCCGCCTCGTTGAACTGCAGGAGATCGAAATTCGACTGTCCGATGATGGTGTACGCGATGCGACGCTTCGGCTGGTCGGCGGGCGGCTGGTGCGCGAGCACCAGGTTCGCGACCTCGATCGAACGCTGCAGGTCCTTCGTCTCGAAGATGTCCTCGGCGGCACGCGTGAGCACGCCGGCGCTGTCCGGATGTTCGGGGAAACTCGTGCCGAACTTCACGCCGGCATCCACGGCGGCCTTGTGCGCTTCGATCTTCTGCGCGGCCGGCAGCGCCTCCTCGTACTTCGCGTACGAGCCGAGCGCGGCATAGGCGGCCGCGGCCGAGCGGGGATTGCGCGGGTAGACGTAGGCGGTCTTCGTGAACTCCGCGGCGGCCGTCTGGTAGTCCTTCGCCTCGTACAGCGTCTCGGACAGCAGGTAGTTCGTGCCGAACGAATCCGGATCGTCCGGGAACGATTCGAGATAGGTGCGATACCAGCGCGCGGCCTCGAGGAACTCGTCGGGCTTCTTCGACTTCTGCGCGGTCGCGTGGAAGTACGTGGCGACGTCCTTGAGATTGAGCTTCAGTTCCTTGGCGATGTTCGGGTAGTCGGCCTTGTTGCGGCCCTGCCAGAACGACGTACCGTAATTGTAGAGCGCCACGTACTCGCGCTTGCCGTCGAGGACGAGCTCGGTGAACCCGCCCTTGCGGTAGGCCTCGATCGCCTGCTGCGAGAGTCCCGGCGAGAACTCGCTGTTCGGCTCGCGCGTCGCGTAGGCGCGGTACACGGCCGCGGCGTCCTGGAAGCGTTCTTTTTCGACGTACAGATCGCCGAGCCGCGAATAGACGATGGGCGCGTACGCCGGGTTGCCGTGGCCCGAGAGGAATTTTTCGATGGCGCCGACCGAGTCGTCATCGTACGAGAAGGTGACGGCCATGACGCGCAGCGTGTCGTCGGCGAGCTCGCGGTTCGCGCGGGCGAGCTTGTCCACCGGGATCAGCTTGTGGTCGGCTTTCGTCAGCATCGTGCGATCGAGCACGCCCGCGAAGGACGGCAGGCTGTCGTCGTTCAGACCCTGCTTGAACAGCGACCAGCCGTGCTTGTAGAGGCTCTGCGTGAGGAAGGTGGACTTGTCGCCCTTCGACACGACGACCTGGTAAGCGCTCTGCGCATTGCGGTAGTCCTTCGCCGAGAACAGCAGCTCGCCGCGGCGGAACTGCACCTCGTCGAGCTGCGGCGTGCGCGGAAATTTGCGGATGACTTCGTCGAGAGTCGAGAGCGCCTTCTCGGGCTGGCCGGTGGTCTCGTAGGCGCGCGCGAGCTGGTAGAGCACCTGGTCGTTGCGCGGATAGTCGGGGTAGCTCTTGAGCAGGCTCGTGTAGAGCTTGATGGCCTCGGCGCCCTGCGCATCGATCGTCCCGGCCTCGCCCGCCATGCGTTCGCCTTCGCCGGCTTCCATGTTGAGGTCGCCGAGACGGCGCAACGCTTCGGCGCGCAGTTGCGGATCGGTCTTCTGCAGCTCGAGGAAGCGCTTGTAGTTCTCCATGGCGCGCGACGCGCTGGCCTCGACCTTCTGGTCGGGCTGGATGACGACGGGACGCGTGGCGAGGTCGCCGACGGTCTGTTCCTTCTTCCTGGGCGCGGCGATGGCGGTCAGCGCGACGCCGGCGCACAGCGCCGCGATGGCGGTCCTGAGAACGAAGCTCACCGGACACCTCCCGGCGGCGGCGCACTTTCCGGCGCAGCGGCCGGCGCGTCCGGCCCGGTCGTCGCCGGCTCCGGCGCCGGCGCTTCCGGCTGCACCATCGGCGGCGGCGGCGCGCCGTCGAGCGGGGCGCTCTCGTTCGGCACGCTTTCGAGGTCGCCCTGCGATTCGGTGGCACTGGCCGGCGTCTTCACGTCGCCACCGCCGAGCGCCGCGCGGTCGTAGATGGACGCGAGCGCGAAGCGCGCCTGGATCTGGTACGTGCTGATGCGCTCTTTCTGCTGTTCGAGTTCGTTGCGCGCCAGGCTCTCGAGCAACCCGTTCTGCTGTGTGGCGACACCGGCGAGACGCGCCTGCGCGCCCTCGAGCCGCGCACGCAGCGCCGCGACGCGCGCCGCGAACTCCCCCGTGTGGTTGGGCGTGGAGCTGCGCGCCTTCTGCACGCGCACCCAGCGGTTCTGTGCTTCGCGCAGCGCCTGGTCCAGATCCTTGAGCGTGCGCCGCTCGTTCCATACGCGCGCCTTGAAGGCCTCCGCAAGGCGCCAGTAGAGCACCCCCTTCGCGAGGCGGGTCTTCTCGCGGATCACGTTGGTCTCTTCGTCGTTCGGCGCGGTGAGCAACGCCGCCTCGAGCCGCACGATGCGCGCCCACTGGTCGCGCTCCTCCGCGGTGCCGAGCTGCGGCACGTCGAGCGACGTCTCCACCTGGTCGAGACGCCCGCCCGCGGTCGCGCGATCCGCGCCGTACCGGTCGAGTCGCCCGGACGCGAGGACGGCATCGGCCTGCGGTACCCGCTCGGCATACGCGCGCTCGCGCGTGTCGAGCATGTCGTCGAACGCGATGATGCTGTCCTGCCAGCGCGACAGCGTGCCGCCCAGGAACGCGAGGTCGCGATAATTCTTGAGGCCTTCCTGGAAGTCGTGGCCGGCGAGCAGGTGGTAGAGGTAGCGCGACTGCGGCGCGTCCGGCAGCTCGCGCAGCTGCCAGAACCAGCCCTGCTGATCCGTCTCGTCGCGCTTGAGGAGCTTGTCGAGCATCGTGCCGTCGTTGATCTCGGTGATCGACGAATTGATGTTCATCGTCTCGCTGTCGAAGGACGCGATGGCCTGTTCGTAGTTCTCGGCCGCCTGCGCATTCGCATTGAGCTTGGCAAACGCGTACGGGATGGCGAGGTACGCCTCCTGCACCGCCGAGTCGAGCAGGTTGCGGTCGCGCAGCGCCATCCACGGCGTCAGCGCTTCCTGGTACTGGCCGAGCGCCGCGTCGGCCCAGCCGACGCCGAGCAACGCCTTGTTCGAGTACGGGCCATCGAGGCGCACGCGCCCGAGCGCGGGCTTGGCGAGGTCGGGCTGGTTGTTCTGCAGATAGGCGTAGCCGAGCGCGAGGTTCGCGCGGTCCTTGAGCGAGCGCAGCTCGCGCCGGCCGGATTCGATGCTTCCCACCGTCGTGAGGAAGGGATCCGCCTCGGTGACCAGCCCCTTGCGGACCAGGGCCACGCCCAGGTTGTACTGCGCGTAGGCGAGCCAGTCGGACTGATCCTTGCGCCCGCGCCAGGCATTGAGCAGCGCGATCGATTCGTCGAAGCGCTGCTGGCGCATGAGGATATTGCTGAGCAGGTGCAGACGTTCGGCTTCGAGATCCGGCGTGAGTCGCCCGCGCACTTCGTTGATCGCGCGCTCGGCGCGGTCCAGGTAACCGCGCGCATACCAGACCTTGCCGAGATAGAACCATGCGCGGTTGCGCACGCCCTCGGGCACCGACTGTGTCAGCAGCGTCTCGAATCGCTGCCCGGCTTCGTTGTGCAGGCCGAGCGAGAGATAGAGGCCACCGAGCAGCAGCTGCGTTTCGGCGTCGTGGTGCGGCATGCGCTGCCACTGTTCGTACGCCTGCAGCCGGGTGATCGTCTCGAAATCCTTGCCCTGGTAGTAATAGAAGAGTGCGTCGCCGAAATGCAGGTCGCGCACGACCGTGGGCGTGAGCTTGTCGACCTCGGGCTTCGCCGCGAAAGCGGGCGCCGCCATGATCGCCAGCGAGCCGGCGGCAAAGCCGGCGACAGCGGCGGCGTACCCGGCGACGTTGCGCAGCACCTTCAGCATCGGACTGACTATTCCCAATCCTTGATGGCGAATTCGGGCTGCGCCTTGCGCTGCCTGTCGGTGATCTTGAGTTCGAGGTACTTGGCGCCGACGCCTTTCTCGAACTTGAGGTTGGCGCCGCGCTTGTAGTCGCGCTGGTTGGGACCCTTGCCGCTGAAGAACGCGACGAGCTGGTGTTCCCCCACCTTCAGATTCCCGAGGTACACGCGGTGCACGCCGCCCTTGAGGAGCGCCTCCGCCTCGCGCGGCGTGTAGAGATAGTTCGCCACTTCCTTGTTGTCGATCTTGAGCGTGAGCGCGTCCAGCGCGAAGAACTCGCCGATGTCCATCGACACGAACACCGCGACCTGCGTGTTCGCGGGGAACAGCAGCTCTTCCTCGAGGACGAACAGTTCCTTGTTGAGGTCGACGACGTCCTTCTTGAGCTCCTGCACGGTCTCGTCGAGTGCGCGCGTATCCGCGGGCGGCTCCCCTGATTCCGGCGGCGTCTGCGCGGCGCCGTCGACCGGCTCGGCGAGCAGCGTGCCCACGGGGGCGTCGGATATCGTCGCGTCCGGATTGGCCGCGTTCGGGTCCGCGGCGGGCGCTGCCGTGGTTGCGGGTGCCGGCGCGGGCGGATCCTGCGCCAAGGCCGGCAAGGCGAGCACGGCGCATGCCATCCAGGCTGCGGCACGGGCGAATGAAATGGTGGTCGGCATGGGGTTGGTCACTCGTCTAACAATGTGCGCAGCTCGCGCACGTACATGGCTTCGTCACGGGCCTTGAACTCGCGGTGCGCCGCGCGCAACACGCCCTCGCGGTCGACGAAAACGGTCATGGGCAGCCGGTCGACCCGGTAATCGTCACCGGTGGTCTCCGGCGCCGCGATGAGCAGCTGGAACTTGACGTCCTGGGCGCGCGCGAACTTCTCGGCGCGCGCGACGTTCGCGTCGAGGTTGACGCCGATGACGACGAGGCCGGCGGACGAGTAGGTCTTCGCGATACGGTCGAGCGCTTCGAGCTGGGCGCTGCAGGTGCTGCATGAGCCGCTCCAGAAACTAACTACCACGACCTCGCCGCGATGCTCGGAGACACGCACGTTCTCGCCGTTCAGGGCGCGCGCCACGAGGTCGGGCGCGGGCTGGCCCGCGAGCGAGTACTCCTCGGCCGCAGCCGCCGGCAACGGCGACAACGACAGCAGCGCGAGCGCGAAGAAACGCGCGGGCGCGGCGGCCACGGAACCCACTAACAAACGAGCGTGCACGGCAAATTCGATCCAGAAGAGACACGACCAGCGAACACCGGACAAGCGGATCCGGAATCGGGAAAATCGCGGGGAAACCCTCGCATAGCCGACTTAACAATGTCAACGAACCAGCGCGCGTTTGAGAACCACGCAACTGTCCGTCTCGATGGAGAGGGCCTCATCGACGGAAAGGGTCTCATCAGCGGAAAGGGTCTCACCAAAGGAAAAGGGAGCGTCGGCAACACGCGACAGCGTGAATTACCTAGCTCCCTCGAGGACTCGAGATCGAGACAACCCTAGACGGGGTTGCTCACCGTCCCGTTGACGATCGGCGCCATCATCGTGAGGCCGTCGCGCGTCGCCGTTCCTCCCAGGCCGTGTGACGGGAAGAGCGTCGGGAAGTTGCCCTGCTCCCCGTGCAACGCCATGTAGTTGAGCAGCACGGTTTCGACGAGCAGGTTGACCGCGTTCGCCGCGGGACTCGACGTCGTGACGACGGCGCCGCCGTTGCTGAACGAGCCGATCTGCAGGCGGTTCGGGTTGACCATCGCCGGCCGGCCGGCCGCGCCCGGCTTGTAGACGAGCACGAACGATGCGGCGGTCGACTGGTTGTCGCTCGCCCAGTCGAGCTTGCCGCGACCATCCGGCGTGTTGTTCACCGCGCCGTTCGCCGAGAGCGCGCCATCGCTGAACACGTAGATCATGACGGGTTTGCCCATGCGCGCCGCGTACTCGAGGCACGCGCCGATGCAGCGGCCCGCGCGGAAGTTGCGCGTCTCGCCCGTGTTGCGGCCCTGGCCGTGATAGTCGTAGCCGCCCATGGTGACCGTGCCGGCGCCCGCGTAGCCGTTGATGACCATCTTCATGATGGCCGCGGCCTTGCGGAATTCGCCGTCGTTGTTGTACTCGGCCGCCGTGAAGATCGGAGTCACGCCGGCGGGCTGACTGGCCTGCGCGACGATGTGCGGATCGAGATTCGGGTTGAGCGCCGCCGGCGAACGGAAGCGGTCCGCGAGGTAGGTGGACTTGAGGTAGCCGCAGCGCACGAGTTTCTTGACGTCCGCATCCTGCTGGGCGGCGAGCTGCGTCTGCGCGAGATTGGCCTTCGAGTGCGAGAGGCGCGTCATCGATTCGAGCACCGCGATCGCATCGTCCTGGTTCGCGAACAGCGTGCCGAGTTCGCCGGTGTCGACGAGACCGGTGACGTCGCTCGCGCGGTCGACCTTCGTCGGGCGCGCGGCGGGATTCATCATCGCGACGGGCGCCATCGAGTTGCCGCCGGAGTCCGAGTTCTGCGAGCCGATCAGCGTCAGGAGCTGCCCGTCCGCGCCGATGCGGTTGATGCCGTACATCGGATTGTGCGGGTTGTTGCCCGTGTCGTTTTCCGAACGCGCCGCGATGCCGTAGCCGTTGACGTTGGCGCGCGTCGCCACCTGCGTGGACGCCTGCATGCCGCGCAGGATCGCGCCGTCGGAGTGCCAGGCCGCACCGAACTCCGTGTTCACGAAGTTGTTGGTGGGGCTGGCCGCGTTGGCCGAACCCGGCGTCATGTTGCCCGGCAGACCGAGCGTCGCGTACGCCTGCGTCGAGAGGAAGTTCGTCGGCACGCCATCGCGGCCGATGAGGATCTCGGAGCCGTTGAGGTTCGCGCCACCGGCCAGGTCGAAGCAGATGAACGGGATCTTGCCGGCACCCGCCTGGATGTTGCAGGCCGCGGGGCCGAGCAGCGCCTCGAGGTCCGGCGCCATGGCGCGCGCGTTGTCCGAGCCGATGAGCATCGCGAGCGCGGACGGCGCGGCGATGATCGCGGGACCGGTCTTGAAGCCCTGCGCGATGAAGTCGCGACGGGTGACCGGAGTCTTGTGACTCTCGTGACGGATGGGCTCGTCGAGGCCCAGCGTGCGCTGCGGTTTCTTGGTTCGGATGATCATGACTGCCTTACTCCCAAAAAACTCTGGCGTTACTGGATCAGCGTCGTGCCGGAGCCGAGGACGGCGCCGCACGCAGCCTTCATGACCGTGCCGGTGCCGCCGCTGGCGCCACCGGTCGGACCACCGACCAGCCGGTTGATGAGGCTGTCGATTTCCCCGCTGATGACGGTGTCATCCGGGTTCCACTCGAGGCCCGTGTTGATTCCCTGCGTGAGCAGCGCACCGATGACGATGTCGCGGTTCGCCGTGTTCGGCGCGCCGGAGCTGCCGAAGGTGGCGGTGCCCGTGGCCGACGGGTTGAGCGACGCGCCGAAGAACGCGTTGCGCAGCGCCGGCGTGTCGACCATGACGTTGCAGTACTGGATCGCGAGCTGCGCGAGGCCGGTCTGCTGCGCCGGGCCGAACGTGCCGAGTTTCTCGACGGCCGGCAGCGCCTGCTTGACCAGCGCATAGGTCCCGGCGACGCGGCTCTCCGTCTGCGGCACGCCCGTGATGAGCGACAGCGAGGCGTTGAGCTCGTCGAAGGTACGCAGGCCCACGTCGGATTCCGGCGTGAGGTCGACCGGGGGCGCCGGCGGATTCACGACCGGGTCCGGCGTCGGATGGCTGTTCGCGCCGATGCGATCGAAGGACAGGAAGAAGACGTCGTCCACGACGTTCTTGTCGAGCGCGATGACCGTACCGAACGGCGTCATCTGCTGACCCGTCGTCGGGTTGTAGCCGGCGCCCACGGTCGCGGCGAGCGGCGCGTACGCCTGGCCGGCGTGCGCGAGCAGGCCGTTCACGCCGATGCGGATGCCCTCGATCGAGAGGTTCGAGACGTCCGCGTTCGGGTCGAGGCTGATGAAGGTCGGCTTCGCGAACTGCAGGCCGAAGCTGTCGAGCTGGCTGGCCTCGAGCATCACGTACGCCTGCGGCACCGTGACCAGGTGGCTCACGTTGAACAGCATGAAGTACTTCTCGCCGACGCCGGCTTCGAAGTTCTGCAGCACCTGGCTCGGCGTGAGGGCGCGATTGTGGACCGCGACGAGGCGCAGAACGCCTTCCCACTGGCGGTTGGTCGACGTCTCGTTGCCGAGAACCAGGGCGAAGGTGTCGTCCCAGTCGGCGAGGCTGCCGCCACCCTGCGGATCCGCATCGCCGGTGTATTCGCCATTCACGTACATGCGCCGGCCTTCGACCGGGCTGTAGGTGAGCACCACGTGCTGGAGCGCCGCCTGCGCGTCCTGATCGGCCGCGCGGGTCGCGAGGAACGGCGCGCCGTTGGCGTTCGTTCGGTCGCTGCGCGTGTAAGCCTGGTACTGGTACATCGTCTGCGCGAGCGTCGCGTTGCGCGCGTTGACGCCGGCCGAGTAGCTCACGATGTACGCGTTTTCCTGGGCGACGTTGGCGTTGTTCGCCCACGCCTCGATCGTGAATTCACCCGTCGACTTGATGAGGTCGGCGAGTTTCTTCGACGCGGCCGCGGTGCCCTGGGCCTTGCCGCCGGCGCGCACGTTGATGCCCCAGCCGCCGACCCAGGTGACGTCACCCGACATCGTGAGGTTGAGCGCAGGCTCGTGACCGCTCGTGTCATAGGCGATGTTGCCCATGCCGGTCTTGAACTCGAACTTGGCGATCGTCGCCGATTCGAATCGATTGCCGCCCGCCGCGACGGTGCCGTCGTACAGCGTGAGGCCCTTCGAGATGAGCAGGTTCGGATCGACGTTGGTGATCGGGATGTTGTCCGCGAACGCAGTGACCGCGTCGAGCATGGTCTGCGCGTTGGCCGCGCAACCCGCGTTGCCCCAGCAGTTGTGCGATTCGTCGCGCAGGCGCACGACCACGCGCGAAGCCGCCGGGTTGTCGAGGTTGATCTTGGACTTGATGGCCGCGTAGGCCGCGTCCACGTCCGCATCCGCGAAGAACGGCTGCTGCTGCGTGGCCGCGCTCGAGCTGTGGCAGCGCGAGCAGTTCGCCGTCGCCTGGTTGCGCACCAGCGCGTACAGCGTCGAGGAGCCGAAGGCCGCGGAAGAAGCCGGGAAGCTCTTGCTGCCGCCGACCTCGCGGATCGCGGGGGCGACGAGCTGGATCTGGGTGCCGCCCGTTGCGCTGGCGCCCGCCCAGTTGCGGATCCACACGGTCAGCAGGTCCGCGCACGCCGACGGCGCGGCGAGCCAGCAGTTGTGACCGCCGCCCACCTTGATGACCATTCGCGACTGATCGGGCTGCGTGAGGTTCACGACGCCGTTCGCCGCCTGGTAGGCGAGGTTCACGTCGTCATTGCGGGCGAACATCGGGGTCTGGCCGTTCGCGTTGTGGCACGAGCCGCAACGGTTGTTGGCCTTGACGTTCTCCCACAGGTTGATGCGGAAGGCCTGCACGTCGGCGTTGGCCGCGGCCGGACCGATGTAGTCGGACACGGGCGGCGCGGACGTGACGGGATTTTCCGTCGTCGGGGCGCCACCGCTCGAACACGCGGCCAGCACCGCCGTGGCGGCAACCGCCAGGATCCAGCGGAAAGGTTTGAGATTCTGCACAGCGTTCATGGTGAGCTCCCTCATTCGCCGCGACAGACCGGGGACGCGGCTACTTCCGCGAACACCTGTTTCAGCCGATAGCCGTTGGTGCGGAAGAGGTTCGTGATGCGGCCAACCTCGTTGCGGTCGGCGGAATTGCCGGGTGCGCGGAAGCACACCGCCTTGAACACCTTTTCCACCTGGCACTGGGCGAAGGCGTCGCTGTTCGCGAGCTCCTGGCCCATGGTCTTGGCGCCGGTGCCCGATCCGGGCAGCGACGGGCTCCAGCCCAGCAGCGAGTTCTGGCCCTTGCGCCAGCGGTTCTCCCAGTGGTCGTCCGGCGTGATGAAGCCGGGCGCGAAATTGGTGTTGTTGTTGAAGTACTTCGATTGGACGGTGCCCGGCGTGTAGACCAGACGCATCGTTCCCGGGGCGTCGGCCGAGCCGTTGTCGAAGTCGTAGTACGCGAAGGAACGCGACAGCGGATCCATGCCGCTGTGACAGCCGATGCAGTTGTTCAGGAAGATGCGGCTGTCGCCACCCGGGCTGCGGCTCACGTCCTGGCGGATCATGTCGGGCGGCAGCGAGGTGTCGGAAACCTGTTCCATGTCGCGGCACAGGTGATTCATGAGCGTGAACCGGAACATCGAGCGGTTGGTGCCGTCGATGAAGAAGGCCTCCGACGAGGCGCGCGAGGTGATGAAGCCCGCGGTCGCATCCGTGGGGATGCCGAGCACCGACGACTGCGTGGTCGGCGTCAGCTGGGTGAACAGGTTGACGGCGTTGTTCTCGGCGGCCTCGTAGTGCGCGTTGCTGGTCGCGGACGCGGCCGGCGACACGCCGCTCACGGTGTACGTGAGGTCGGCCGACAGCGCGGTGTTGAACGGCACGTCGTCGCGCACCATTCCGATGAACGTGGCGACGTAGTCGTTGAGCGGCGCGAACACCGTCTGGTCGCGGTTCGTCCACGGCACCGACAGGTTCTTGAGCGTCACGTTGTAGAAGGACGGGCTCTGCGTCGCGATGTTCGCGGCGCCGACGTAGTTGCCGCCGGCGACGAGCGCTTCCATCTGGTCGAGAGTCGACTCCGATGGAGGCACACCCGCGATGCGATCGTGGATGCGCTTGGCGACGTCGCGGTCGTTGGCCAGTGCGCCCGCCGACAGACAGGCGAGCAGGCAGCCGAGACCGACTGATTTGAGAATCGACACCTGTGGGGTATTCATGAGCCTCATCCACATCCCTTTTGACGGTTGCAGTATCACGCGCCGCCCAACAACACTTGTTTGTCTCCGCTCCTCTACGTCTCCAAGCGGCGACAGCACCAACAATTACGTACGTCTAGTAGCCTTTGGTCCAAGGAATGCGAACCGCGTCACGGCGCTTTCTGCTCCCGAACCCTAACTACAACAGTAGACAAGAAAACCGCTTTGGCGGGCGGACTGCTGTGACGTCGTCGGCAGATCGTGGCGGCGCAGCGCGAGATGATTGCATTACGTCAACTGCGGGGCGCATGTGCGCACGCGGTGACAGTGGAGGACGCAGTGAGTCGAAACATGGAATACGCGACACGGATCACGCTCGGGCAGTCCCTTCGGGGCTTGTCCCGCGCCTTCGTCCTTTGCGCCGCAGCGTTCGTGACGGCCTGTACCCAGGGCCCCGGCGGCGGCGGAATCGGTCTCGCGAGCGGCCAGGACCCGGATCCGGCCACCGTCGACTTCCCGATCTTCTACATCCGCCACCAGATTCCCGAGGAGCAGGACAACGTCACCCGCCTGCGTCCGTTCGTCGAAGACGACGACTACAGCGCCACGCTGTGGAAGCGCGACCGCGCCTCACCCGGCTCGCCCGAGACCGAGATCACCGCGCGCCTGCGCACCGAGGCGTTCGGCGGCGAGGCAGCTGACCGTTTCGACGTCAAGGATCTCACCGTCTCGCCGACCGGCCTGCAGGTTGCCTTCGCGATGCGCGGCCCGCTCGACGACGCCGACGAGGAAGAGGATCCGCCGACCTGGAACATCTGGGAATACGACATCGGCACGGACACGCTGCGCCGGGTGATCGCCTCGAACATCATCGCCGAGGAAGGCCAGGACGTCTCGCCGGCCTATCTACCGGATGGCCGCATCGTGTTCTCCTCGACGCGCCAGCGCCAGTCGAAGGCCATCCTGCTCGACGAGGGCAAGGCGCAGTTCGAAGCCGCCAACGAGGCGCGCTCCGAATCCACGTTCGTCCTGCACGTCATGAACGCCGACGGCACGAACATCCACCAGATCACCTTCAACCAGTCGACCGACCAGTACGCGACGGTGCTGCAGAACGGCCGCATCCTCTACACACGCTGGGATCGCGCGCAGGGCATGGATGCGCTCAACCTCTATACGACCAATCCGGACGGCACGGACACGCAGCTGCACTATGGCTCCGCGTCGCACGCCACGGGTATTCCGCGCGACACCGCGGATCCGAACCGCGGTCCCGACATCGAGTTCACGCGCGCCCGCGAGATGAGCGACGGCCGCCTGATGGTGCTCACGCGCCAGCGCACCGATGTCGACTTCGGCGGCACGCTGCAGATCGTCGACGCGACCCGCTACGTCGAGAACACGCAGCCCGTGCTCGCGAGCGCGGGCGCGACGGGTCCCGCCCAGACGCCGG
Organism: uncultured Pseudomonadota bacterium; assembly: GCA_902826225.1. GTDB lineage: Bacteria > Pseudomonadota > Gammaproteobacteria > Steroidobacterales > Steroidobacteraceae > CADEED01. The sequence goes on along the minus strand of CADEED010000007.1, from coordinate 7,196 downwards.
CGACGCTCAACGTCGTCTACACGATTCCGGGCCCCTCGCCCGGCGGCCGCTTCCAGTCAGGCTTCCCGCTGTGGGACGGCTCGGGGCGCATCCTCGTGAGCTGGTCGCAGTGCCGCCTGCTCGACGCCGCCGATCCGACGCGCATCGTGAACTGCTCGGACGATCGCCTGAACGCGACGCCGGCACCCACGGTCGCGCCGCCGCTCTACAGCATCTGGATGTTCCAGCCGTCGACGAACACGATCCTGCCGGTGATGTCGCCCGTCGAGGGCGTGATGGTCACCGAGGCGCTCGCCGCGCAGCCGCGCGTGCCGCTGCCCACCGTGATCCTCGACAAGCAGGCGCCCGTGGAGCTCGACGCGGACCTCGTGTCCGAAGGCGCCGGCCTCCTCTCGATCCGCAGCGTTTACGACATCACCGGCGAATTCCCGGCACGCTCCGCGGCGAACATCAACACCACGATCAGCTCCTTCTCGAATCCGTCGAACGCCGCGTACGGCACGCGCTCGATCCGGTTCATCCGCATCGACAAGCTCGTGTCGCTGCCCGACGACGACGACATCGCCGATCCCGACAACTCCGCGCTGGGCGGCTCGAACGTGATGCGCGAGATCGTCGCGTACGCGCCGGTCGAACCGGACGGCTCGGTGCGCATGAAAGTGCCGGCGAACATCGCGTTCCAGCTCTCGCTGCTCGACGCGAACGGCCGCCGCATCGGCGGACAGCAGCATCGCAGCTGGCTGTCGCTGCGCCCCGGCGAGATCGTGGAGTGCAACGGGTGCCACGCGCGACAGGCGCAGGGCGTCGACTCCCAGAATCGCCCGCTGCCGCCGCTCGTGCACGGCCGCAAGGATCTCTTCACGCCCGCCTACGCCGGCTCGACGGCGACGGGCGCCGCCTTCCCGGGCACGGTGAACACCATCTCGCCGGACGCCGGCGACACGATGGCGCGCGCGCGTTCACGCGCGGGATCATCCTGCATCGATCCGACGACGATGGTCGAACACTGCGGCCTGCAGTCGGTGACGCCGAGCGCGAATGTCGTCTACAACGAGATCTGGCGCCCGGCCGCGCCACCCACGGACTCGTTCGCGTTCACGTACCAGAACCTCACTACCGCCATCCCGGCGAGCGTCGGCTGCTTCCCCGTATGGACGGCGACCTGCCGCATCACGATCCACTACGCGACGATCGGCACGCGTGCCGGTCACATCCATCCGTTGTGGGCCGTGCCGCGACCGCTGGGCGGTGTCGATGACGGCGCGGGCAACATCTCGTTCCCGCAGACCTGCACGAACTGCCACTCGCGCGTGAATCCCGCCGACCCGGCGATGGCGCAGCTTCCGGCCGCGTCGCTCGAGTTGACCGACGAGGTCTCCGACGAAGATGCCCTGCAATTGCGCGCCTTCCGGCACATGCTCTTCCCGCGTCCGGAACTCGAGCTCGTGATGGGCGCGGTCCAGCAGCGGCTGGTGCCCGAAGTCGACGCGAACGGCAATCCCGTCCTGGACGACAACGGCAACCCCGTGCTCGTCCCGGTGACCCTCTCGCCGCCGATGCTCGCGAACAATTCGCGCGGCTCGCGATTCTTCACCGTGATGAATAACCCAACGCATGCAGGTATGCTCACGACCGCCGAGTTGCGCTTGCTTTCGGAGTGGCTGGATATTGGAGCCCAGTATTACAACGACCCGTTCCCGCCCACTCCGCAGAATTAGTGCGCTCGCGATCGTCCTCGCATGCTTCCTCAGCGTCCCCGCTTTAGCCAAGCAGACGCCGGAGGAAAAGGCTCAAGCAAAGGAAGACAAGGCGGCCACGAAGGGAGCGGCGGCGCGGGAGAAGCTGCTGCAGGTCTTCGTCAGCGAGCCTTACCTCGAGCTGTCGACCGGACCGGGGCGCGGCTATCCCGTCTTTCACGTCGTCGAGAACGAGCAATCGGTCGACGTGCTCTTCCGCCGCACCGACTGGTTCAAGGTGCGCGACGAGCGTGGCGTCGAGGGCTGGGCCCGCGCGCGCGACATGCGCCGCACCAAGCTCGCCGATGGCTCACCGTTCGTCTTCAATCTCGGGGACATGGCCGGCTTCACCACGCACGACTGGGAGCTCGGCCTGGGTGGTGGCGACTACGGCGGCGCGAACCTCATCAGCGTGTACGGCGCGTATTCGCTCACCGACAACATGAAGATCGAGCTCACCGGCTCGCAATTCCTCGGCAATTTCTCGAATGGCTACAAGGCGGAGCTCGGGCTCACGCACGTGATGTTCCCCGAGCGGCGGCTGTCGCCGTTCCTCGAGATCGGCACCGGCATCGTGTACGTCGAGCCACGCGCGACGATCGTGCTGCCCGAGGATCGCACCGACCAGACCGCGTACATAGGCGCGGGTGCCCGTTTTTATCTCACCCGGCGCTTCTTCCTGCGCGCCGACTATCGCTGGCACACAGTATTCACGAGCCGCGATGACAACGAGGAGTTGGAAGAATGGAAAGTCCAAATCGCCTGCTTCTTCTAGGCGTCTGCGTATCCGCATTGATGCTGAGCGGCTGCGCGCTGTTCCGCCGGGACAAGGCGGTCGAACAACAGCAGACCGAGGAACAGGCTGCCGCCGAGGAGGCCGCTGAAGACGCGGACTCGACGCCGCCGCGCGTCATCGAGCCAAACGTCGCCCGTCGCAAGATCAAGACACCCAGGATCGACAACGAGAACTGGGAGCTCGGCGCCGGCGCCGGATTCCTGTCGATCGAGGACTTCGGCACCAACCAGAGTTACGCCGCCCAGATTTCCTACCATGTGACAGAAGATTTCTTCTTCCGGGGCGATTTCGGGCAATCCACGGCCGGACGGACGAGCTTCGAGACGCTGGCTGGCGACATCGAGCTGCTTACCGGAAATCAGAGACGCTTCACGTATTACAGCCTCTCGCTGGGCTACAACTTCCTTCCTGGCGAGGTCTATCTCGGTCGCAAGCTCGCCATGAACAGTGGTTTCTACACGTTGGTGGGAATCGGCAGCGCGAAATTCGCCGGCGACAACCGGCTGACTCTCAATCTCGGCGCGGGCTTCCGCGTCCTGCCGACCGACTGGCTGGCCATCCACATCGCCGTTCAGGATCGCGTGTTCGACACGGACCTGCTGGGCGAGAAGAAGGTCACCAACAACATAGAGATGCTGCTCAGCGCGACCGTCTTTTTCTGACGGAGTGAGCTCATGTCGGCACGTGCAGTCAAAAGTCTGGTGAAAGGAATCGCGCTCGCGGCCGTGTGCGTCTCGGCGGCGCTCGCCGCCTCTTCGACGGGCCCGGCCCCGGGTTTCGCGCTGTCCGGTCGCGGCGGCAAGAACATCGACCTGACGCAGTTCAAGGGCCAGGTCGTCATGATCAATTTCTGGGCCACCTGGTGCGGGCCGTGTCGCCAGGAAATGCCGCTGCTCGAGGACATCTACAAGAAGTACAAGCCCATGGGCTTCACGATGCTCGCCGTCAACGTCGAGCCCGACTCCGCCGCGGCCGAAGCGTGGCTCGGCAAGCTGGCGAAGCCCGTGACGTTCCCCGTCGCCTTCGACGTGGACAGCAAGGTCAGCAAGCTCTACAAGGTGGCCGGAATGCCGAGCACCGTGTTCGTCGATCGCAAGGGCAACGTCCGCGTGATGCACAAGGGCTACAAACCCGGCGACGAGAACTTCTACCTCACGCAGATCCGGACGATGCTCAAGGAGTAAGAGTGGTGAAGATGCGTATCCGCGGTTTGATCGTCATCGGTGCGGCCCTCCTCGCGCCGGGTTGCAGTTCCATCGAACCGTGGGTCAAGCCATACGACCGCGAGAATCTCGCGGACCCGATCATGGCGTTCTCGCGCGCGCCCATTTCGCAGGATTTTCTCGATCACGTGTTCGAATCGCGCGAAGGCTCGCGCGGCGCCACCGGCGGCGGTGGCGGCGGCTGCGGCTGTAACTGATCCACGAACCGAAGGTACGAGGCCCGCCGCGTGATCAAACTACACAAGCGCCTGTTCCGATGCGTCATAACCTGCCTGGGTCTCGCGACTCTGGCGGGTTCGTTCGCGCAGGCGGGCGTGCTGCCCGAGGACCGCGCGGACGTCCTGTACTTCCGTTACGACGGCGGCGGCGTGGAGATCTCCGGCCCCTCGGTGCTCGTGCGCAAGAGCATCGGCGAGCACGTGTCGGTGCAGGCCAATTACTACATCGACATGGTGTCGTCCGCCTCCGTCGACGTCGAGACGTCCGCGAGCCCGTACGATGACGAGCGCACGCAGAGCAGCCTCTCGGTGGACTTCCTGCACGGCAAGTCGATGTACAGCATCGGCTACGTGAACAGCGACGAGAGCGACTACCAGGCGAAGACGATGTTCGCCGCCGTGAGCCACGACATGTTCGGCGACCTCACGACCATCTCCTTCTCGTTCAAGAACGGCAAGAACGACGTCTTCCGCAACGTGAACATCGACGGCGTGAAGCAGAATGACCCCACTTTCCAGGAGGAGATGGAGTCGAAGAGCTACAGCGTCAGCCTGTCGCAGATCATCACGAAGAACATGCTGATCTCCGGTCAGTACGAAGTGATCACCGACGAAGGCTTCCTGCGCAGTCCGTATCGTTCCGTGCGTTTCTTCACGGACCCCCTGAACCAGGGCACCGAGTCCGAGATCTACCCGAACACGCGCTCGAGCAACGCGGGATCCATCCGCGCGAAGTATTTCCTGCCCTATCGCGCCGCCGTCGACACCATGTACCGGTTCTACACGGACACGTGGGGCGTCGTCGGCCAGACGGCCGAGATCGGCTACGTGCATCCGCTGAACAACAACAAGTGGATCTTCGAGGCGCGCGGCCGCTACTACACGCAGACCCGTGCCGACTTCTACCGCGACATCTTCCCGCGCGCCGGCTTCGCGAACTTCATGGCCCGCGACAAGGAACTCGCAACCTACGACGCGATGACCCTGGGCCTCTCCGCGACGTACGAATTCAAGATCGAACGCTTCCCGTGGCTTGCCAAGGGCTCACTGAACCTGCGCTACGACCACATGACGGTGAACTACGACGACTTCCGCGATGCGCGCTACAGCATCGGCAGCTTCGGCGAGCCGCCGCCCGTCGCGTTCGCCCCGGGCGCCGAACCGTTGTACAAACTCGAAGCGGATATCTTCCAGTTCTACATCTCCGCCTACTTCTAGAGAAAAGGGGTCAGATCTATTTTTCGACCCCGGGTCGAAAAATAGATCTGACCCCTTTTCCGACCCGGCGCTCCGGCTCAGTGCGCGTCCAGCGCCTTTCCGAACTGCAGTCCTCCGTCGTTTACGACGACATCGCCCTGCTTGTTTCGCAGTTCGATCATCTCCGCGCCGGCCAGGAAGACGGGCCCGTATCCGTGCGCCGCGAGCACGTGCACCGGCCGGTACATGTAGAACATCGGTTCCCAGCCCACACCCGTGCCGACGCACGTGCCTTCCACCTGCCCCTTCGCATTCACCCTCGTGGTGACGGCGTTCCAGCCGATCGACACGGGCGGCCCGAACGCGGTCGCATCGAGCCAGCCACGGTTGATGCCGCGCGCGATCGCGAAGACGAACATCGCGCTCGCGGAGGTCTCCTGGTACGACTCCGGGCGGTCGAGCAGCTGGTGCCACAGGCCGTTGTGGCCCTGCCGCGCGATGAGCCCCGCTGCGTGCGCGCGGTAGATTTCGAGTAGTTTGCCGCGCGCCGGGTGATCCCCGGGCAGCACGGACAGCAGCTCGGCCGTCGCCATGATCGCCCAGCCGTTCGCGCGAGCCCAGTGGAACGCCGGGTGCGGGGTCATCTCCTGCACCCACGAGTGCATCCACAGCCCTTTGTCCTTCACGAACATCCGCTCGGAGAACTGCAGAATCTGCTTCGCGGCGTCGTCGAAGTAGCTCCGGTTCCCCGTGAGCTTTCCGGCCTGCGCGAGGCAGGGCACGCTCATGTACAGGTCGTCGAGCCACAGCGTGTTCGGCAGCGGGCGGTTGCGCGCGAGCGTCCCGTCCTGCAGGCGAAACTGCCCCGTCGAAACCCATTTCACGTAGTTGTCGATCCAGGGACGCAGCCTGTCGCCGCCGAGGCCCGCGAGCTGCGACTTGATGAGCGCTGCGCACATCGACCCCGCGTCGTCGAGGCGTTGCGGAAGGATCACGCCGCGCAGCGTCATGCCGTGCGTCGACTTCGGGAAGCTCTCCGCCGTGACGCCCTGCGGCAGGCCCTGCTGGACGTGCGACGCGAGCCCCGCGATCGCAGTGACGCGCTCGTTCGTGTAGTCGCGATAGCGTGCGTCGCCCGTCACTTCGCTGGCGCGCAGCATGCCGGCGTAGGTCACGCCCCACTCGTAGGTCACGATGAGCAGGTCCGTGCGGGCGAGCGCGGCGTGTTTCGGCAGTTTGTCCAGGCTGGCCGGCGCACCGGTGTCACCGTCGATCGGCAGAACGGGCGCCGCGGTGAGTAGATAGCCGTGCACGCGCTCCATCACCTTGCGGATGTCCGCCTCCGACGCGAACTCGTAGGGAGTCGGGTACGGCACCTTGAGCCGGCCCGAATAAACCCCCTGATCCTGCCGTGGCGACGTGGTGACCTGTATCGGCGCCGACTGAGACAGCGCCACGCCGGAGGCGGTCAGCACAAACAGGGTCAGTGCCGTTCTGAAAGTCATCATTGCAACTCCCCTCGAGAAACTCAGTTGAGCAACGCGGCGACCTGTCCGTGCGGATCCGACAGGAATCTTTTCGCGACCAGATAGTGCTCTGTCTGTTCCAGTGTCACCCGTTCGAGTCCGCGAGGGCCGATCTGCAGGATCAAGGCGCCGGGATAGGCCATGAGAATCGGCGAGTGCGTCGCGATGATGAACTGCGACTTTGCCCGTACCAGTTCATGCATGCGCACCAGCATGGCGAGCTGGCGGGTCGGCGACAACGCTGCCTCCGGTTCGTCGAGGACGTACAGCCCTTGACCGCCGAAGCGATTGTTCATGAGGGCGAAGAACGATTCGCCATGCGACTGCTCATGCAACGACACTCCGCCGTATGAATCGATGATCGGAGGCGCATTGGCTGGCTCTTCGTCCAGATGTTCGATCTCGGTCGCGACATTGAAGAAGCTCTCGGCCCGCAGAAAGAAGCCGTCGCGTGCTCGCCGCAGGCCTGGGCGACGGCGGCGCCACTCATGCTGCTGCAA
>CADEED010000006.1 GCA_902826225.1 uncultured Pseudomonadota bacterium | reverse complement strand
GTGCGTGGCATCGAGCTGCCGCGCGATGTCGCGCACGTCCATGTTCCGGCCCTTGTAGGCGAAGGCCGAAGTGCGCGCGACGACGCGCAGCGTGGGGATGTGCGCGAGCCAGTTCGACAGTTCTTCGGTGAGTCCGTCGCACAGCGCCTGTTCCTTCTGGTCGATGCTCATGTCGACGAGCGGCAGCACCACGATGGTCGGCAACCGCTGCTCGAGCGCGGGGGCTCCCTGGAAGAAGCCACCGGGCATGTGCCACACGATCACCGACAGCACGGCCGCGACGATCAGGCTGCCGAAGCCCCACGCGAGGCGGAAGATCGGTGCGCGCTTGTCCGACAGGCGCCGGCCGATCGTGGAGCCTGTTTCGAACTGCGTCGGCACGTAGTTGACCGGCAGGACCGGCAACGACGGGTTCGTGGGGTCGGGCTCAAGCGGGGCGATGAAGCGATAGCCCTTGCGCGGAATCGTCTCGATGTAGCGGGGCGTGTCCGCATCGTCACCCAGCGCGACGCGCAGCTTGCGCACGGCGCTGTTGAGGCCGGTGTCGAATTCGACGACGCCTTTGGGCCACAGACGCGCGATGAGCTGCTCACGGGTCACGACCTCGCCACGCCGCTGGAGCAGCTCGTCGAGGATCTGCAGCGGCTGATCCTGGAGCCGGTGGGTTTTCCCGTCCTTCGAGATCTCTCCCGAGTCGAAATTCACCAGCCAGCCGTCGAACCGTATTTCGCGCTTGTCCATGCACCTTCCGTGAGCCCCGGACCCCGGATCATAGACAAGTCAGCACCGGGTCAGCGGCCATCCATCGCCTGGATTCTGCGCCCAGCGTGAACTTGGTCCGCAAGCCAAGGAGGCGACATGAACGTGACCGCGCATCGCAGCATCGTGCCGAACCCGCAGGATCCGCCCGCCCGGCCCCACCAGCCGGGGCCCCGCCCCCCGCCCAAACACCTGTCGGCGCGGGCCCTGACGGCGTTAGTTAGTCAGCTGACCACGGGATACACCACCGCCGAGGGCCAGGACGAGGCCCCGGGCCCGTTCGATCCCTATGTCCGCAAGGCGCTCGAACGATCCGTGCTCGGCGGTGGTGCAGGCTCGCACCTGTGGCGGGTCATCGCCGAGAAGCATCCGGAGATCTGGGACGTCATCGGCGGCGACCCGGGCGCGCCGGTGGGGCTCAATCCGCAGCCGCTGCCCCCGCGCTCCGCATTGCTGGCCGCCGTCGTCCAGATCTTCGCGGAGCGGATGACCGACGTGGCCGAACTCGCGGACCTCATTCCCCGGCCGGGGGGCGAACGCGGAATCATCATCGTCGGCGGGCACGTCGCGAAATTCGTGGACGACGTGTGCGCCATCGGGCTGCGCATGCGCTGGCCGATGCCGTGGCCCGCGCCGCCGTGGTTCGGCGAGGCGCTCGACGGCGCCGATCTCATCGTCATGGGCACGCAGTTTCAGCAAGCGGCCGTGATCGCCATGGATGGCGATCTCGGCCGCACGTTCGCGGACGCTGCACACGCATTGTTGGAGGCAGGCGCCGCGCGCCTGGTGTGAGAAGAGGAGGAAGGGGGCGGAAAAGGGGTCAGACCCCTTTTCCGCCTTTCTGTGTCTTTTGACATGTGACCAAATGGTCACATATAGTCCGCGCCATGATCGACGAAGATCTCGTATTCAAGGCGCTCGGCGATTCGTCGCGACGCTTCCTGCTCGACCTGCTGCACAAGCGCGACGGGCAGACTCTCGGCGAGCTCGAGTGGGAGCTCGAGATGACCCGCTTTGGGGTCATGAAGCATCTCAAGGTGCTCGAAGAGGCGGGTCTCGTCATCACACGCTGGCGCGGCCGCGAAAAACTGCACTTTCTAAACGCGGTGCCCATTCGCCTCATCCACGATAGGTGGATAGACAAATACCGCGAGCACGAAGTGTCGGAGCTCGCAAACCTCAAGAAGTCCCTGGAGAGCAAGAAATGGATTCCCGCACGAAAGAGAGCCTGATTCACGTCCACGAGATCTACATCAAGGCGCCCATCGCGGCGATCTGGGATGCGATCACCTCGCCCGAATGGAACGGTCGCTATGGATATCGCGGCGTGTCGCACTACGAACTGAAGAAGGGCGGCAAGTTCCGCTGCCTCGCGAACGAGCAGATGCGCAGCTATGGATTGCCGGAGGTCGTGGTCGACGGCGAAGTGCTCGAGGTGAGTCCGCCCAACAAACTCGTGCAGACCTACCGCTTCCTCTTCAACGAAGAGCACGTGAAGGAAGGCTTCTCACGCATCACGTTCGAAGTCGTCGACACGGGGCAGGGCTTTTGCCGCCTCACCGTCACGCACGACACCACCGGCATGCCGATGATGACCGGCGCCACGACCAGCAAGTTCAGCACCGACGGTGGCGGCGGCTGGAACTGGATCCTGAGCGACATGAAGTCGCTGCTCGAGTCCGGGAAGAACCTGTCCTAGAGCCATCAGGCCGCGCGCGGCGCGCCCCCGGCGCCGCGCATGGCTTCGGACAGCGTGCTGTAGGCGTTGATCCACGCGCCGCGGACTTCCGGCGTGAACTCGCGGCGCAGGCTCTTGTGGAGTGTCCACAGCAGCGCCGCCGCGACGTTCGCGTGCATCTCTTCGTTCGCCGCCAGGTCGGGGTGCCGCGCTCCGAGCTCGCGGACGGCGGGTCGCAGGGCCTCCACGCGATCCAGGCTGCGCACCGTGCTGCCCACGAACTGCGTGAATCTGCGCTCGCGCTCGCGCGCATCCGTCCCGAACAGCGGCTGAAGTCCGGGAGCGAGCTGGAACAGCCGCGAAAAGAACAGTTCCGCCGTGACATCCTTGACGAATTCGGCCTTGTCCCAGCTTCGCTGGACGAGTTCAACGTCGTCGGTCGTCATTGGCTCCCTCGCTTTCCTGTCACTGCACCATACGGGCCGACGACGTACCTCGCCCTGAAAAAGGTGCGCGGCGCATCGCATAATCGGGTGCAAGCTCTTAAGGTAAAAAGAACGATGATCACGCTCTGCGCGTTCGGCCGCCCTTCGGACTACCGGACGCCAGCCCTTCGTGATCAAGGCGCAGCTCATGCTCAAGCTCGCCGGGCTCGAGTACCGCAACGACCGCAAGATGCTCGAGAACCACCTGTACTGGTTCATCGTGTACTGGCGCGCGCGGCGTACCTGGAAGTCAACGGTCGCGAGCGCGTCGCATTGCGGGCCGAGATCGACGGCCGTCCGGATCGTGTCCGAAGACGAATGGCCACCCGCGTAGTCAGCGCGCGAACACCACGCCCATCGGCCTCGCCAGCACAACCGGCTCGCCGGACGCCGTGAGCTCGCCGGAGTTCGCATCGACGCGGAACACCGCCACGTTCCCGCCTTCCTGGTTGCTCACGAGCAACCACCGGTTCGACGGGTCGAACGAGAAATAGCGCGGAGTCTTGCCGCGCGACGGCACGCGCTGCTTGAGCGCGAGCGCGCCGGACTGCGGGTCGATCGAGTACACCACGAGGGAATCCTCGCCGCGATTCGATGCGTAGACGAACTTGCCGTTCGCGTGCACGGCGATCTCGGCCGCGGTGCTCGGACCCGTGAAATCCTCCGCGAGCGTCTTCGCCGACTGGAACTGCGTGAGCGCGCCGCGCTTGCCGTCCCAATCGAACGCCATCACTTCGTTGGCGAGTTCGGCAATGCCGTAGACCCAGCGGCCGTTCGGATGAAACGCGAGATGGCGCGGGCCCATGCCACCCGTCACCTTCACGAACGGCGGGTCGTTCGGCGCGATCTTGCCGGTCTTCGCGTCGAACCGGTACACGAGGACCTGGTCGATGCCGAGGTCCGCGACGAGCGCGAACTTGTTCGACGGATCGGTACGCACCCAGTGCGCAAACGGCTTCGACTGACGCTGGTGCACGCTCGAGCCGACGTGCTGCACGAACGCGGTCTGCTGATCGAGCGATCCGTCCCTGGCCAGCGAGAGCACCTCGATGTAGCCGCCGCCGTAGTTGGCGTCGAGGACGTACTTGCCGCTCGCATCGACGCTCACGTAGCTCGGACCGCGGCCCCTGGATTCCCTGTAGTTGAGCAGGCGCAGTGCGCCGGTCTTGCGATCCACCGCGAAAGCGCTCACGCCGCCCGGCGTGCCGGAGTTGCACATATATAAGTGTGCGCCGTCGTTCGACAGCGTGAAGTGCGACGGATCGCGCGTCTCCATGAGCATCCTGGGCGCGGAGAGTTGACCGGTCGCGGAGTCGAACTCGGCGACGGCGATGCCCATCTTCGCGGGATCCTGGGTTGCGATGTAAACGAGAGAGGTCTTGGCCATGCTGAGCGTCGTGACGAGCGTGAGTAGTAAGGAAGCGGCGAACTTCGCGGAGTGCTGGTTCATTCTGGTCCCCCTTCGGCGGTCACAAGCATGCCATACCGGCCTTGAGTTATACCGCCAGTATCGCGCGGCGATTCCGCGGATCGACGCCGGCCCGTGCGGCGCGGGGGCAGGACTATACTCGCCGCCCATGAGCGCCAGGGTGAAGCGGGACGAGCTCGATCGCATCGCGCGCAGCTATTCGCTCGATGCGACGGCGGTGGAATCGCTGCTCGATGCGGCCGATGCGCGGCCGTCGCGCGCGGATCGCCAGGATTTCCTCGCCGGCTGCGCGCGCCATGGCGGCGTGCTCTCGCTCGCCGCGGGCATCGTGTTCTTCGTCGCGGCGAACTGGGGCCGCATGGCGGTGTTCGGCCGCTTCGCGCTGCTCGAGCTGCTGTTCGTCGCGGTCCTCGGCATCGGGCTGTTCAAGCCGCCGCCGCGCTTCGTCGGCCGCGCGGCATTGTTCCTGTCGTTCATCATCACCGGCGCGCTGCTCGCGCTGTTCGGCCAGACCTATCAGACCGGCGCCGACGTCTACGAACTGTTCCTGACCTGGGCGCTGCTCGGATTGCCGTTCGCCATCGCGGCGCAGTGGGGCGTCGCGTCCGCCGCGTGGATTATCGTGCTGGATACGGCGCTGCTGCTGTTCTGCGGCTGGCAGCCGCGCGGCGGCCTGCTGTGGGTCGTCTTCGACGGCGGCCGGCTCAACGCGACGCATGCGATCCTGATGGCAGCGTTCCTCAACCTCGCGCTGTGGTTCGCGTTCGAGAAGGTCGAAGTGCGCGCCGTGCCGGACTGGGTGCGCCGGGTCGCGCTGACCTGCGGCATGATGTTCGTCACATGGGCGGGCGTGCTCGGCGTCACCGGCAACGATTTCGGTGGCAGCAGTTCGTCCACGCGCGCGATCGCATTCGTCGGCGCGATCCTCGCGCTGGCCGCCGTGACGTGGATCGCCCTGCGCTGGCGCCGCGACGTCTATCCACTCGCCGTAGCGTTCGCGAGCTTCGTCATTCTCGGCATGGTGCTCATCGCGGAAGCCGTCGATACGCCGGACGAGGCCTCGCTGTTCATCATGGCCTTCTGGCTCATCGCCACCTCGACGATTGGCGGGCGCATGCTGGTCAAACTGATGCGCCAGTGGCGCGTGGAGACGGCATGACGGTCGCGGCGCTGGTCGAGTCGTTGCGTTCGCGCGGTGTCATCGCGGCGGACGCGCCGCCGTTCGCGCACGCCGGCCACGATCGTCCGTGGTTCATCGCGCTGCTGCAAGGCGCCGCGGGCTGGCTCGCGGGCCTCTTCCTGCTCGTGTTCGCCGCGATGATCTTCGAGCCGAAGACGACGACGGCGATCTTCGTCGTGGGCCTGGTGCTCATCGTGAGCGCGTTGGGCCTGTACTTCGCCGACCGCAACGCCGTGTTCCTCGACCAGCTCGCGCTGGCGCTGTCGATCGCCGGGCAGTTCGCACTGGCCTGGGCGATCATGAAAGATCAGAAGTCCGCGGTGCTCATCGCCGCGCTGCTGCTGGCCATGCAGTGCGCGGTGTTCGCCGTCATGCCGAACAAACTGGCGCGTACCCTGGCCGCGCTGTTCGCGAGCGCCGCATGGATCTATCTCGTGCGCCTGTGGCTGCGGCCGGGCAATGGTGGCGTGGACGATTTCTTCGCCGAGGACGGCCTGCATCACGCGCCGCTGATGGGTGGCGCATCGGTGCCCGTCGGCTGGATCGCGACGTGGACGCCGCTGGTGCTCGCGACCTGGTGGCTGGTCGAGCGCGAGGCGCGCTGGATGGCGCGCGGCGCCGCCGACTTCGCGCGCCCGGCGCTGACCGGCATGTTGCTGGGCGTGACCTTCGGCGGAATCGTCACCGAGCCTCTCACCCTGTTCGCGCTGCGCGACACGGAGCTGGGCATTCCCTTCAACCTCTGGTCCCTGTTTCCGCTGTTGTCGATCGGGCTCGCGCTGTACGCGTCGTACGCCGCCTTCCGTGTGCGGAACCCCGCGCTCGTGGGCATCGCCATCGCCGGCGCGCTGCTGCATCTCTCGCGGTTCTACTATCTGTATGGCACCACGCTGATGTGGAAGGCGGCGATCATGCTCGTCGTCGGCGCGGCGCTGCTGCTCGGCGCGCGCTTGCTGCGCCGGCGGGAAAGCGCATGAGATCGCGCTGGACCCGCATCCTGACCGCGGTCGCGGCGCTCGTCGTGCTCGTGGCGGTGAACGGCGGCATCCTCGCGAAAGAGCGCATCAAGACGCACGGCGAGCGGATCTACCTCGATCTCGCGCCCGTCGATCCGCGTTCGCTCATGCAGGGCGACTACATGGCCTTGCGCTTCACGATCGCGGACGAGATTCCGGCGCAGGCGAGTGGCACCTGGGCGCTGCGCGTGGACGAGCGCGGCGTCGCGACGCTGAATCCCGATCGCAACGCACCCGGGTTGCGAATCCGCTACCGCGTTCAGAACGGCCGCGTGTGGATCGGCACGAACGCGTACTTCTTCGAGGAGGGCAGCGCGGAGCGTTTTGCCGGCGCGGAGTTCGGGGAGTTCCGCGTGGACCGGGAGACGGGCGAAGCGGTGCTCACCGGCCTGCGCGACGAAAAACTAGTGCGGCTCGGCGACCCTCACTGAGCGTTCGTCCGCCACAGGCGGGTCGCGAACGTCACGACCATCCCCGCGAGAATCACCACCCCGCCGAAGACGAGCACGCTGGAATCTTCGACCGACGGATCGCTCTCGCTGCCCGATCCGATCTCGAGTGCCGCGAGCGCGCGGACCAGCATGAATCCGAAGAACACGTAACCCCAGGCATTGATGCGCAGCTCCTGGAAGGGGATCGCGCGGCGCACCAGCATCAGGACGAGCAGCGCGGTCAGCAGCGGCAGGTACCACGCGGCATCCGCGTTGTGCTCGATCAGCAGATATCCCAGGCCCACCGCGCAGGCGACTCCCGCGACGCCGACCACGCGCTGCATGACCAGGGTCGAGTGTGCCTCGAACGCCTCGACCTGGACGTTGCGCGCGACGCCGCATCCGACCAGCACGGCGGCGATCGTCGCGAGCAGTGGCGCGGACAGCAGGTCCGGCAGTGTCGACGTCACGGACGCGATCCAGGCGAACGCGATGGCGTTGACGAAGAAGACGCGGAAGACGCGCGTGGAGGTGACGTCGAATGCAGTGGACTTCAGGAACGGCGGCGCGCGGCCGCTCACGATCGTGGCCCACCAGGTCTGAGTCAGTGCGACGGCCGCGACGCACCAGCCGAGCCGGGAGTTCTGCGCCGCGAGCGCGCCCAGGATCAGCAGCAGGAGGCCGAACGGCAGCCAGCCCACCTCGAGCCACAGCGGCACGCGGCTGCCCCAGCGGCGTTCGACGAGGACGATCGGCCAGTCGACGAGATACAGGCGGCCGAGCGCGAACAGCAAACCCGCCCCCGCGATGACCGCCAACCACTGCGGCGTGGAGACCGCGGTGAATCGCGTCGACGACTCGTTCAGGATGATGGCGACGACGGCCGCGAGGCTGAGACCGCCGAACAGCGTGAACAGCGAGAAATGCGGACGCTCGCGGAGCTCGCGCCAGAAGCGCACGTTTTCCGCCGGCAGGCGCTCGAGCAGTGACGGATGCTCGAACTGCAGGGTCTCGATCAGTGCCGCCTCCGGCGCGCCGCCGATCGAGCGCACGTACTTGTCGTACCAACGGCTCGCGCGGGTCGCGGGCTTCTTGAGCCGCGTCCACGCCGCCGAATGAACGTGGGCGTCCGATTCGAGCTGGTCCTGGATCCACAGGTCGCTCAGGCGCGCCACGATCGCGCGCGCGGCCGGCGGCGTCGAAGGCTCGAGCTGTCGCCCCGCCCAATCGAACCGATCGTTGGCTGCCTTCAGCAGCGGATCCGAGTGCGGCAGCGAGGCCAACAGCAGGGGCGCGATCGCGTCCTCGGCGAGCTGCAGGAGATCGAACCGTTCGAGCTGCGGCGATTCGAGGATCGTGCGCAAACATTTCTCCGCCTCGCCGGCCTGCGCGCGCTCGGCGTCGCGCAATGTGTCCGCGAGCGCGCGCAGTCTTCCCTCTATCCACTCGCGGGCCTCGTCGAGCGGCGCGAGCGCGGCGGCGGGCGTGACCGCGGCCGCGAAGGCCTCGCGGTGATCGTCTCCGGAGGCGGGTGCCGGCTCGGGCGCAGGCGCTTCCGACGGGTCGTCCTCGTACTGCGCGATCTGCAGTGCCAGCTCGTACGCGCCCCGGAGCTGCTGAAAGCCCTCCGCGTCATCTTCCGGTTGCGTGACCTTGAGACGCTGCGCATACGCGCGACGGATGAGCCGCGCGTCCTTCGTCGCTTCGATGCCGAGCACGTTCCAGGGAAAGTGCTCCACGGATCAGAGAAACGTCTGGCCTTCGACCGCATCGAGCTCCTCGAGGAACTGCTCGCGCGCGGTCTCGATCGCGCGGGGATCCTGCGTCTCGATGACGGCCAGGAAACGGCCGATGCTGGCCTGCACGAACTCCCGGCGCTGTCCGAGTGAATCCTCGTAACACCGCTCGCCGCGCGCGAGGGCGGCACGGTTCTCTTCCTGGTCGCGCGGATGCACTTTCAGTTTCGCGAGCGCCTCGCGCCGCTTCTGCAGCTCCGCGGGATCCATGGGCGCTTCGCTGTCCATGACGACCAGCGCGCGCCGTTCGCCGGTCTGCGGCACATGCAGCTCCACTTCGAGCAGACCGTTGATGTCGTAGGTGAAACGGCAGTTGATCGCGAGCTCACGCGCGCGCCCGCCGGGCGGCAACGGGATCGAGATCTGCCCCAGCTTGATATTGGCCGCGACGTTCGGCGACTCACCCTGGAAGACGCCGAACTCCACCACGCGCTGGTGATCGTCCATGGCCGAGAACGACCGCTCGCGGCTCGCGGGCACGATCGTGTTGCGCTCGATGATCGGCGCGAAGATCCCGAGGCGCAGTTGTCCATTCGGCAGTCGCTCGGCGATGTCGATGCCGAGCGTGTACGGGCACACGTCCGTGAGCACGACTTCGCGGAGATCGGAATCGCGCGCCTTCAGACCCGCCTGCACCGCGGCGCCCAGCGCGACCGCCTCGTCCGGGTTGACTTGCGCGGCCGGGAACCGGCCGAACATCTTGGTGACCGCCCGGCGCACGACCGGCATGCGCGTCGAGCCGCCGACGAGCACGATCTCCGCGAGCGAGGCGACGGGAATGTTGCTGTCGCGAAGCGCGCGCAGCACCGGCGTGCGCAGCCGTTCCAGCAAGGGTGCCGCGAGGGCGGCGAAGTCGTCCTCGGTCACGTCCAGTTCGTGCGCTTCGTTCTTCCAGCTCACGCTCATCTTCGCGACGGGCCCGGTGGAGAGCTTGCGGCGCGCGCGCTCCGCCTGGTCGCGCATCTTCTGGTAGAGATGCGGT
Source organism: uncultured Pseudomonadota bacterium (assembly GCA_902826225.1). Lineage (GTDB taxonomy): Bacteria > Pseudomonadota > Gammaproteobacteria > Steroidobacterales > Steroidobacteraceae > CADEED01. Next base: position 67,797 of record CADEED010000006.1, on the reverse strand, counting down.
TCGGCCTGCTTGCTGCCGAGCTTCAGCGCGCGTGCGTGCTGATTGAAGAACCGGTCGATGAGCAGCTCGTTGAAATCCTCGCCGCCCAGGTGATTGTCGCCGGTGCTCGCGCGCACCTCGATGACACCCTCGAACAGCTCCAGCACCGATACATCGAAAGTGCCGCCGCCCAGGTCGAACACGAGAAATCGCGTGTCGGCGTTCTTCTGGTGGATGCCGTAGGCGAGCGCCGCGGCCGTGGGCTCGTTGAGCAGTCGCTCGACCTTGAGACCCGCGAGCTGGCCCGCGCGGCGCGTCGCCTGGCGCTGCTTGTCGTTGAAGTAGGCAGGCACCGTGATGACGGCGTCCGTGACCGTCTCGCCGAGCGCCTTCTCCGCATCGGCCTTGAGGCTGCGCAGGAGCAGCGCCGACAGCTCCTCCGGCAGGAACTCCTTCCTGCCGAGTCGCGTGATCCGCGACGTGCCCATGTAGCGCTTGAACGCCGTGGCGGAGAGCTCGGGATGCGTGACCTGCCGTTCACGCGCCGCAAGGCCGACCAGCAGCTCGCCGTCGTCGGTGAGGCTCACCGCGGACGGCGTGAGCACCGCGCCCAGGCTGTTCGGAATGAGTTCCGCGCGCCCGTCCCGCCAGATGCCGACGGCGCTGTTCGTCGTACCGAGGTCGATCCCGATGATCATGTCGCGAGTTTTTGTTCTTGGAATTCAGCCGAGTATAGAAGGGTTCCGGCGCCGATTCCGGTCGGACTGCCGCGCCGGGCTCGCCGCATCGGCCTGCGTCTATATAATCTCTGCCACCAAACCAGCGGCTCTAACGGCCCGAGATCACACCATGCACAAGATTTTCGTCGGCGCGACTGCCGCCGCCATGCTGTTCACTTCCCTGGCGTTCGCCCAGGCCACGCCCACCGCGGCCGAAGCCGTGGCCGGCACCGCGGTCATTCCGCGCTCCGCGCTGTTCGGCAACCCCGAGAAGACGCAGGCGCGCCTCTCGCCCGACGGCAAGTACATCTCGTACATCGCGCCCGTGAACGGCGTGCTCAACGTGTTCGTCGGCCCGCGCAGCGACCCGTCCGCCGCGAAGGCCGTGACGAAGGACGCGAAGCGCGGCATCCGCCAGCACTTCTGGGCGCTCGACAACAAACACGTCCTCTATCTACAGGACGAGGGCGGCGACGAGAACTGGCACGTTTATGCCGTCGACGTCGCGACGTCCACCGCCAGGGACCTCACGCCCTTCAAGGCGGTGCAGGCGCAGGTGGCCGGCCTCTCGTGGAAGAAGCCGGGTGTCGTCGCCATCGGACTCAACGATCGCGCCGCCGAGTGGCACGACCTGTGGGAAGTGAACATCGCCACGGGCAAGCGCACGCTGATCGAGCAGAACTCGCAGGAGTTCGGTGAGTGGGAGCTGGACCTCGACCTCAAGCCGAAACTCGCGATCAAGAACAATGCGGACGGCTCCGAGATCTTCCGCAAGGCCGCCGGCAAGTGGGTGAGCCTGCTCAAGTTCGGGCAGGAAGACTCCCTGACCACCGCGATCGTCACGATCGAAGGCACCGGCACCACCGCGCTCATGCAGTCGTCCGTGGGCCGCGACAAGAGCGCGCTCGTGCGTGTCGACATCGCCTCCGGCAAGCAGACGGTGCTCGGTTCCAGCGAGCAGGCCGACGTCGAAAACGTATGGGTCGAGCCCAGGACCCGATCGCCGCAGGCGTACACGGTGAACTACCTCAAGCCCGAGATCAGCGTGCTGTCGCCCTCGGTGCAGAAGGACGTCACGCTGCTGACCAAGCAGCTCGGTGACGGCTGGGGCATCGCGAACCGCACGCTCGACGACTCCATGTGGATCATCGTGACCGACGACGCGCTCGCGCCGGCGGCCGCGCATCTCTACGACCGCAAGGCCGGCATCGTCACAAAGCTGTTCGACACGCGCCCCGCGCTCGCGAAGGCGCCGCTCGTGCCGATGCAGTCGCTCGAGCTCAAGGCGCGCGACGGCCTCACGCTCGTGTCCTATCTATCGCTGCCGCCGGGTTCGGATGCGAACGGCGATGGCCGTCCCGACAAGCCGGTGCCGCTCGTGCTGAACGTGCATGGCGGTCCGTGGGGCCGCGACACCTACGGCTTCGACAACGAGCACCAGTGGCTCGCGAACCGCGGTTACGCGGTGCTCGCCGTGAACTTCCGCGCGTCGACCGGTTTCGGCAAGAGCTTCGTGAATGCCGGCAACAAGGAGTGGGGCACGAAGATGCACGACGACCTGCTCGACGCCGTCGAGTGGGCCGTGAAGGAGAAGATCACGACGGCCGACAAGGTCGCGATCTACGGCGGTTCGTACGGCGGTTACGCCACGCTCGCGGGCCTCACGTTCACGCCGGACGCGTTCGCGTGCGGCGTGGACATCGTCGGTCCGTCGAATCTCGCCACGCTGCTGGCCTCGATTCCGGCGTACTGGAAGAGCTTCTACGAGGAGCTCGCCTCGCGCGTCGGCGATCCGCGCACGGAGGACGGCAAGAAGCTGCTCGCCGACCGCTCGCCGCTGACGCACGTGTCCGCGATCAAGAAGCCGCTGCTGATCGCGCAGGGCGCGAACGATCCGCGCGTGAAGCAGGCCGAGTCGGACCAGATCGTGAAGGCGATGAAGGAAAAGAACATCCCGGTGACGTACGTGCTGTACCCGGATGAAGGCCACGGCTTCGCGCGGCCCAACAACCGCACGTCGTTCTACGCCGTGGCGGAAGGGTTCCTGAGCCAGTGCCTCGGCGGGCGCTACGAGCCGGTGGGCAAGGATTTCGAAGGCTCGAGCATCAAGGTGCTGGAAGGCGCGTCGTTCGTGCCGGGGCTGGAAGCGGCGCTGAAATAGAGGGGACAGACACCTTTAGCGGGTGCCGAACGCCGGCCCATCCTTCAGCGGATGGGCCGGCGTTTTCTTGTGAAAAAGGGGTCAGACCTATTTTCCGCAGCGGAAAATAGGTCTGACCCCTTTTTCATCCGTACAGCTTTTTCTCCGCGTCCGCGAAGCACTGCCGCCCGCGCAGCGGATCCATCCGCGGATCCAGTCTCATCCAGTTAACCAGAAACGAATTGTCGTCCAGCGACCGGGCCAACAACTCGCACCCCTTGTCGAGATCGCCGAGCGCCGTGTAGATAGTCGCGAGCTCGTACGACTCGCCGAAACCCTGCGCCTGCAACGCATCGAGCCGCGCGATCTCGCGCAGCGCGTCCTCACGCCGGCCCATCTTCGCGTACAGCACGCCGAGATCCCCCTGCCACGCGCCGACGACCTTGCGCGCCTCAAGCTGCGCGAGCGCCTCGTCGAACCGGCCGGTCGCCGCCAACGCGCGTGCGAGCACGCTGCGCCCGGTGTCGAAGCCGGGCTCCGACGCGATGATCGGCGTAAGTAGTTCGATCGCCTCGTCGTAGCGCCGCGCATGGAACAGGATCGATGCGTGGTTCGACGACAGCAGCAACGTCATCGGCTCCATCGCGCGCGCACGACGCATGTCCGCAAGCGCTTCCTCCACGCGGCCTTGCTGCCCGTTCCACATGGCGGAGTAGTGCCAGAGACTCGCAGATGGAGCGCCGAGCTGTTTCGCGCGCTCCAGGTCGCGCGTCGCCGCGGCGAAGTCCTTGTCGAAGTCCATGTGGATGTGGAGCAGGGTGACGTGCGCATCCACGACGGTGGGATCGAGCGCGAGTGCGCGTTCCGCCGCGGCGCGCGCCTTCGGTAGCCCGTCCGCCGGCGTGATCCGCTGGCGTACGACAGCGCTCGCGAGCGTGCGGCTATAGCCAGCCCAGGCTTCCGCGTACTCGGGGTCTTCCTTGATCGCGGCTTCGAGCTTCTCGAGCGCCAGGGCAGTGGCATCGACGTCGCGACGCGAGCGCTCGTGCATGCCCTGCACGTACAGCTCCTGCGCGCGCGGACTCGGCACATGCCGTGCGGCGGGCGCCGCGGCCCGCGATTGAGAACTCTGCCACCACCACACGAAGACGCTCGAGAGCACCCCGATGGCGATGACCGCCACGATCCACCACGCCGGCAAGGGCCGCGGACCGCGCACGAGGGGTTTGGCGGCACCGACTTTGCCCACGAACCGGTACCCCACCCTGGGCAAAGTCTCGATGTACTTCGGGGTATCGCCGACGTCGTCGCGGCCCAGCAGCAGCTTGCGCACCGCGACATTGAGCCCGTTGTCGCAGTCGACCACGCCCTGCGGCCACAGCGCTTTCACGAGTTGCTCGCGCGTCACGATGTCGCCCGCGCGGTCCGCCAGCTCGAGCAGGATGCGCAGCGGCTGCTGGGGCAGGCGCGCCGTGCGATCCTCGCGCGCGATCTCGCCCGAGACGCGATTCACCGTCCAGCCATCGAACTGAAGGGTTGTTTCAGCCGCCACGCGCGAATAATAAAGAGTTAAGGCGAAGCCAAGGGCTCGTTAATGGCTCAACAACCCCCGGCGGAGGATTTTGCGGGCAGCCGTTCACCAGGGAGCCTGTCATGTCCGCCGTCCTCCGTCCGCGTTTCTACCTGCTCATCACGTTCGCGCTCGCCGCCTTCGTCATCGCCGGATTCTCGAAGAGCTACTACCTGAAGGTGTTCACGGGGCTGCCGCCGCTGACCCTGCTGCTGCATGCGCACGTAATCGTCTTCACCGCGTGGCTGGGGCTGTTCATCGCGCAGGCCTGGCTCGTGGCGGCGCATCGCGTCGATCTGCACCGCAAGCTGGGGATCCTGAGCGCCGTCTTCGCGTTGGTGGTGTTCGCGGTGGGCGTGCTCAGCGTGTTCCAGACCGCCATCTCCAATCATGTGAGCCCGTCCGGGCTCAAGCCGCCCCAGTTCACGATCATCGGGTTCACGTCGATCGGGTTGTTCGGCGCGTTCATCGCGCTGGGCGTCGTGTACCGCAAGCAGCCGGCGCTGCATCGGCGGTTCATGGTGCTGGGGTTCATCGCATCCCTCAGTCCGGCGACGGCGCGCATTTTGCGGCTGCTGGATGTGCAGGCGTATCGGGATGCGCTCATTCCGCTGTGCGCGGCGTTGTTCATTACCGCGTGCCTGGTACATGACTGGCGGAAGTACCGGGTCGTGCATCCGGTGTATGCGATCGGCGGGCTCGCGATCGTCGCGTCGTGGCCGCTGCGGCTGATGGTGGGGCGCAGCGAGTGGTATTTCCCGATCGGGGAAGAGGTTGCGCGAATTGCGCGGGGGATGTTTGGGTAAAGGGGGACAGTCCCCTGTCCCCACGCGCCCCGTCACTCTCCGTACAGTTCGCGCACGACTTCGGCGAAGCAGGGCTGCTCGCGCACTGGGTCCATGCGCGGATCCGAGCGCATCCACAGAGCCATCCGCGAGTGGTCGCGCACCGTGCGTTTCAACGCGGTGCACGCCGCGGGCACATCGCCCAGCGCCGCCTGGATGATCGCGACATCGAACCCGACGCCGATCTTGCCGTCTTTTCCCATCCGCTCGATGCGCTCGACTTCCGCGAGCGCCTCGGCACGCCGGCCGGCGTGCGCATAGATGAAGCCCGCGTCCGCCAGGTGCGGTTGCTCGCTGTGCCGCGTCGACAGCTGCTCGAGCGCGGACGGCACGTCACCCTTCGCGATGAACGAACGTATCAGCAGGCTGCGCGCCTGATCGAGCCGCGGCTGGCTCGCGAGCAGCGCTCGTGCATGGGCGATCGCGTCATCGTACCGCCGCGAGTTGTAGAGCAGCACGCCGTAGTTCGACGTGAACAGCAGATTCATCGGCTCGATCTCGCGTGCGCGCCGCATTGCCTCCAGTGCCTCCGGCAGCCGGCCCTGGAAGGCGCGCATGACACCGAGCGTGTGCCAGTTGCGCGAGTAGTCGGGGTCGAGCCGGCGCGCGATCTCGTTCTCGCGCTCGGCGCGTTTGAAATCGTGGTCGTACATCATCGCAATGTGCGCCAGCGCCGCGTGCCCGTGACCGAGCTGGTCGTCGAGCTCGATCGCGCGAAGCGCCGCCGTCTTCGCGCGTTCGTAGGTCGGCGCGGTCGGCGGTGCGGGCTGAGTCATCACCGAGCCGTACAGCGTCTCCGCGAGACCCGCGTACGCGTCGGCGTAGTACGGGTCTTCCTTCAGCGCCGTCTCGAAGTTGGCGAGGGACAGCGCGTTGCCGTTGATGTCGCGCCGCGAACGATTGAACGTCCCTTGTAAATAGGCTTCGTACGCACGCTCGTTCGTCGTTCGGCGAGTCGGCTTGCCCGGCACATCGGAGGTCGCGGCGGCGGGCGCCGGCTGCTCGCCCGGCCACTTCACCCAGGCGAGCACGGCCATGATGACCAGCGCAGCGGCCATGAGCAGCGGTCCACGGGAGATCCACGGCGGTTTGGAGGAAGCGGGCACCAGCGTCGGCGCGTCCGGTGCGGGGGCCGGCGTCGAGGCGCCTTCCACTTTCCCCACGAACCGATACCCGATGCGCGGCAGCGTCTCGATGTAGCGCGGCTTCTCCGAGTCGTCGCCCAGCACCACGCGCAGCTTGCGCACCGCCGCGTTCAGGCTGTTGTCGAAATCCACGACGCCTTTCGGCCAGAGCACCTTCACCAGGTCCTCGCGCGTCACGACTTCGCCGGCGCGATCGATCAAGGCAACCAGCATGGCGAGCGGCTGGGGCGGCAGACGCTGCGTCTTTCCGTCGCGCGTGAGCTCGCCGGACGTGCGATCGAGCGTCCAGCCGTCGAAGCGAATGTGTTGTGGGTCAGTCACTTGCGTTGATGATAAGCGCGATCAGCGAATGATAAGCCGCGTTTAAGCGAGCTTTCATTGTGCCCGGACGCGCCGTGGATAGTTTGCGGATGCATGAACGCCATCATCCGCAATCGCTTCCCCGTCGTCGTGGTCATCGCCCTGGGAGCCGTCGTCTTCCTCGGCTTCGCCCGGACGTACTACCTGCGCTACCTGTTCGACGCGTCGCCGCTCACGGTGATGGCGCACGTGCACGGCGTGCTCGCCACGCTGTGGATCGCGCTCCACTACACCCAGGCGCGGCTCATCGCGGCGCACCGTGCGGACATCCACAAGCGGCTCGGCATCTTCGCCGCCTGCGTGGGGTTCGTGCTGGCAGCCCAGGCGCTGGACCTGGGGATCACCAACGTGGCCGCAGGGCGGGCGCCGCCGGGACGCGATCCGCTGCAGTTCCTGTCGGTACCGATCGGCACCATGTCGATGTTCCTGGTGTTCCTGGTGGCCGCGCTCGCGCTGCGACGCAAGCGGGAGTGGCACAAGCGGCTGATGTTCCTCGCGACGCTCGCGCTGCTGGTGCCCGCGGCGGGGCGATTCGACTCGATGCTCGCGCCGCTCGGCATGCCCCGGCGAAAGATCGCGGTGATTCTCACGGTGGCATTCGTGGCCTGGGCGTGGTGGGACGACTGGCGCAAGCGCGGGCGGGTGCATCCGGCCTATCTGTACTGCGGCAGCTTGCTCGCCGTGTCCGTTCCGCTGCGCGCGTGGGTGGGGATGCAGGCGTGGTGGACGCCGATCGCGCAGTGGATCGTGGGCGTGCACTCATGAGCGCCGTCGCACGCCCCCGTTTCTTTGGAGTCGCCGCGATCGCGCTGACTGCGTTCGTGGTCATCGCGTTCGCGCGGACTTACTACCTGCGGCCGTTGTCGGATCTGCCGCCGCTCGGCGTGCTCATGCAAGTACATGGCGCGGTGTTCACCGCGTGGCTGTTGGTGTTCGTCGTGCAGACGCGCCTGGTGGCCAATCACCGCATCGATCTGCACATGAAGCTGGGATACACGAGCGTCGGATTGGCGGTGCTGGTCGTCGCGGTGGGGTTCGCCGCGGCGGCGGGCGCGGTGGCCGCGCGGCCGGTGCGGCCGTCGGGGCTCACCGGGGTCGAGTTCGCGGCGATTCCGATGACGACGATCACGTTGTTCGCGGTGTTCGTGGCGCTGGGAATCGCGCTGCGACGACGCGCCGCGCTTCACAAGCGGTTCATGGTGCTGGCGATGATCGCGGTGCTCGCGCCGGCCGCATCCCGCCTGATCGCGTGGCTGGATCTGCGCGCGCAGGCGACGCTGGTTCAGCTGATGGTCCCGGCGTTGTTTCTCGGCTGGTGTTTGCTCGCGGACTGGCGGGCTTCGCGATGCGTGCATGCGGTCTACGTCATCGGCGGCGCCGTCATCCTGGCGTCGTGGCCCCTGCGCCAGATGATGGGGCGCACCGAATGGTGGCAGCCCGTCGGCGAGTGGGTGGCGCGCGCGGGGGCAGGGTTGATCTAGATGTCACAGCAAGCACCCGGCAAACCGGCCATCCGGAAAAATACTCCCGCGGGCTATTGTTCCGGCCTGCGCGCAGGGATAGCGTCCGCGACAGAATCCCCGGGGAGTCGTCATGGCGGCGGTCGTTCGCAATCGTTCCTATCTCGTGCTGGCACTCGCGCTGGCCGGGTTCATCGTCGTCGCCTTCGCGCGCACGTACTATTTGCGCTACTGGTTCGACGTCCCGCCCATCACGAAGCTGATGCATCTGCACAGTCTCGTATTCACGGTGTGGGTGGCGCTCTTCGTGACCCAGGCCACGCTCATTTCGAAGCGCGCATACCAGACGCACATGCGGCTCGGCGTCGCAGGCGTGGCGGTGGCCGTGCTCGTCGTGGTGTTCGGGCTATGGGCCACCGTCGTATCGGCGGTGACGACGCGGCCGCGGCCGATGGGCATGACGGCAGAGCAGTTCACGCTGCTGCCGACCGTGGCCATCGGAATGTTCGCCGTGCGCGTGGCCGCCGCCGTGTCCTACCGCGAGCAATCGAACATCCATCGCCGGCTCATGATGCTCGCGATGATCGCCGTGCTGGGTGCGCCGGTCGCGCGCATCCTGCTGCTGATGCCTGATCTGCGCGTGCACTTCCTGGCGGTGCAGACGTCGATCGCCGCGGCGTTCGTCATCGGCTGCCTCGTGGCCGACTGGGTGCGGCACCGGACCGTGCATCCCATCTACGCGTTCGGCGGCACGCTGCTCGTGCTCTCGTGGCCGCTACGGGCCTGGTTTGCGCGGACGCCGGCGTGGGAGTCGGTGGGCCACTGGATGGCGTCGCTGAACTGAAAAAGGTGTCTGTCCTCTTTAGGGCAGCGCGATGCCGTCGATGCTGTCCCAGCGCACGACGATCTTGCCGAACTCCTAGTTCTTGAGCTCCACGTACTTGCCTGCCTCGATCTTCGTGATCGCGCCGCCGATCGTCTGGCCGTTTACGTAGAGCGTCACGCCGCGCTTGCTCGCCATCGCCGCGTTGAATGCCTCTTCGAGTCCGCAGCTGCAGGCGATCATCGCGCCCGCGCGCCGGCTCGAGCAGATCCACGCGATCCGCATCGATGTCGTGCGCGTAGCCAGCTTCTATCTGAACAAGTGGGCCGGCATCGCGCCGCTGCCGACGGATCCGCCGCCGAAATGACGGATATCCAGGCGATCTACGCCGCGATCGACGAGCCGACGCCGGCCTCGCGCGAGATTTCGGCAGCGATCCCGAGGGCATTCTCATGCGCCAGCTCGACGAGTTGCGCGAGCTCATCGACGAGCCGAAGAGCGAAGCGTGGCCGTGATCACCCGCGTCCGGAAAGTGGACTCGCAGTTCATCTGGGCGTCGATGGTCTTGCTGCAAGTCTTCGGTGGCGTCGAAGACGCGTTCTCCGAACGCCCGTTCCAGGTGCAGGAGCAGGGCAGGGATGGAAAGCTGATGAGGCAGCTGCTGGCGCGAATAAAGGGGTCAGACACCTTTTCAGGGTAAGTAGCCGACCTCACGCTGATGTCGCAGGGCGAGAACCTGTACTTGCCCTTGCCGGACTGCGAATCGATAGAGCGCGATGTATCCCGTCGCTCCAAACGAAACAACGAGTTCCCGAACATCGCCCTCGATGCGCCGCCCCACGAGAGGATGTGCCGCGAGATTCTCGACCGCACTGCGAATCGCCGTCGCCGCGGCAATCGCTGCTGCCGGGTTCGTCTCAATCAACTTCGCGATCGCGCGCTCGATCTGATCCGCCGCGCGCGGCGAATAAACTACTTCCGCCACGGCTTCGGTTTGGGGCTGGCGACGCCTTGTGCGAGCCGATCCATCCAGGCGTGCACGTCTTCTGCTCGATAAACCTCGCCGGTGCGATCGATCTCCTCTCCGGCGTCGAGAGCGTCCTTCACGAAGGCCCGCATCTGTTCTTCATAAGCGGCGTGTTTCTCGACCGCCTCGACAATGAGGCTGTGGACCGATCGGTCGGTCTCCTTGGCGATACTGCGAAGACGGGCACGCAGCTTGGGGGGAAGACGGATTGTCGTGGTTTCAGACATAGTGGCACGAACGTAGCACTAGCCTTCAATAGCTGGCAATGGCCGTTTCGGGCCTCTTTTAGCGATTTCAGCGTCCATTTTTGACTTCCCGCCCGCCATCCCTAAACTGCCGCCCATCCAGCCCTTGGCGAGGTTTCGACCAACCCGGGGGTGCCTGTAAATCAGGCAGGTGTTGGCCGGCGTAAGTCCCGGTGCGTTTCGTCCCGAGCAGACACAGCTGAGGTGTCGTCAGCCTCCGCGACGGCCAACTCCTGTCTCGTGGAGTTGAAAGATGTCCGCCGCCGCCGTCAAAGACCTCACTAGCTACCGCAAGTACTGGGCCGCCCGTTTCGGCGTCGCCCCGTTCCTGCCGATGACCCGCGCGGAGATGGAGCAGCTCGGCTGGGACAGCTGCGACATCATCATCGTCACCGGCGACGCCTACGTGGACCACCCGAGCTTCGGCATGGCCATCATCGGCCGCGTGCTCGAGGCGCAAGGCTTCCGTGTCGGCATCATCGCGCAGCCGGACTGGCAGAGCGCCGAGCCCTTCAAGCAGTTAGGCCGCCCGAACCTCTTCTTCGGTATCACCGCGGGCAACATGGATTCCATGGTGAACCGCTACACCTCCGACAAGCGCATCCGCTCCGACGACGCGTACACGCCCGGCGGCCAGGGCGGCAAGCGCCCCGACCGCAGCCTGGTTGTCTACGCGCAGCGCGCACGCGAAGCGTTCAAGGATGTGCCGATCGTCGTCGGCGGCATCGAAGCGTCGCTGCGCCGCATCGCGCACTTCGACTACTGGAGCGAGAAGGTGCGCCGCTCTGCGCTGCTCGACGCGAAGGCCGACATCCTCGTGTTCGGCAACGCCGAGCGGCAGATCGTCGAGATCGCGCACCGCCTCGCAGGCGGCGAGAAGATCGACGAGATCACCGACCTGCGCGGCACCGCATTCGTGCGCAAGAAACACGACTACATCGAAATCGATTCCACGCATGTCGACACCCCCGGAAAGCTCAACCCGCCGATCGACCCCTACGCGATGGAGCCGGAGATCAGAAAGGCGAACGAACTAAATGGGGACATTCCTGATTTGCTAGCAAAAGGGGACGCACCTGACGCCGCGGCTGCTCAGGCCGCCGCCGTGGAAGCCGGCGAAGCTGCCCCCGTCCAGGAAGTCGTCGTGAAGTTCGCCCGCCGCGTGAAGTCCGAAGACCGCGAGCGCAGCGTCATCCGCATGCCGAGCTTCGAGCAGGTGGTCGCCGACCCCGTGCTCTACGCCCACGCGAGCCGCATCCTCCACCTCGAGAGCAACCCCGGCAATGCGCGCGCCCTCGTGCAGCGTCACGGCGACAGCGACGTGTGGCTGAACCCGCCGCCCGTGCCGCTCACCACGCGCGACATGGATTGGATCTACGAGCTGCCGTACGCGCGCGTGCCGCATCCGTCGTACGGCAACGCCGAGATCCCCGCGTACAAGATGATCAAGTTCTCGATCGCGATCCAGCGCGGCTGCTTCGGCGGCTGCACGTTCTGCTCCATCACCGAGCACGAAGGACGCATCATCCAGAACCGCTCCGAGAAGAGCGTGCTCAACGAGATCGAGAAGATCCGCGACAGCGTGCCCGGCTTCACCGGCGTCATCAGCGATCTCGGCGGCCCGACTGCGAACATGTATCGCATCGCGTGCAAGAGCCGCGAGATCGAAAGCGCCTGCCGCAAACCGAGCTGCGTGTTCCCCGGCATCTGCCCGAACCTCAACACCGACCACTCCGCGCTGATCCAGCTCTACCGCAAGGCGCGCGCGCTGCCGGGCGTGAAGAAGATCCTGATCGCGAGCGGCGTGCGCTACGACCTTGCAAGCGAGTCACCGGAATACGTGAAGGAACTCGCGACCCATCATGTCGGCGGCTATCTCAAGATCGCGCCCGAGGCGATCGGCGAAGGACCGCTCTCGAAAATGATGAAGCCGGGTGTCGGGACTTACTACAAATTCAAGGAGATGTTCGACAAGGCGTCGAAGGCGGCGGGGAAGGAGCAGTACCTGATCCCGTACTTCATCGCCGCGCATCCGGGCACGACGGACGAGGACATGCTCGAGCTGGCGTTGTGGCTGAAGAAGAACGGATTTCGGGCGGACCAGGTGCAGGCGTTCCTGCCGTCACCGATGGCGACGGCGACGGCGATGTATCACACGCTGAAGAACCCGTTGCGGAAGGTCACGCGCGAGAGCGAAGAGGTGACGATTCCGAAGGGGTTGAAGCAGCGGCGACTGCACAAGGCGTTCCTGCGGTATCACGACCCTAACAACTGGCCGGTGTTGCGCGAAGCGCTGCGAAAGATGGGCCGCGTCGACCTGATCGGGAACGGCAAGCAGCAGCTCATTCCGAGCTACCAGCCGGCGGGGACGGGTGATGCGGCGGAAGGGAAGCGGGGCGGCAGCCAGCACCGCCCTTTCAAGACTCAGCACACGGGATTACCGAAGGTGCCGTCGATTCGTCGGCGACGAACCGGCAATCAAAGATAGTGAGGCGAGACGGACTCAGCACCTCTCGTAGTGATTGAGTTCTACTCTCGAAAGTGGTCAAGTAACAACCGCTGCAGCTGATCCTCAGTGCAGCCCGGCCGAAAGCCGGTCCATAGCTGGCCCCGAAAAGGCCGTGGAGTTTTCTATGTATCCCTTACGTGTCGTCCATGACTTGCGACCCGCAATGCCGTGGACCATCTACTCGATGCCTGTTTCGATTCAGCACGATGGATCCGCTCCTGCCGTGCAAGAGCGGCGGTTCGCTGTTCAATGGGATGAGGACAATGATGAGCGCGTGCTCGCCGCCGTCCTGAGTGTCTATTTTCGGAGTCCGAAGGCGCTATCGAATTTGTACGCCGTCGGCGAGCACAAAGGGAAGCTGACCATTTGGGCGGCGGGCTATCCGATCGCCGATCAGCTCGCCTGGCAAGCTGCGGCGGCTGGTCCGGCCATTCAGGACGATTGGCGCGTAGATGGGATAGAGAAGGCTTTTTCCGCGACCGTCCGCACCGGTGGACGCCAGTTTCCTGTGGATGGACAAGTCCTGCGAACGTTTGAGCCGGAGCATGACCAGCTCAACTGGCTGATCAAGCTATTCGAGCTCGGTCCGTTAGGTCCCTACGCGCCGTTCTGAAAGAAGGCGTCGCCGGAGCGGTTTAGCACCCACTCCGGCGGCACCTCGGAACAAAAACGCTTTGAGACACCTTTTGCACCGGGTCAACCAGGAGCGCGCAGCTTCTGTAACTCCGCTTCGAGTTCCGCAATCTTCTTGTCCCGACTCTCGATCGCCTCCCGCACATCCTCGATATCCACCTTGATCGGAATGTGTTGCGGGCAGTTCGTATCCCAGGCCGCCACCTTCACCACCATCACCCGTTCGACCCGCGCCTTGTAGCCCTCCGGCTTCATCCGCTGGTTGAGCTCCGCATTCCCCCCGACCGCGGAGAGCTCTCCCCAGATCTTGATTCGCCGTCGATGCGCGTAGTCCATCAGGAACACGTGCGCCTTCGGGTTCTCCTGGATGTTCCCCAGGGTGATGTACTGCTTGTTCCCGGCGAAGTCCGCGAAACCGAATGACTGCTCGTCGATCACGCGCAGAAAGCCCGGCGGCCCGCCGCGATGCTGGATGTACGGCTGCCCCGCGACGTTCGACGTCGCGAGATACATGCTGTTGCGCGCCGCGATGAATGCTTCGAGCTCAGGCGTGATGCGCGTCTGCCACCCGGAAGACTCTTCCATGTGCGCGTAGGCACGCCGCGAACCCAGCCGGGTCTGCTGTGCCTTAACCGCATCGGTGAAAGCGACGTCGCTTGGATAGACAGGTACGGTGCTCATGCCTGCGAGCGTATCCCACCTGTCAAGAGCTCAAGCGATTGCCGCCGTCAATGCGGCAGCTTCTTCTCCTCCGTCACATGTCGAGCGCACGGTGCTGAGCGCTGTGGACATCAAGTCAGAAAACGATTTGACGGTATGATGATGCGGGTATGCCGTTGATCGTGAATCTGGATGTGGCGATGGCGAAGCGGAAGATGAGCGTGACGGAGCTGTCCGAGAGGGTAGGGATCAAGATGCCAATCTGTCCCTCCTGGAGAACGGGAAAGTTCGGGCGGTTTGGTTCTCCACGCTCCAGACGATTTGCCGAGAGCTGGATTGTCAGCCCGGAGACATCCTGGAGTACCAGAGCGCCTGACATCGCCGGCGCGACTATCACATGAGTCGATCGCCTTGACTGAGACTGCCGCGATGCATCCGTCGACGACTCCAACTAGTAAGAAGCGAGCACTGGGACGGTTGTCTCGGTCGCTAACTATGCAGTTTGACTTACATTTCAAACTAAGGTAGCTGTAGCCTTAGTTAGGGAGAAAACAGTTAGATGGATGACGAGTACGCGCGGAGTTTGGCCGCCAAGCTTGTTGGATCGACGCTCGGGGGTTGGCAGCTAACCGAGTACATTAACCACGGGAAATCCGCGGTAGTACTTCGTGGATCTAGTTCGACCGGCGATGTCGCGGTCAAAGTCTTCGACCCCGCCCTGGTGGCCAGGTTCGGGCGAGAAGCCCAGCTGAAAAGAATTGAACGTGAGAAGCAACTCATCGGGCGAAGCCATCCGAACCTTGTGTGTGTATTCGGCGGCGGGGAAGAGCGTGGATACTTGTTTGTCTCAATGGAGCTGTTCCCGGGTTCTAACCTCGCGGACTCATTGACGCGCATCACCGCGGATCGAGTAAGACCGTTAATTGCGCAAATAGCATCTGCGGCACAGTTCTTGGAGTCGTGTGCATTTGCGCATCGCGATATCAAACCGGCCAACATTGGGGTCGCTCCAGACCTCTCTACAGCTAAATTGTTAGATCTCGGCGTGATTCGTCCGCTGGACCTAAGCAATGTTACCGATGAGGGTGACCAAAAGCTTTTCATTGGAACGCTTCAATACAGTCCACCGGAGCTTCTCTTTCGCGAAGAAGAGCAATCGGTAGAAGCTTGGAGGGCTATCACCTTCTATCAACTTGGTGCGGTCTTGCACGACCTACTGACGCTTCGGCCGTTGTTCTTGGAAGAGAGCACTCCATACGGGCGCCTTGTCCGCGCAGTAGGCGAAAAATCGCCGCGCCTTGATGGAGTCGGAATTGACTCGGAGTTAAGACTCTTGGCTCTCAACTGCCTTGCGAAGTCGCCAACTCATAGACTCAACACAGTGAAATGGGAGCACTTTCAAGAATCGCACGTCGCCGATCCGCTCGACTCTGCGCGTAGGAAGATTGCGGCTAGGCGCGGTGCCGCTCGCATCGCTGCGGTTGGCGAGAACGAACTAACAGATCAAGTGGCGCAGCAGGCTTACTCACTACGCACGGCTATCCAGGCAGCGGTGGTGTCGACGATAAACAGCGAGAGTTTGCCTCGGTACTCAACACAGGTTATTAGGGACCCAGATCCATTTCTCTTAAGAATCCTGTTTGAGCCAAGTGTTACAGATGGTCTTGAGGTGTGGTTCGCATTCTACTGCTTCAGCCAAGTGGTCGACCCGGCTGGCTCCATTCACTTGCTTGGGCTATCTTCTTGCGTCGCTGGTAATCGTGATCAGATTCCAGCAGAGGCCACGAAGGAAGCTATCGTACGAGAGGTGAGAGGCGCACTGATTGACCAGGACATTCGCACTCAAGTGCAGCAAAGCCTCATTCTCGCCTACGCGCAAGCTTTGCAAGAAACGGAAGCTTCGCTGGAGTCAATTCGTTGGATTGATGTAAGGGGCGAGAAATGAGCTGGTGGCTCGACATTGCAGATCTCGATCCCGATCAAAAGCGCGCTATTGGCCTGCCGGCAAAGGGAAACTACTTGCTGGTGGGGCCGCCAGGATCGGGAAAGACGAATCTTCTTTTGATACGCGCCGAGTATCTGATTCGGTCGGACATGCCAAATGTGTTCGTGTTGATGTTCAACGAAGCTCTACACGACTTCGTGGTCAGAGGCGGCGTGCACTACGACGTGCCGCGCAACAAGATTCGAAAGATGTTGTCTTGGGAGATAGTGCTCCTTCGGGAGAACGCCGTTGAGGTCGACGACTTGGACGATGTATCGCTGGTTGAGAAGCGAAGAACGATCGCAAAGCGCGTTCTAGCGCTCATTGAAAGCAAACCCGCCCTAGAAGGACACGTCGACTGTTTGCTGATCGACGAGGCTCAGGATTGCCTGGCCGAGGAAGTCGAAGTCTTCTTCAAGTGCGCAAAGAATGTCTGCTTCGCTGGTGACTCAAAGCAAAGGATCTTCAGCGCAGACGACGCGCTCGGTTTAGTTGGCGCGAAGGCAAAGAAAATCGAGCTCAAGACGCACTACCGCATAAGTCATGAAATCTGCCGCGCTGCTGACGCTGTAGGGGCAGCGGCGGGTCTCGAGTCGGTTGGGCAGAACTGCAACTACAAGGGGCCGGCGTCAGCAGTGCACTTCTTCCAATGTTCTAGTGATCAGGGGCAAATGGAAGCCATGGAAAAGACGCTGAAGATTCAGCTTGCTGCTTACCCTGGTGAGCTCTTGGGTGTGGCAGCTCCCAGAAAAGTTGATCGAGATGCCATCCGCGGGTTCCTTGAGTCCACGTCCTTGGTGAATAATCTGCTTCCGCATAGAGAATCGGGTAGTGACGAGGCCGAGCGCCTGATCTACATATCCCACTTGCAAGACATAAAGGGGCTCGAGTTTCGAGCGATGCATCTGGGGCTGATGCAACATCTCTCAAGGCTTGGGGAAAACCAGAAGAGAATTGCCTACACAGCCATAACGAGAGCGAAGACCACGCTGTCGATATACTCGGACGGGAACATTCCGGGATATCTTGAGAAGGCGCGGGTAGCAGTCGAGCCGCCGAAGTCGAAGCCAGATCTGGCGGACCTGTTCCCGAAAAAGGGGAAAAAGTGATCGAGTCAGTTCCGTACAGCGCTGTTGTAGAACGAGCAGACTTTGGCGATCTCCTCGCCGTTGGTCGGCCGTCACAGCTTCGACTTCGTCCTGTAACTGGTTACGCCGAAATTGCGAGCCGTCGCCTTAGGCCTACCGAAGTTATCGCGGTCTGGTCCAAAGACATTTTCGAGGCTCCTTCGCACTTGCCAGAGATGCTTGTCTGCGAAGACGGCTCCGCGAGTGACTGGGCGGCGTGGATTACAACTTACGCGGCGAAGATTCGACCCTTCACTGCGTATGTTCGCTTACTCACCAGGTCAGAGTTCGAAGCCACCGCAAGCGCACGAAAAGAACCATCTCTTGGACATCTGACTTGGCCGGGAGTCGGAACAGTCATGGGAGAGGTGCTGGCGTCATCGAAGATATCGGATGTGGCTCTCGAGTCACTTCCCGCATCGTCATTCATGAGCACTCTTTCTTTTGCGATGTTTCGTGCCGCCGCACTCTACCCCGAGTTTAGGGACTGGAATCAGCTCGTTGAGTCTTGGGACTCCGTTCGCCGGATGACTGGCCAGCGTTCAAGACCGCTCGATGTAGGCACAGTGGCGCGTGTCGTGGCAATCATCATTGACGCTGCGGGCTCTCACAACACGTATGAGCTATCGAAGTCACAAGAAACTCCGTTGCGAAGTGCATGTCGGGAAATGCTTCGAACTGGAGGGCGTCCTCCATCTGTGTTTATGGCGTTCCAAGCATTCGAAGTTGCTGAGGCGCAAATGCATGGGCCCCGAGAGCAGCGCGTCATGGCATTTGTCGAGTTTGTTCGTAGTGTTCCGGCTGTGAGTTCGCAAGAAGAGGATTTGCGCGCGGCAATGCTTGGCTATCTAGTTAGCCGGATTGCTCCTGGCTCCATTCAGCATGCGCAGCTGCTCGAACCGATCGCGGCAGCCGCCCCAACAGCGAGTATGTGGTACGGATTCTTCGCCGGATTGGCTGCAGATAGTCGATTAGACCTCTCGCGATCTGAGAGCGGGGGACTTGAGCTTCCAACAAGTGCGCGGCGGATATTGCGCGAATTGCACCGGAGGGAAGACTTTCTATCACCACCAAACTGCGATATCTCCTTCTCGGAGCTCGTTGCAATCGGACGCACACGTCACAATGCGCTCGATGGCATACCTACTGGAACCAGCGGTGGTGCAATTGTCGAGCTCGCTCCTGGTATTTACTCGACGGTAAACTCTTCGAAGTCAGCTCCAGATGAGGCGGACTTTTCTCGAAAAGACGCCGAAGTCGTTTCGGAAATTCGAAGTGCTTTAGAGAGATTAACTGTCGCAGTCGGGGCGCTTGTCGAGGAGAAGGGTGGCCGTCGGAATGGCCCTCAGCGCCCACTTTTCCCTTCGAAGCGCTCAAAGCGCTAATTGACCCATCTCTGCCACGTCTTCATCAATTCGATGTTCGGATTCGAGAGCTTCTGCTGGGGCGGTGGAATCGAATATTCAACTTACTGTGCGCGCGAGACGGTTCTCTCTCATGTCTGATGTCGGCCTACTAACACCTAAGCCTTTGTTTTTGCGGTGATCATCATCGCCTGACTAACTTTTCCTGACGCGCCGCCGTCCAATTCCCCGTGCTCAGTGTGCCAAAGCCCCGCGCGGAACCCGACGCCTTCCAACTCCTCCTCGCCGAGCGCTCCAAGCGTTGGTACAACGCCTGCCTGCGCATCACCCGCGACCCCGACATGGCCGCGGACGCCGTCCAGACCGCGCTCCTCAAAGCCTGGGATCGCCGCGCCGAATTCCGCGGCGACGCCGCGCTCGACACCTGGATCCATCGCATCGCGCTCAACGCGGCGATCGACCTCACGCGCCGCCGCAAGCGACTCGCCGAGGACGCGTACGACCCCGAAGCCTTCGAGGCGGACTCCAGCAACTCCACCCCCGACCGCGACATGTTCCGCGAAGAGCTCGACCGCGACCTCGGCGTCGCGATGCAACGTCTCTCCGCCATCGAGCGCCAGGCCTTCCTGCTCAAGCACGTCGAGGGCTGGAAGCTGGAAGAAATCGCCGAGAGCACCCAAACCAACGTCAACAACGTCAAAAGCATGTTGTTCCGCGCTGTCCGAAAACTGCGCGTCGATATGCACATCTGGCGGAGCGAATCATGATTTCCGACGAAGACCTGCTGCTCTACTACTACCGCGACGGCCTCGGCCCCGCCGAGCGCGCCCGGGTCGGCTCGGCCCTCGCCGAACAGCCGGAGCTCGCGCAGCGTCTGCACAAGCTCGTCGGCAAGCTCGACGCGGCCGCGGCGATCCCGGAAGTTGACGTGCCGGACGCCGTCCAGCAGCGCTGGCGCACGGCGCTCGCGCTGGCCGCCACCCACCAAACTACCGCCGCGCAGACTACTCGCCGCCGCTTCAACACCACGCCCTGGCTCGCGGCCGCGGCGGCTGCGGTGCTCTCGATCAGCGTGGTCTACCAGTTCACCCGGCAGCCTGCGGTGCAGACTGCCGACGTGACGCCGCCGCCGGCTGCTACCGGCGGTGGCACCACTCCTTATGAACGCGGCTTGAAGTCGCATCTCGCAACCACGGAACGCCAGCTCGCCTCGCTCGAAAGCTCGACGCCCGAGGAGCGAAAGCGCCTCGTCGACACGATCATCGAGCAGAACCGCATGTTCGCGCTCGCCGCCGAGAAGGCCGGCGAGCCGCAGCTCGCGCGCGTGCTGCGCGCGTTCTCACCCGTTCTCGAAAGTCTGCAGTCCGAAGGCAGCGACACGTCCGGAAGCGTCGCTCAGCTCGCCTTCGAACTCCGCGTGATGCAGGGCCGTCTCGGCGCCGCGCCGCCCGCATCCAAACCCCAAACAACCACTTTGTAGTTCGAGGTATTGATCATGAAACTCGCCCGAAACCTGATGCTCGCACTGATGCTCGCCGCCGCGGCGGCTGCGCAGGCGGCACCCAAGCCCGACGCGGAAGACCGTGCCCCCACCGACGACGAAGAACTCGCCATCGCGGCCCTCGAAGGCCTCATGTCGCAGGATTCGAATCGCTCGCTGCCCATCCTCAAGAAAGTGCTCGCCGGCAACCAGACGACGCTCGTGAAGCGCCGCGCGCTGTTCGTGCTCGGTCAGATCGAAACGCCGGAAGCGCAGGGCATACTGCTGGAGACGGCGCGCTCGACGAATGCCGAGCTGCGTGGCGAAGCGATCCGCAGCATCGGCATTGGCGGCGACCCGGCCGCGTTGGCCAAGCTCAAGGACGTCTACAACACCGGCTCGGCGGACGTGAAGAAGAACGTCCTGGAGGCCTGGATGATCTCCGAGTACAAGTCGGGCCTCTTCGAAGTGGCGACGACCGCGAAGACGGAAGAAGAAGCCTCGGAGGCGATCCAGCTCCTCGGCGCCATGGGCGCGACGGAAGAACTGCGCAAGCTCAACGGCAACGCCAGGGCGACACGCGGCCTGCTCGAGGCCTACGCGATCAGCGGCGATCTCGAGAGCCTGCGCAAGATCGCGGATGGCACCGGCGAGAAGTCGCTGCGCGTCGACGCGGTCCAGCGCATCGGCATCATCGACACCGACGCGGCAAAGGTGGCGCTGCGCGAGATCTACACAAAGTCGGCAGACAAGGAGATCAAGGACGCCGCGATGCACGGCATGATGATCGCGGAAGACGACAAGGGGATGCTCGAACTCTACAAGGTCGCGAAGACCACCGAAGAGAAGCGCGCGCTGTTGCGCATGATCATGACGATGGACGGCGACGCGGCACTGCAGGTGATCGACCAGACGCTGGAGAAGAAGTGATGAACACGAAAATGATCCGGGCGGCCGCCCTGATGCTTGCGGCTTCGGTCGTCTCGCCGTTGTCCGCGGCCGAGTTCGTTCTGCCGAAGGAAGGCTGGACAAGCTGGAAGGTGGATGCGGTCGAAGGCTCGCCGGCGTGGTGTTGCTGGAACAACCGCCCAAACGAGTTCACGAAGTGCGACCTCGACGACGAACGCTTCGGCTACGGCTCAAAGGACGGCGCGAAGACGGATTCGATTCGCATCTACGCGAGGACGTCCGGCGGCAAGCTCGCGAGCATCCGCGCGCTGGCCGCGTCGTGTCCGGTCGAGTCGAAGGCGCCGGTGCAGGAGCTCGAGAACATCGCCACGGACGATAGCGCGCGCTGGACTCTCTCCGTCCACAAACAGCTGCGTGACACGCCGACGTCGCGCCACGACCTCGACGAGCAGGCGCTCGCCGCGCTTGCGATGCATCGCGGCAAGGTGGCGTTCGACGCGCTGAGCGCGATGGCGCGCGGCGACGCCGAGGTCGAATACCGCAAGCGCGCGATCTTCTGGGTGGCGATGCTGCGCGGCCAGCCCGGCGCGGACCTCACCTCGAATGCCATGTTCAACGACAAGGATCCGGAAGTTCGAAAGCATGCCGCGTTCGCGATCACGCAGTCCAAGTCGCCGCGCATCGCGGCCGAACTCATCAAGCAGGGCACCACCGACCACGACAGCGACGTGCGCCAGCAAGCCTGGTTCTGGCTCGCGCAATCGGGCGTGCCCAACTCCGAGGAGCCGCTCCTCGCTGCGGCAAAGAACGACCAGGACGACTCCGTCCGAGAGCACGCGATCTTCGCGCTGTCACAGTTGCCGGACGATCGCTCGACGAAGGCGTTGGTCGCAGCCGCGCAGGATCGGACGCTGTCGGCCGAGCAACGCAAGAAGGCGCTTTTCTGGCTCGCGCAGTCGGATTCGCCGGAAGCGGCCAGCTACCTCGACGGCATCCTGACCCGACAGAACTCCCGCTGAGTCCCCGACCGGGCGCGGAAACCCTCAAGTTTTCCCGCGCCCGGCCGTTCCCCAGAGTGGCGACATAATCTGCTGGCCGCGCAGCGGCCCTGGGAACGACTCATGTCCACGATGACAGTCAAGGATTCCCCCCGGAATCCAATCCTCGGAACACCCGTCGCGGGCGACCGCGACCCGCGTGAAACGCGCTCCCAGACCGGGCTCGTCCGCATGTTTCGCGATGCCGCATTGGCCGCGCATCGCGTCGACGACGAATCGGGATTGCGCGGGCTCGCCGAAAAATTCCGCGCCAAGCTCGAGCGCGGCACCTCGGCCGCGGACATCGAGTTCAACCTCGATCACTCACTGCTCGATCTCACGCGCTCGTTGCGCGCGGAAGGTGTTTCCGCGGAGGACATCGACACCGCGGTCTCGACGTTCAAGAGCCAGCTTGCCGCGGAGGTCAACGCACTCGCGGACGCGGCGGGTTCATCCGCTGCGGAGACCACGAAATCCGCGGTGGCGGCGCGCGAAGTCGTCAAGAATCGCCTGTCGCTCGACATACTGACCACCGAGGGCGATCGCGTATCGATCCGCTTCCGTTCGAAGGAAGTCACGTCCGCCGCTGTCGCGCAGGTATCGGGCGAGGCGGGCACGGCAACGGCGGCGAGCGTCAACGTGCTGTCACGCGGCCGCATCGCGATCGAAGTCGACGGCGAGCTCAACGCCGACGAGCTCGCGGCCATCAACGACCTGCTCGACGATGTCGACGCCGTCGCCGGCGAGTTCTTCGGCGGAGACGTGGAGGCGGCATTCGCCGCGGCTGCGCGCGTCGGTATCGAGTCTGATGCGCTCAGCGCGTTCGATCTCAGGATGAGTTATTCGCGCAGCATCTCGTTGGCCCAGCGATACAGCGACGTGCAGCGGCTACCCGCGGTGACGACGGCGAAGTCCGCACCGGCGCCGCGCGAACCGACGGGCCCCGCGCCTGCGGCCGTCGAAACGGCGCCGACCCCTGACATCACGCCCACGGAAGTCGTCATCGCGCCCACGGACGTGCCGACAGTTCCCGCCCCCGCACCCGCGCCGACCAGCGCGCGCGACACGATTGCGAGCTTCACGAAGTCGGTGCTTGCGCGGCTTTCGGCGGCCGACGCGGAACACGCGCGATTCTCGCTGAGCTGGAAGGTGGACTTCCTCGTGAGCGCGCTCTCCGCCGCGGCGCCGTCGAGCGACGAGACCGCGCCGGCAGCGACGGAAGCACTTGGACAGTCCCTGGCATCGCAGGTCCCGACGAACGCCTGACGCGTCTGCCGTCAGTCGATTCCGTGGATCTTCAGGCTCACGAGCTTGTCGATCGTCAGGTCCTTCAAGCCGCGCGCTTTCAGCTGCTCGATGTATTCCGGCGTCACTTCGTGGATGCGCATCGCCACAAGGTCGTCCGGCTCGGGATGCTTGAACCCCATCCCCTGGACCTTCTCGATGAACTCCGGCGTCACCTCGTGGATGCGGAACGCGATCATCGAATCGATGCTGAGATCCGCGTAGCCGTTGCCGGCCATCTGCTGCGCCCACTCGGGCGTCACGCCGTGGATCTTCATGGCGACGAGCTGATCCTCGCTGGGCTTCAAGCCCCACGCCTTCACGCCGCGGATGTACGCGGGTGAGATGTCGTGGACGCGAAAGGCGATGATCTGGTCGGCCTTTGTGGCCGAGATGCCCTCGGCGCGCAGTTCACGGATGTACGCGCCAGTCACCTTGAAGATGCCGAAGGCGATGAGCTGGTCGGTGCTCAATCCCTCGAGCTTCTCGGCTTTCATCTGCCGCGCGTAATCGAGGCTGATGTCGTGCAAGGCCATCGCGAACTGCTTGCCGTCGTCGATGCCGTCGAAGCCGATGGCGCGCATGGCGCCGACGAACTTCGCGTCGGGCGTGAACTGGAAGGTGCCGGCGCCTTCGCCCTTCTCGATGTACCCCTTCGCATCGACGCGGCCCGCGTCGCCCACGATGGCCCACTGCACGTCGTGCTTCGCGGCGGTGGCGAGGTCGAGACCCTGCAGCTTGCTGGTCTGCCAGTCGCTCTGGCTCATCATGTTCGTGCCGGGCCGGCGGATGTGCAGCCCGAGCTGCACGTGGCCCGGCTGCGCGGACGGCGACACCGTCCAGCTGCCGCGGAAGTCTTCCGCGACAGCCGCTGCCGGGACCTGCGCAAACGCGAGACAAAGGAAGAGCGTGGCGGCAATCGCCTTGCATGTTTTCACGGGAATCTCCTGAAAGTTAGATGATGTCGGCGTTCTTGAGCGCGATTAGCTTCTCGATCGTCAGATCCTTGAAGCCGTGCTTTCGGGCCTTCTCGATGAACGCCTCGTCGAGGCCCATCGCCTTGGCCTGGATGACCTGATCGACATTCGGCTTGAAACCGGCTTGCTCGAGCGCTTTCGCATACTCGGGCGTGACGCCGTGCACCTTCATCGCGATGATCTCGTCGGTGTCCGGCTGCAAGCCGGCCGCGCGAATCTGGCTCACGTACTCGGGCGACACGTCGTGCACCTTCATGGCGACGATCTCGTCGCCATCGGGCTTGAAGCCGAGCCCGCGCATGCTCTTCACGTAGTCCGCCGTGAGGCCCTGCGACTTCATCGCGATGATCGAGCCGGCGTCCACCTGGAATCCGAGATCGCGCACCTGCTTCACGAACTCCGGCGAGACGCCGTGCACCTTGAAGCCGATGATCTCGCCGGTGTCGGGGTTCAGACCGAGGTTGCCGAGGCCTTTCACGTACTCGGGCGTCACGTCGTGCACCTTCATCGCGATCATCTCGTCCGTGTCGAACTCCAGGTTCAGGTCCTGCAGCCCCTTCACGAACGCGGGTGTCACGTCGTGGACACGCATCGCGATGAGCTGTTCCGCATCCGCCTTGTAGCCGGTGCTGCGCATCTCGCGCGCGAACTCTTTCGTGACGCCCTGGACCTTCATCGCGATGATCTCGTTCGTGTCGATGTTCACGTCGATGTTGCGCATCTCTTCGACGAACGCGGGCGTGACGTCGTGGGCCTTGAGCGCGACGAGATCTTCGATCTCGAGCTCGTGGTTGATCACTGTCGTCATGGTCCTGATGTACGAGTTGGTGACGGGAGCCGCAGCCGGCGCCGCGGCGGCCGCTGGCGCAGCCGCCGCCGCTCTCGCGGCCGACGCTGCGGGAGCCACGGGTTCTGGTGAAGCGACTGGCTCGACCGGGGACTCAGGCGTCACCGGCGTCGGCGGACTTGGCGCCTTCGGCGGCGACACTATCGGCACCTTGACGGGCGGCGGCGGCGGGTTCGGCACGGCGGGGTCCGGAATCGGCGGCCCCGGCGGCGGAACGACGCGGTCGGCCTGGGTTTGCGCCAGCACGGGCTGCGCGAGTCCCAGCGACACGGCACCGGCAACGACCGCCATCGTGAGCACGAGCGACGCCGTCACGACGCCGGCCGTGCGCGCCGCGGTGGCGTTCTGGCGAACGCCTAACAAGCGCGCGACTCGTGCGGCGATCGGGCTCCCGGTGGCGGCCATCGCCAGGTTCGGCAAGCCGCGCCAGTCTTCCATGGTGGCGAGGGCGCGGGCGTAGCTGACACGCGAGCCGCTCGCCGCGACGGCGACGTCGTCGCAGCAGTCTTCGCGATCCGCGCGGATGCGCTTGTTGAGCCACCACACGGCGGGATGGAAGAAGAACAGCGTCTCGGCGATCACCTGGAAGAAATTGACGGCGACGTCGAAGCGCTTGATGTGCGCGAGCTCGTGCGCGATCACGGCGTCGAGCTGCTCCGGCGAGAGGCCGGTAAGCGCGCGCATCGGCAGCAGCACGATGGGCCGGAAGAACCCGATGACGGCGGGCACGGGCACGAGGCGGCACTCGCGGTAGCGTACGTCGCGGTACAGCCCCAGCCGCGCCTGCAATGACTCGAAGCGGGCGACGAGGGGGCGGGGCAATGTCAGCAGGTTGCGCCGGCGCAGATGCTCGAGCACGAGCAACCCCAGCGCGATCCGCAGCGCGAGCACGAAGACGCCGGCCAACCAGCCGCGCGCGACCCACAGGAATTCGTCGGAAGCAGTGGCCGCGCGTGACTCATCGAGCATCGCAACTCGAGTCACGATCGCATCCCTGGCAGGGGAGGCGAGAGCGGCGGCCGGCGCTCTGGCAGGAGCGAGCTGTTCTGGCGGGGTCTGCGGGCCCGAGAGCAGCGAAAAGGTCACGACGAACGAGGCGAGCATCGCGGCGAGCGCGCCGATGCCGATGACGTAACGCGTGGCCGGCGTACGGAACACGAGGAACAGCGCGGCGGCGAGCGCGGCGATGGCGGCGCCCTGCCACAGGAAGTGCACGAGCGACCAGGCGAGAGTATTCAGGAGTTCGGCGGAGATCATTTGAGCGTCCTCTCGTGTTCGTCGAGCAGCCGGCGGATCTCGTCGATCTCTTCCTGCGAGCCCCGCTTGCCGGACAGGACGTGCTGCATGAGCTGGCTCGCGGAACCGCGGAACACGCGCTGCAGGACGTCCGTCGCGAATTGTTGCTTGGTGGTTTCCGCCGGCTGTGTGGCGGAGTAGACGTGCGCGCGCTGATCCTCGGTGCGGGTCACGAGGCCTTTCGCCGTCATGATCTGCAGCAGCTTGAGCGCGCTGGTGTAGCCGACTTCCTTCGCTTCCGACAGCACATCGTGGATCTCACGCACCGTCGAGGCGCCGCGCGTCCAGAGGATGTGGAGGATCTCGAGTTCCGAGGGCGTGGGCTGGCTTTTGATCTCGGGCTTCATGGGCCGAGACGCTACTACGAAGAACTTCGTAGTGTCAACGAAGACTTTCGTACTTGAGGGTCTGGCCTCAGCCAGACGCCTTGTATCCCCGCCCCTGGAAGCCGGCGCGCAGCCGGAACCCGGTTGCCTTGCCCTGGGCCCGGACGGTTCCCGGTCCGAAAGTGAAATCGGTCATGTCGACCTCGGACTCCGAGCGGCCGGCGTCGAGTCCCACGTAGAACTCGCCAGCCCCGGCAGTAGTGAGGCCGGCGAACGCCATCAGCAAACAAACAACCAGCGTGCGCGGCATGCTCCCCTCCCTTGGCGAGCGAACGTACCAATAACTATCTACCGCAACGCCGCGAGCGCCAGCGCGGGTGTCAGGAATGAGAGAAAGGGGCGTCGCGAGGTCAAGCGCAGGGCGCCCCGCAGCGCAAGGCTTGTAAAAATCCCGCAACGCGGTAGCGTCCTGCCATGCCCAAGCGCCGTCATCACAAGGAACACCACGCCACCGGCCGCGTCGGCTGGCTGCGCGCCGCCGTGCTCGGCGCGAATGACGGCATCGTTTCGACGGCCGCGCTGATCGTCGGCGTTGCCGCCGCGGGCACCGCGAAGGAGACAATCCTGTTGAGCGGCGTCGCCGGCCTGGTCGCGGGCGCCATGTCGATGGCCGCCGGCGAATACGTCTCGGTTCACTCCCAGGCGGATGCGGAAAAGGCGGATCTCGCCACCGAGAGGCGGGAGCTGCGCGAAGAACCGGAAGCCGAGCTGCGCGAACTCGAGAAGATCTACGTGACGCGCGGTCTCAAGCTGGAGCTCGCGAGACAGGTGGCCGAGCAGCTGACGGCCCATGACGCGCTTGCCGCGCACGCCCGCGACGAGCTGGGCATCACCGATGAACAGGCGCCGCGCCCGCTGCAGGCCGCCCTGTCGTCGTCCGCGAGCTTCACGGCCGGCGCGCTGATCCCGTTGATCGTGGTCGCGCTCTCCCCACCCGCGGTGCTCCTCCCGGTCGTTGCCGCCGCGACGCTGGTGCTGCTCGCGATCCTGGGCAGCCTCGCCGCGCGGGTGGGCGGGGCGCCGATGGGCAAGGCCGCCCTCCGCGTGACGTTCTGGGGAGTCCTGGCGCTCGGCGTCACAGCGGCGATCGGGCGCGCCTTCGGCGTCATGGTGTGAAGCACGAAGTCGGCGCCCGCTGACGGAAACCCGTCCAACCGCCGACTACGCTTCGCCCATGAACAACTGGGTACGCATCGGTCTCGCTGGGGCGCTCGTCGGCGCCATCGTTTGTGCACTGAGGGTGGAGCGGTCGGTGGCGTGGCGGGAATCCAACGCCCGGCCCCCGGTCGACGACGAAGACATTCCCGTGGTCAATCCGGTCGAAGAACTGGACCGCAGCATTGCCCCGTTCGCGCCTCTTTGAGCCCCGGTTGATCTGACCCGCTCGAAGTCAGCGCCAAGTCAGCCGCAAACCATGTCCCGCGCTGCGGCAAGCGCGGAGAGTCGCCGACCTTGAACGGGGAGTCGAATGACATGGAACCTGAAATCAACCACGCCGCGGTCTATCAGGAACTCATCATCGCCACGCGGGCGCTGTCCGTGCTGGCCTTCGTCCTGAGCATCGTCGCCGCCTTCGTGTACATCGCTCCAGGCGCCTGATGGGAACCGGTTGCCCGACCCCCGGTACTCATGGGGGTTCGGCACCATCCATTCCAAAAAGAGCCAGGAGCTTCTAATGAAGATTTCACATGCATTGCTCGCGGGACTCCTCGCGGCGGGGACCGCGTTCGCCGGCCACGACGGTGGAAACCGGGGCGTACTGTTCGTATTCGACGGCGGCACGGGCAATCAGCCCTTCCGCAGCCAGGCCGGGGCGCCGGTGCTGAACACGGTCGCCGGCGTTCCGCCGGGCGGCGCGCCCTGGGGCATCACCTCCTTCACGGCGGTCATCAAGGACACCGGTGAAATTCGCGCGCGCGGTACGGGCGTGCTGCTGTGGGGCGCCGATGGCATCGGCACCCGCGCCGGCCCGCGCCAGGTGATCCTCTCGCTGTTCTGCCGCGGCCCGGTCACGCCGCCGGCCTCGGCCGGCGCGTTGAACCTCGTGCCGTTCAACTCGCAGCCCGTCGATCTCGACGAGGACGGCGACTTCAGCGTGAGAGGCTGGTTGACGGACGCCACCGGCGCGACCCCGCCGCTGACCTGCGGCGACTCGCTCGACAATCGTCCCATCCTGCTGGTCCGCTCGGTCACCCCGGCGAATCCGACCACGGGCGCGCCGGCGACACCGGGCGCGTGGTTCGCTGCAGGCATCATCGCGGGCAAGCGCGACCGCTATCGCGATTGATCGCGTCGCGGAATTTGAAGTGAAGCGAAGCCGGCGGTGGAAACACCGCCGGCTTTTCAATGGATCACTGCAGGAACGTGCGGTTGAGCTCGTCGATCGACACGTCCATGAGCCGCGCGCTCACGGGGTCCTTCGCGCTCATGTACTCGCGTGTCATGGTCAACAGATCCCGCACGCGGCGCAGTCCGGAAGGATGCGTGCTGCGGATGTCGTCCTCGAGCGAGCCGCCACCGGAGGCCGCCAGGAACAGGAACAGCGGCACCGCCGCGCGCAGGTCGTAATCCGCCTTGCTCGCGATGCGAATCGCCCACTGGTCCGCAGCGGCTTCCCGCATGTGCACGAGGATCGAGCCGCGCTTGTCGGAGTCGACGTGGCCGAGCACGTGGTGCGCGGCTTCGTGCAGCAGCACGGTGGCGATCACGCCGTTGAGGATGCGCTCGCGGAACTCGATGTTTTCCTCGCCGCCGACGTCGACGTGCGCCTGTTCGCACGCGCCCTTGGTGGCGCGCGCGTAGGCCTCGAAATCCAGCATCGGCGAATGCACGTGGCCGCGCAGGATGCGCTTGGAGTTCTTGCGGGAATTGCGCACGAGGTAGGTGGAGTACTCGCGCAGGCAACCGGAGTGGCCTTCGTGCTCGGCGATCATCGAGAGGGCGAGCCAGTCGGTGATGGCGAGCAGGCCTGCGTTGAACTCCACCACGCGCCGGCGATGCGTCCCGCGCCAGGCCGCCGCGTTCGTGATCCAGGAATTCGGCGATTCCACGGAGATCCGGTCGATCACCTCGCGTGCGTCTTCATCCAGTGCGGGGCGGATGTCGTCGAACACGACGTGCGAAACGGCCTGGATGCGCTCGCTGTAGGCATCGAGCAGAGGATCGGCGTAAACGACGGGAGCGCTCGCGAAGAGGAGCACCAAGCATGACCCCAGACCCAAGGGTTGCCGCTTCATTTACCCGGATGTTGCTCCCAAACCGGGGAAAATTGCACCGGTCTGAACACATTTCGGCACGAAAGCGTTCCGGGAACGGAAAAAGGGGTCAGATCTATTTTTTGGCGGGCTGCCCGCCAAAAAATAGATCTGACCCCTTTTTCCGTTCCCGGGGAAGATGGGGCGCGCGAGCGTCCGTGGGAGATCGTCCGCTCGCGTTGCCGGGCCGAGTCGTTGAGCTTCGGCCTGGCGGCCCCCGGAAAACGGTCAGTGCTTGGAGTAGTAGTCCGTGACGCGGTCGCGATACGAACCGACGCCGTCGGCCTTCGTCAGCTTCTCGAGCGAATCCGCGGGCGCGGCTTCCAGCTGTTCCTTGGTGAACGGCACCACGTAGCTGTCCTCGCTCTCGACGTAGTCGAGCGCCGACCACGGCACCGGGTGGTACTTCTCGTTCATGCCCAGGAACCCGCCGAAACCAACCACGGCGTACACGATGTTGTTCGACAGCTTGTCGAGGACGATGTCTTCGACGGTGCCGATCTTCTCACCGGCGGAATTCTTCACGCTCGTGCCGATCACTTTCTTGGCACGGATCACTTCGGTGTGGCCGCTTGCGGTGGTCATGGATGCTCTCCGATCTGGTTTGGTCCTGATGTGAGGCCGCAAGGTAAGCGCGTGGGCGTTTCCGCCCCATAGGACGACGTCACCGGAGACTGTCAGCGCTTCGGGGCCGCGGGGTCGGCCGACGCGGTCGGCTCAGGCGGCCGGCCACTCGATGGACATGCGCGCGCCGCCGAGCGCGGCGCTTGCGTCGGCGATCGCGCGGCCGCGATGCAGCCCGGCGATGCGCGCGACGATCGCGAGTCCCAGGCCGAAGCCGCCGGTGCCGCGATTGCGGCTGGTATCGAGCCGCGCGAACGCGCGAAAGACATTCGAGCGCTCGCCTACGGGAATGCCTTCGCCGTCATCCTCGACGACGATGCGGTAGACGTCCGCCTGGCGTTGCGCGGTCACCCGGACTTCCTGCTTCGCGTAACGCAACGCGTTCGCGAGCAGGTTGCTCACCGCGAGCTCCATGAGGCGCGGCTCCATCGAGGCCGCCTCGAGTTCGTCCGCGCGCGCCGTCGTCACGCGTTTCTGGTGCGGCGGGCACGTGGAGATCACCTGGCGCAGCCACGGCTCGAGCGGCGTCGCCTGGATTTCCATGCGCAAGCCGGGATGATCGAGGCGCGCGTAGTCGAGCATGTCGGAGATCAGGTCGTCGAGCTGCTGCACGTCCGCGTTCAGCGCGCGCAACTGGCCCCGCAGGCTCTCGTCGACTTCCCCTTCCAGCACGGCCGCCGCGAAGCGCACGCGCGCGAGCGGCGTGCGCATCTCGTGCGACAACGCCGCCGTCATTTCCTTCTGCGACTGGATGAGCTGGCTCACGCGCGCCGACATGTCGTCGAGGTTGGTCGCGAGGCTCGTGAGCTGCGTCGTTTCCGCGGCGGTGTGCGTCGGTTCGCGGTAGTCGCCGGCGAATTTCTGCGCCGCGCTCGTCAGCACGTGCAGGTCGGACAGCAGCGGGCGCAGCCACAGGCCGACGAGCGCGAGAATCGAACCATAGAACACGAACGGCACGAAGCGGACCAGCAGACTCTCCTGCGGCGGCACGAACGGACCCAGGCGGATGACACCGCCCAAGGCCTTCGACGACCACAGGTAGTAGATGTTGCCGTCGTCGTCGACGAGCTCGCGCGGCTGGGACTCGCCGGGCGAGAGCCCCGTGATCTCCGCGGCATCGAGGAACGTGACTTCGAGGTGAAGCCGCCGCGAGAGATCCGCGGTCAGCGGCGCGCGCGCCGCGGCAGGCGCCGCCGCGAGCTCGGTCTCCATGAGCCGGAAGGTCGAAACCAGCCACGGGTCGGCGGCGCGGACCTGCCGCGATTGCAAAGCGTCGAATCCGAGATCGAGGAGTATCGCCGCGACCAGCAGGCCGCCGGCGAGGAATAGATAGGAGCGGATGAACAACCCGCGATGGCGGGTTGCTAGCCACTCCTTCAAGCAGGCGCGCTCAAGCGACGTTTTCCCACGCGTCCGGCACGAGCAGGTATCCCTTGCCCCACACGGTCTTGATGCGGGTCGGCGCCGCCGCGTCGTCGCCGAGCTTGCGGCGCAGCTTCGAGACGCGGCCGTCGATGGAGCGGTCGAGACCGTCGTAGTCGATGCCGCGCATCGCGCGGAAGACTTCGTCGCGGCTCACCAGCTCGCCCGCGCGGCGCGCGAGCAGGATCAGCAGCTCGAACTCCTGCGTCGTGAGCGGCACGGCCGTTCCGCGCAGCCACACCTCGCGCGAGGTTTCGCTGATGCGCAGATCGCCGAGCGTGACGTCGGGCTTGCGCTCGGCGGGCGTGCCGGCGACGCGTTCGGACCGGCGCAGCAGCGCCCGCACGCGCGCGAGCAGCACCATCGGGTCGACGGGCTTCATGACGTAGTCGTCCGCGCCGGCCTCGAGGCCCACGACGTGATCGAGATCCGTGTCCTTCGCGGTGAGGATGAGGATCGGCACTTCGTTGATCTTGCGCATCTCGCGGCAGATCGTGAGCCCGTCCTTGCCGGGCAGCAGCAGGTCGAGCAGCACGAGCCGCGGCTTCTCGGTCGTGAAACGCTCGAGCGCCCGTTCGCCGCGAGCCTCGACCGCCACGCGCAGACCATTCTGTTCGAGGTAGGTGGCCGTGAGCTCGGCCAGCCGCGCGTCGTCTTCGACGAGCAGGATGTCGATGCTGGTGGAATTCATAGGACGTCCCAGACGTGTCGCGTGCGCCGCTCGCGCCGACGATCGGTCGAACCCACGCGCAGGACCGAGATTTTCACCTCGGCGAGGCGTTCAGTGCCAGAGGGCGCGCCGATCCAGTACATGAACTCTTCGCTGACCTGACGCTGCTCGCTGGTATTGCCCGATTCCGCGGGGTTGGCTGGATTGCCCCAGCAGATTCGCGGACCCACCTGCAGCGTGTCGTTGAGGCAGAACTCGCCGGCGGTGAGGCTTTTCCAGCGGATGTCGAAGGTCATCATGCAATTCGTGGCGGCCTTGTCGAGCACGCACAGCAGCGGCCGCACGGTGAGCGTCATCGGCGGGTCCTGCGCGTACGCGGGGAAGAGCGAGACGCTGGCGACGAGTGCCGCGGCGGCGAACGCGCGCCGGAAAGTCAGAATGACCATGCGACTCCCGCGAAATATCCGAGCACGTATGGATCCTCGACGATCGGGCTGTTGGCCACGCTGTGCTGGAGGCGCTCGTAGTTGGCGGACAAGGCGACGCGGAAATGCTCGCTGAGGTAGTAGCTGCCGCGCACGCCCGCTTCCCAGCTGATTCCCCCGCGGGCCTCGTAACTCTGCAGCACGTTGCTGGACTCGCCGGGGTGCACGCCCCAGTAGTAGGTCGACATCGCCGTGTCCTTCCAGGCGATGCCCAGCGACGGCGAGAACGAGAAGCGGCCGCGCGTGATGCGGTAGTCGTACGCGACCGAGATCTCGTAGCCGTCGTGCGTGCCGCTGACGTCGTGGAAGGCGCGCAGCGTGGCCGCGCCCCAGTCGCCGTCGAGCAGCGTCTCGATGCCGGCCTCGATCGCGTAGTCGCGCTTCGGCGGTTTCAAGGGCTCGGGAGTCACCAGCGGCGAACCGGTGATGTCGAAGGCCGGCGCCTGCACGTTGCCGCTCAGCTGCATGAACGTCACGTACTTCGTGTTCGTCCTGCTGAAGAATGCGCGATCGCTGTTCACCCGCGCGATGAGGTTCGTGGTGAAGTGGTCGTTGTCGATGACGGAGAAGCCGACGTCCCCGTTGTCGAAGAACCAGCGCTTGCCGAACCACGCGAGATCGACGTCGACGATGACCGGGATGTCGTCGGACTGGATCAGCGGATTCGTGCGCGAGCCGTAACCGGCCGCGAGGCCGAAGCGCCAGTTGCGCTCGGGCGGCAACACCACGGGGGGCGCCGCGACGGGAGCGGGCGGGGTCGCGTCCGTCGTCAACGGAGGCGCAGCCGTGTTCTGCGCGCCGAGTGCGAGCCCGGCGAGCGAAGTGAAAACGCCGGTGACGGCGATGTGGCGCAATGTCTTCATGTACTTCGTTATTTTGCCCGTCCGGCCACCGGCAGCGCTCGCCGAAAGCCGTATCGAAAGTGTGAAAAAGTGTACCCGCATCGACTGCGTCGGCCGGGGCACAGAATTCCACGAAATCGCTGAACGAATGCGACAAATCGACCTTCCGGGCGGGCGTAGGGTTCCGCCCAGAAGCCAGGGAGTTCGCATGCGTCGCTCAAATCATCGGCTGACGGTCTCCGTTTTCTCCATTTCTCTCGTCCTTGGACTGGCGCTGTCAGGGTGTGGCGGCGGCGGTACCGACACCGTGGGCGGAGAGGACCCGCCCGCGGTGTCGGGCATGCTGCGCAAGGTCACGAGCGCAACTGAGTTCGAAACCTCGCTCAAGTCCTCGCTGCAGAGCGCCGCCGCCAACGGCGCGGGCGCGGGACCGGTGGTCATGCCCGCGGTGGACGCGTCGGCGTTCTTGACGACGAATACCGTGGAATCGGGGGTCGACGAGTTCGACGAGGTCCGGTACGACGGCTCGTATCTCTACGTCGCCGGTGGCGGCGGATTCAGCGAGCCGCAGACGATCCGCATCCTGCGCACGGATGCCGCGACCGGGCAGGCCGTGCCCGTGAGCACGATCACGCTCGCCGCCGGAAAGATGCTGCAGGGCCTGGTCGTCGCGAACGGCCGGCTCGTCGTGCTCACGAGCGAGGTCTATTTCATGCCGTTCGGCGCGTTGTGGAACTCGATCACGATCTGGGCGCCGACACGCATGGCCGTGCATGTCTACGACGTCGCGAACCCCGCGCAGCCGCGGGCGCTGACCTCCGCCGAGATCGACGGCGTGTTCGTCGCGAGCCGCCGCATCGACGATCGTGTCTACCTCGTGAGCCGGCATACGCCGCGCGCGCTGGTCGATCCCGCGGACCGGCCGCAGCTCGCGCAGATGACCCTCGCGGGTCTGCTGCCGAAGGTGCGCATCGCCGGGCGCGAATCTGCGCTCGTGAACGCGACCAACTGCTACGTCACCAACGACGCCGAACGGCCCGGCTATCCCGTGATCACGACGATCACCATGTTCACGTTGCAGGACCCCGGCACCCTCGTGAGCACCTGCTACAACGAACCGGCGGACGGCGTGTATGCGTCGCGCACGGCGCTGTACATCTCGCAGCCGCGTCTCACCGGCGAGCCGTCGGCGGTCACGCGCATCCACAAGTTCGCGCTGACGAACGGCGGCACCCACTACTCGGGCTCCGTCGAAGTGATGGGTTCCGTGTGGGTCGGCGGGCAGAGCGACTACCGCATGAACGAGCAGGACGGGTACCTGCGGGTCTTCACCACGGAATGGAAGCCGGAGGCGGGCGACGGATTCGACACGCGGCTCTACGTGCTGCGGCAGAAGGCGGCGGAGCCGGCGCTCGAAGTGGTCGGCAGCCTGCCCAACGACCTGCGCCCCAGCGAGATCGGCAAGCCCAACGAACGGCTCTACGGCGTGCGCTTCGCCGGCGATCGTGCGTACGGCATCACGTTCCAGGTCGTCGACCCGCTCTACGTGTTCGACCTGACGAATCCCGCAGACCCGCGCATCGCGGGAGAGCTGGAGATCCCGGGGCGGTCCGACTACCTGCATCCCGTGTCGGCCGACCTGCTGCTCGGCCTCGGCACCCTGGACGGCCGCATCAAGCTCGAGCTCTTCGACGCGTCCGTGATCTCGAACCCGGTCTCGCGCGGCTCGTTCACGCTCGGCAATTACACCTCGTACTCCGAGGCGACCTACGACCGCCACGCATTCACCTATCTGCCGGGCGAGACGGATCGCATGGCCTTCCCGGCCCTGCTCGTCGACCGCGATGCCGGGCAGGTGATCACGTCGCACAGCGAGCTGCGTCAGTACGAAGTCGTGGGCAAGCAGTTGCCGGCCAGCGCGCAGCTGCGCGACGCCGGCGCCGTGTTCCCCGCGAATGCGCCGGCCCCGGCGGCGTCCCAGAACCGGTCATTCATCGATGGCGATACCGTCTGGTACGTGCGCGATGGTCAGGTTTGGTCGAGCCGCTGGCAGAATCCCGCGACGGTGCTCGGGCCGTTCTGATCGTCAGGGCGCAGGATCGCTCGCATCGCGAGCGGCACTGGCCGAAAGCGCCGGCACCAGGCGGTTCGCGCCCGCCTCAGTGACGAATGCTGCCGCGAGTGTTTCGACCCGGCTCTTTTCGGCGATGGTCGCGGCATGCCAGAAGTCGGCTTGCACGCGCTCGCGGTCGATGTCGAGCAACACGTAGCCGCGCTTGTTGAGCTCGGCGAATTTCATGTGCGGCGACACGCTGCGGATGAACGCCGCGGTCTGGGCAGCTTCCACCGGATTTTCGATCCCGGGCGAGGTGACGCCCGGGGTCACGAACTCGACGCCGACGATGCCCTTGCCGGTGACCGGATCGTACGAAGCCGGGTTCCAGGGATTGCTCGTGAGCTCGTTGGCCCATGACGAATGAATGTCGCCGGTGACGACGACGACGTTGTCGATGTTGTTATCGCGCAGCGTCGAGAACAGCCTTTCGCGTGCTGGCCGATAGCCATCCCACTGATCCAGGCTGAACAGCGTTTGACCGCCGCTGGGCGACAGTTGCGCCATCATCACCTGCTGTCCCAACAGTCGCCATTTCGCGCCCCGCTGCTGCGAATGCACGAGCCGCTCATCCAGCCATGACTCCTGTTCGAGGCCGAGCAGGCTGCGCGTCGGGTCGTTCACGGTCGGGTCGTTCGCGGGGTAGCCGGCCGTGGGGCTGATCGGCGGCACACCCGACTGCTGCGCACGACCGAAGTGACGAGTGTCCAGCATGATGAGGTCGAGGAGAGAGCCGACACGGAACGAGCGGAAGATGCGGGACTTCGGCCGCCACTCGAACTCGCGAACAGGCATCCATTCGAAATATGCACGGATCGCTGCACGTTTGCGGACGGCGTAGTCGCCTTCGCCCGCATCCTCGTTGTGGTTTTCGGCGCCGTCGGTCCACGAGTCGTTCGTGATCTCGTGGTCGTCCCATACGCAGATGAAAGGATGCTGACGATGCGCATCCTGCAGATCGGGATCCGTCTTGTACTGCGCGTGACGTTGCCGGTAGTCGGCGAGCGAAACGATCTCCCGATCAGGCATCGGAACGCGATCGAGCAGTGTGCCGTCGCCGTACTGCGCATTGGCGTATTCGTAGACGTAGTCGCCCAGGTGCAGCACGGCATCGAGGTCGTTGCGACGCGCGATGAGCGCGTACACGTTGAACAATCCGTATGGCAGGTTCGAGCACGACGCCAGCGCGAGCCGGGCGGCATCCACACGCCCTTGGGGCAGAGTTCGCGTGCGGCCGATCGGTGAACGATCGCCATTGGCAGTGAACTGGTAGTAGTAGATGCGGCCCGGCTCGAGTCCGTCGGCGTCGACCTTCACGGTGAAGTCGCGCCGGATGTCGGTGCGTTCGCGGCCGGCGGCGACCACGCGCTTCAACGAAGGGTCCTTCGCGATGACCCACTTCACGTCGACGTCGTCATGCAGCTTCTTCGGCGTCACGCGGGTCCACAGGATCACGCGATCCTGCAACGGATCGCCGCTCGCGACGCCGTGAACGAACGCGTCGTTGCGCTCCTGGCCGTGCGCGCGCACGAGGGTGGACGTCGTTGCCGCCACGGCAGCAGCTGCGGCGATGAAGTCGCGACGAGTGACAGATGTGAGCACGGCGCTCTCCCGCATGAAACGAGGCCGCGAATGGTCCGCTTCGCGGATGAACGTCTCGTTTCGCCGCGATGAATCCTCGCCGTCGGGGCCGAAGCTCAGAGGAGCTACGTGGCCGCGATATCCGACAACCCGTCGACGAGCGTGTCGATCGCATTCGGCAAGAAGGAACGCAAGATCTACGACTACGCCGGACAACGCCTCTCATCGACGAGTCGGCCGGCACGAAGCAGTGGACGCGCCTCACGATCGAGGGAGTGAAAGCCCTGACTCCTGATCGAGGCGGGCGCCGATCTATCGAAAATGTCAGACGAGGACTACTCGTACCGCTGCTTTGCCGTGGCGAACGGCTGGTACCGCGTGCTGGACTGGATGGACAAGCACGGTCACTGATCTCATTTCACGCCGAGGTGAATTGCCGCCGCGATGCAACACCGGCATCCTAAGGGTCGATGGAACTCGTCAGGGACCCACTACTCGACGCCGTGACGGCGTTGGCTTCGGCGCGGGACGAAATCACCGTGTGCGCCATCGTGCGCCGCGCCGCGCGCGAGCTCACTGCCGCGGACGGGGTCACCTTCGTGCTCCGCCAGGGAAGTCACTGCTACTACGCGGACGAGGATGCCATCGCGCCCCTGTGGAAGGGCAGGCGCTTCCCCCTCGAGTCGTGCATCTCCGGCTGGACGATGCTGAACAAGAGGTACGCGGCGATCCCGGACATCTATGCCGACGAGCGCATTCCCCACGACGCCTACCGCCCGACGTTCGTGAAGAGCCTGCTGATGATGCCGGTGCGGCGCGAGGATCCGATCGCCGCGATCGGTGCGTACTGGGCGAGGAATCACCTGGCGACGCCCGTCGAGATCGGCGTGCTCCAGAGTCTCGCCGACGCGGCGTCCCTCGCGCTCAACAACGTCCAGCTCAACACGGACCTCAAGGCCGCCCTGCGGCAGGAGCGCGACGCGCGCGAGTCCGCGGAGAGTTCGAACAAGCTGAAGGACGAATTCCTCGCGCTGCTCTCGCACGAACTGCGTACGCCTTTGCACGTCATCAACAACTGGTTGTGGCAGCTCAGGCAGGGCACGAAGACGCCGCCGGACGTGCTGCGCAAGGCGCTCGCCGTCATCGAGCGAAACACGGCGTTGCAGGCCAGGCTCGTCGACGATCTGCTCGATGTTTCGCGCGCCGCCGCCGGCAAACTGTCGATCGATTCGAAGCTGGTCGACCTGGGCGCGCTGTGCGTCACGGCCGTGGATAACGGCCAGGCGGCGGCCCGCGACAAGTCGATCGCGCTCGACCTGTTGCCGGGCGACAGTCCGCGCATCTGGGGCGACCCCGACCGGCTTCACCAGGTGTTGTGGAACGTGATCTCGAATGCGATCAAGTTCTCCGACCGCGGCGGCCGCGTGGACGTGCACGTGGCGCGCAACGGACCGCGCGCGATCATCTCGGTGAAGGACAACGGCCCGGGCGTCGCGCCCGATTTCCTGCCGCACATGTTCGACCGCTTCCGCCAGGCCGAAGGCGGCATGACGCGAAAGCAGGGCGGCCTCGGCCTGGGGCTCACGATCGTGCGCGAGCTGATGGCGCTGCACGGCGGAACGGTGAGCGCCGACAGCCCCGGTCCCAACCAGGGGACGACCATCCGCCTCGAATTCGCGGTGGCGGAGCCGCCGAAGCCGGGCAGCGAAGTCCTGGGCGAAGCGCTGCGCAAGCTGTCGCCGGTGCACTG
Source organism: uncultured Pseudomonadota bacterium (assembly GCA_902826225.1). Lineage (GTDB taxonomy): Bacteria > Pseudomonadota > Gammaproteobacteria > Steroidobacterales > Steroidobacteraceae > CADEED01. The sequence continues at coordinate 28,250 of CADEED010000006.1, read as the reverse complement.
ATGGCGAATCCCACGAAAGTCCTGATCGCCGAGGACTACGACGACGCGCGCGACATCATGACGATGATCCTGCAGTCGGCGGGCTTCGAAGTGCTCGAAGCGCGCGACGGCCTGGAAGCACTCGACGCGGCGCGCACGAAGAAGCCGGCGGTGATCGTCATGGACATGTTCATGCCGAACATGGACGGGCTGACCGCGACGCGCGCGCTGCGCGACGAACCCGAACTGCGGCGCATTCCCGTCATCGCGCAGACGGCGCAACCCGCGGTGATCAGCGGCTCGCGCGAACTGTTCGATGCCGTCCTCGCCAAGCCTTGCTCGCCGGATCTCCTGCTGCGGACGATCTCCGAAGTCCTCGTTCGCTGACGTCGATATCCCGGCTCTTCTGCGGCGAAACGCCGGACCGTGACAACTTCAGTCTTTACGGAACTCGAAGTCGAGGGGTTGCTCGTCCGACGCCTGTCTGCGCAGCCGCAATGAATAGGCGCCGGGACGCAACGCGTCGCTGTCGATCACCAGCGCGAGCCCGGTGGGCGAGGCGGGGTGCTGTCCGTATACCGTGGCGAGCGTTTCGACGCTCTTCTGCCGCTCGATCCGTTCGAGCGAAATCGAGTAGTGGGCATTCGTATCGAAGAGTCCGGCAATCTCGATCCGCACGAAGCCGGCCGGCAACCGGGGGACGGTGTGGGCGCCGCGTTCCAGGGCGAGCCGCAGCACGGGCCCCGTGTGCCGGACCTCGGTGACGGCGCCGAGCAGAGGGTGCCGTTCCGGCCGGGCGTGCTTCCAGACTAGAAATGCGGCGCCGACGACCAGCACGAGACTCGCGGCGATGGCGAGTTGCGCACCGCGTGGATTGCGCGAGCGCACGAACTCCGCGGACGAGCCGCTGCCGACTTCGCGAATTCCCGCGCGCAGGCGCTGCTCGAACTCCACTCGCCTGGCGAATTCGGGATTCGCCACGCAATACGCCTCGAAGGCCTCGGCTTCCTCCCCGGCCATCCTCCCGGCGAGATACCGTTCGATCTGATCCTGGTTCATGACGCGCTCAGGAGATCGCGCTTCGAAAAGCCGCGCTCCTCCAGAATCTGCCGGAATCGGCGCCGCGCACGGCTCAACGCCTGGTTGAACGCGGCCTCGGTGAGATTGAGCTCGCTGCAAATCAGCGCCTTGTCATCATCATCTAGATAGAACCTCTTGAGCATCAGGCGATCCCTGGGGTGCGGTAGTTCGCGAAGCAGCGCACGCACCGCGAGCGCCGCTTCGTGATCCGACGCCTGCGCCTCGACCACGACCTTGGGGTCGGGATTCCGCTCGGTCGCCTCACTGTCGATATCGGTTCTCTGTCGCTCGGCCTTCCGCAGTGACGCAATTGCGAGATTTCTCGCGGTTTGCGCGGCGAATGCGGCCAGGCGATGCGGATCGTCGATGCCGCCGCCCCGCAGGCGTTGCAGGATGATGAGCAGAGTTTCCTGGACGAGGTCCTGCAACAGGCCATGATCGCCACCCGTGCGCCGGCGCAGGATGACTCGCAGGCCCGGCTCGAACTGGCGAATGAGTTCGCTTTCGGCGGTGACGTCGCCCTCGCGAATGCGTCGCGACAGCTCACCTCCCGGAATGAAATCCATACCCTGAAGACCCCGGAGAATTTCTAGTTATCTGGCGCGCTTGCGGGGCGACTTCGCCACGCAGCGTATGCCCGGAGATGGTAGCGGTAGCCGGCCGCGGAGTGTGGATAGTCGGCTGACCTGCGTCTCAAAACTGCCGGTCGTTGCGCGCGACCGACAGATTCTCACCTGGGTAGCGGCTCCAGCAGCAGCTGGTCGAACTGCGCGTCGAAGCCGGGCCCCTCGGGCGCGGCGCACATGATGCCCACTTCGACCGGAACGTCCGCGGGGAAGTAGCCCTGCCGGGTGGTGACGAACTTGTCGCCGTCCAGCGAGCATTGGGCTTCGATCGAATCCTTCACGCGCTTCACCCGCCAGTAGACAGGCGCATTCTGGGAGAGGTCGTTCATGGTCGACCAGTCCGAGAAGTCGCGCGTGAACACGACGCTCGCCCAGCGCCTGTTTTCGAAAACCTCCGAGCCGCACTTTACCCAGATGCGCTCGTCGAAGCGCACCATGACGCCGGCCTGGTCGTAGAGCGCCGCGTAGTTGCCGCTCACGCGTGCGGTGAACTGGAATTCGCCCTTCACCGGCGTGTGCAGGAAATGGCCGTTGTCGGTGATGTAGCCGTAGTAAGTCTTGCGCCAGAAATCGGTCTTGCCCTTCGAGCGCACGCTGACGCCGCCGTCGGCGTACGACTCGCGCGCCGGCGGATTGAGCCACGTCATGCGCGTGAGCAGCTCGCCGCCGGTGCGCGGCTGCACAGTGCTGTTGGCGAGCACCGCGGGCGCCGCGAGCGTCGCGGCGGTGGCTCCGAGAAAGTCGCGTCGGGTCGGGTGCATGGCGGGCTCCCATGAAAAGCGGCTATAGACCGGCGTCGGGCAGATAGTTGCGCAGTTCGGCGCGGACACCGTCGGGGCTGCGGAACTGGATTGCATGCAGGCCGCACTCGCGCGCGGCGACGATGTTCTTGAGCAGGTCGTCGATGAAGACGCTCTCGGCCGGCACGATGCCGGTCTCCGCGACGAGATGCTTGTAGATGGCCGGCTCGGGCTTGACCACGAGGATCGCGCCCGAGATCACGCGGTGCCGAAAGCGCTCGAAGAAGCGCTGGTGCTGGATGAGGTATTCGAAAGTGCTCACGGGCATGTTCGACAGCAGGTAGAGATGGACGCCCGCGGCGGCGAGGTCTTCGACCAGCTGGATCGTGCCCGGGATGGGCTGCAGCGATTCGCGCGTGGCGCGGATCAGCGCCAGCGTCTGCGCCGGGCTGAGCCCGGTGAGGTTCGCGAAGTGATTCGCGGCCTGCTGTTCACTGAACGTGCCACGGTCGAACTCGAGCCAGTCGTCGTGCTCGAACATCTGGCGGCGGATGTTGGCCTGCAAGGCCGGGTCCGGGTGCAGGCGCGCGATGACCGCCGGCGGATTCCACTCGAGAAGAACGCCGCCGACGTCGAAGATCACATTGCGGATGGGCATCGCCCATAGTATCGCCCGCGCCCGGCCGCTCGCCTACTTGCTCGTGATGAGCTTGATCCCGAAGAAGACCATGGCCGCGCCGAGCACGCGCTCGAGCCACGTGATCACGGGCGAGCCCTTGAGCGCCCGGGCGCCGCGCACGGCGACCTGCGCGTAGGCGAGGAGTGCGATGCCGTCGATCACCATCGTGACGGCGAGCATGATCGCGAGCTGCGTCAGCAATGGGTGATCGGGCCGGATGAACTGCGGCAGCAGCGCGAGCACGAACAACAGGTTCTTCGGGTTCGTGAGCTGCACCAGCAGGCCCTGCAGCACGATGCCGCCGTGCGCCGGCGGCGCCGCGGCGGCCGGCACCGCTTCCGTCCGTTTCGTCTTCGACAGGATCATCCGCGCGCCGAGGTACATGAGATAGAGCGCGCCCACGATGCGGATGACGGTCATCGCGCCGCTCACGCTCGCGAGCAACGCGGCCAAACCGAATGCCACGCAAGTGAAGCACACGAGGTGCCCGATGAGGATGCCGCCGGTGCCCGCGATGGCGCCGCGATTGCCGTAGCGCGCGCCTTCCGCCATGACGAACATGACGGCGGGGCCGGGGGAAATCGCGACAAGGGTCCAGGTCGCGAGATAGAGGAGGAAGATGTTCAGGTCCATGTTGCGAGGTTAGCCGGCGCCGCCGGGCCGGTCACGACCCGGCAGCTGGAGCAACGCGCCAACTGTATTGACAAACAAAGACAGAGTCCGCGCCGGTTTCAGGCTTTCACGGGCATCGGTACCGGATCGTTGCGGGTCGGCATCGGCGCGAACACCGGCGAGCTCAGGCCTTTGACCAGGTCGTCGATCCTCACGGAGTTGCCTGTCTCGAAGCAGCGGTTCGCGGCCGCGCCGATCAGGATCGAATAAAGGCCGCTGCGCTCGTCCGCCGCGCGCTTGTACTTGTCCGGTTCGGAAGTGCCGAACAGCTCGGTCAGCATGAGGTTGTCGCCGCCGCCGTGGCCGCCCGTGCCGGTCCACACGTCCAGCTTCTGCGGCTTGCCGCGCAACGGAATCAGGTACGTCGTGACGGCATCACTATCCTCGCCCTGGTAGTTGGCGGCGCCGGCGGAGACCTGACTGCCTTCCACGATGCGATGCTCGATGCGGCCCTTCGTACCGTTGAACGCGACGGTGTAGCCCTCCCACGCGTTGAACGCGTTGAGCGAATACGACAGCGTCGCGCCCGTCTTGTATTTCACGATGACGTTCATCGTGTCTTCGATGTCGATGTCCGGGCGGAACACGCAACGGTCGCGGAAGTAGCCGTCGTGCTGCTCGTTGTCGGCGTAGAGCAACTTGAAATTCTTGTCCGCCGTGATGTCGAGGAAGAACGTGCACTTGTCCTTCTCGGGGCAAGTGCGGCAGCGCTCGTGGTGGCTCGTCAGCCCCATGCGCTTGGCCATCTTCGGCGTGTAGAACTCGCGCTTGCCGTAGGCCTGCACGATCTCCGGATCGCTGCCTAACCACCAGTTCACGAGGTCGAAGTGATGCGTCGCCTTGTGCACCATCAAACCGCCGGAGACCGCCTTCTGGCTGTGCCAGCGGCGGAAGTAGTCGGCGCCATGCACGGTGTTCAGCAGCCAGTGGAAGTCGACCGACATGATGTCGCCGATGGCGCCACTCATCAGCAGGTCCTTCACCTGCGTGCGCGGCGGCGAGTAGCGGTAATTGAACAGCACGCGCAGGTGGCGGTCGTTGCGCTTGCAGGCATCGAGGATCTGCTGCGCCTTCTCCGGCGTCGTCGTCAGCGGTTTCTCGGTGACGACGTCGAGCCCCGCGTCGAGCGAGCGGATGATGTAGTCGTGGTGGAAGCCGTCGGGGCACGTGACGATGACGCAGTCCGGCTTCAGGTCCTTCAACATCTTGTCGAAGTCCTTCGCGAGATACTTCTTCGGCTTTGCGCCGTTAGGCGTGACGAACTGCTCTGCGACGTCCATGCGGCCGGGGTTCGTATCGCAGATCCCGACGAGCTCGTTGCCCTGCGGGAAGGTCTTGGTGATCGCCGTGAGGTACATGCGCGAGCGCGAACCCACCCCGACGTTCACGAACTTGCGCTTGCGACCCGCGGCATACGTGGTGGCTGCCAGTCCGACGGCCATGCCGCCAGCGCTCTTCAACACCGTGCGACGGTTGATCGAATCACTCATCTCTACCCCCGCGATCGTCAAAGATCGGACTTGAGCGCGTCTGACGCGACGATACCGTGTGTTTCACCCTATCGGTCATTTGCGAACGATTCGCAACGCCGCATACTCGGACGCGAAGGGGGACGGATGACGCGGATTTCGCTGCTGATTTTGCCGGGCCTGCTCATGGCGACTGCGGAGGCGGCGCAGCCGATCGACCGGCAGGCGCTCGTCACGCGGCACAATCCGACGCTCACGCGCGTCGACCGGTCCGCGCCGCTCATGGTGGGCAACGGCAGCATCGGCTTCACGGCGGACATCACCGGCCTGCAGACTTTTCCGGCGCAGTACTCGCCACTCGTGCCATTCATGACGCAGGCACAGTGGTCGTGGCACAGCTTTCCCGGTGACTACTCGTTGTCGTCCGCGGAAGTGCCGATCGACGTGCGCGGCAAGCCGCAGAAGTATCCCTACCTCACGAACTGGGACGAGGCGAAGAAGCCGAACGTCCAGTGGCTGCGCGAGAACCCGCATCGCTTTTCCTTGGGCCGCATCGGTCTGCATCTTCTGCGCGCGGACGGTTCGCACGCGGTCTTCGCGGATCTGGTCGATACGCGCCAGACTCTCGATCTGTGGATGGGACGCCTCTCGAGCCGCTTCGCCATCGACGGCGAGACCGTCGAAGTGGAGACTTCGGTGCATCCGGTTCGCGATGTGGTCATCGTGCGCCTGCGTTCGCCGCTGCTGTTCGATGGGCGGCTCGGCGTCGACCTCAAGTTCCCCGGCGTGAGCGCGAAACTGAATCCCGATCCCGCGGACTGGAACAACCCCGACAAACATTCGACGATGGAAGTGACGCGCGATGCGGGCGGCCTCACGCTCGCGCGCCAGGTCGACGACACACGCTACTCCGTGAAGGTCGGCGCGGACCGCGAGCTCGACATCAGGAACGATGTGCCGCACGTGTACCGGCTCGCCGCGCCGGGGTCGACGCAGCTGACGTTGCTGGTCGAATTCTCGCCGCAGCCGGGCGGAGCGCTGCCGGCGCCGGAGGCCGCGCGCGCCGACGTCGCGAAGGCCTGGGAGAGCTACTGGTCGAAAGGCGGCATCGTGGATTTCTCCGGCAGCACGGATCCGCGCGCGACAGAACTCGAACGGCGCGTCGTGCTGTCGCAATACCTCATGGCGCTCAACTCCGCGGGCAGCGTGCCACCGCAGGAGGAGGGGCTCTTCTCGAACAGCTGGAACGGCAAGTTCCACCTCGAGATGCATGCATGGCACTCGGCGCATTTCGCGGTGTGGGGACGGCCGGAACTGCTCGAGCGCAGCATGCAGTGGTATCTCGATCATCTGAAGGAAGCGCAAGCGCGCGCGAAGTCGCACAAGGTGCGCGGCGCGTGGTGGCCGAAGATGGTGGGTCCCGAGGGGCGCGAGAGCCCGAGCACGGTGAACCCGTTCATCATGTGGCAGCAGCCGCATCCTATCTACCTTGCGGAGATCATCTACCGCGCGAAGCCCGAGCGCGCGACGCTCGAGAAGTATTCGGCACTCGTGTTCGCCACCGCGGATCTGCTGGCGAGTTGGCCGCACAAGGACAAGAGCGGCGAGTACGACCTCGGGCCGCCGCTGATTCCGGCGCAGGAAAATTTTCCGCCGCTCACGACATTCAATCCGACCTTCGAGATCGAGTACTTCCGGTTCGGGCTCGAGACGGCGAACGCGTGGCGCGAACGGCTCGGGCTGAAACGCGAGCGACGCTGGGACGAGGTCGCGCGCAATCTCGCGCCGTTGCCCGTGGAAGGCGCTCTCTATGTGGCCGCGGGTTCGCAGCTCGACCTCTGGGCGCGCTCGCGGCAGGCGCAGTGCCAGAGCCCGAAGACTGTTCCCGAATGCCCGAACCGCGATCACCCATCGTTCGTCGCCTCATACGGACTCTTGCCGGGGCCTGGCGTCGATCGCGACCGGATGCGTCGCACGCTCGATGCGGTGGTGACGGATTGGGATCTGCGTCAGACCTGGGGTTGGGACTGGCCGATGCTGGCGATGACCGCCGCGCGGCTCGGCGACGGAGAGCGCGCGGTGACTTTCCTGAGTTCGACTCCCGCGAAGAATTTCCAGTTCGGGGTGAGCGGCATGACGCCGCGCGTGCACATCGCGGCGGACGATGCGCCACATGCGGCGGGCACCGCTGACGAGCCCGGGTATCGGCGGGTCGCCGAGACCTACTTTCCATCCAACGGCGCGCTGTTGTTAGCGGTTGGGATGATGGCGTCCAAGGACCTGTTCCCGAAGGCGGGTTGGGTGGTGCGCAGCGAAGGCCTCGTTTCGCCCCCGTGACCGGCCAGATCGCGCGCCGCGACCCGATTCCTTGAGTGCCGGGTCCGATCGCGCAAAGATGACCGCCGAATGACCCTCACCGAGCTCCGTTACATCGTCGCGCTGGCCCAGGAGCAGCACTTCGGCCGTGCCGCCGAGCGCTGCCACGTGAGCCAGCCGACGCTCTCCATCGCGGTCAAGAAGCTCGAAGAGGAGCTCGGCGTGCTGTTCGAGCGCGGCAAGCAGAAGGTCCTGCCGACGCCGCTCGGCGACAAGATCGTCGCGATGGCCTCGCGCGTGCTCGAGCAGGCCGCGGCCATCAAGGACGTCGCCGATGCCGACAAGGACCAGCTCGAGGGCCCGATCGCGCTCGGCACGCTGCCCACGATCGGTCCCTATCTACTGCCGCAGTTCATCCCGCTGCTGCAGGAGACGGCCAGCAAGCTCGCGCTCTATGTCGAGGAAGGGACGACGTCGGAGCTCGCGACGAAGCTGCGCAACGGCGATCTCGACGCGATCCTGATCACGGCGCCGTTCGTGGAAGCCGACGTCGTCACGCAGCCGCTGTTCGAAGAGCCGTACGTGGTCCTGATGCCGGCGGGTCACCGGCTCGCCGTGAAGGTGCAGATCGCCGCGGGCGACCTCCGTGCCGAAGAGCTGCTGTTGCTGGGCGAGGGCGATGCGATGCGCGCGCAGATTCTCGCCGCGTTCCCGCACCTCGATCCCGGCGGCGCGGCCGGCGCCGGCGGCGTGCGCACGTTCACGCAGGGCGCGACGTTGGAGACTCTCCGTCACATGGTGGCTTCGCGCTTGGGCATCACGATCCTGCCGCAGTCCGCGGCCGAAGCGCCGTTGTATGCGCCGAGCCTGCTGATCACGCGGCCGTTCGCGGCGCCGGTGCCCAGGCGGAGCCTGGCGTTGGCGTGGCGCGTGAGCTTCCCGCGACATAAGGCGATCGACCTGCTGCGCCGCGCGATCCAGGCGAGCAGCTCGGCGTACTGGAACTACAATACCGGCCGGTCGACCGATGCCCCGGGCGTCATGGTGGAGAACCGGAACTGGTGATGAAGCCCGCGTGTCCGTGAAGCAGATTTCAAAGATCGTGGTCGTCGGCGGCGGTTCCGCGGGATACATCTCCGCGGCCATGCTGTGCCATCACCTGAAGCGCGAGCTGTGCGAGATCGAGCTCATCGAGTCGGACGAAATCGGCACGATCGGCGTCGGTGAATCCACGGTGCCGCCGTTCGTGGGATTGATCCACCGCCTGGGCATCGACGAGAACGAGTTCGTCCGCGCCACCGACGGCACGTACAAGCTCGGCATCAAGTTCGTCGGCTGGCACGAACGCAGTGACTCGTACTTTCATCCGTTCGGCGTCATCGGCAAGCCGATCGGCAACCACGACTTCTACCAGTGCTGGCTCAAGGCGCGCTCGCAGGGTGACACCTCGGCGTTGCAGGAATATTCGCCCTGCAACGTCATGGCGGAGAAGAACCGGTTCTTCCATCCCGCGAAGGCGCGCAACACCCCGATCGGCGGCGCCAACTACGCGCTGCACGTGGACGCGCTGCTCGTCGCGAAATACCTGCGCGGCTACGCGGAGGCGCGCGGACTCAGGCGCACCGAGGGCAAGGTCGTCGAAGTCGTGAAGTGCGCGGATGGCTTCATCGAGAGCCTGAAGCTCGCCGGCGGCGCCGAGGTGCGCGGGGACTTCTTCATCGATTGCACCGGTTTCAAGGGCGTGCTCATCGGCGGTTCGCTCGGCGTCGACAGTGTCGACTGGTCGAACTATCTACCCTGCGATCGCGCGGTCGCCTGCAAGACGGCGAGCAAGGGCGAACTCCTGCCCTACACGCGCGCGGCGGCGCAGCCGGCCGGCTGGAGCTGGCGCATTCCGCTGCAGCACCGCGTCGGCAATGGCTACGTGTACTCGAGCCAGTTCGCGAACGACGCGACGGCGCGCGCGACGCTGCTGCGCGCGCTGGATTCGGCGGCGCTCGACGAACCGCGTGTGATTCCCTACAGCACCGGCCACCGCAAGCAGTTCTGGAAGAAGAATTGCCTGGCGGTGGGCCTCTCGAGCGGGTTCATCGAGCCGCTCGAGGCCACCTCCATCCACCTGATCGCGCGCGGCATGGATTTCTTCCTGCGCTTCATGCCGGACCGTGACTGCGATCCCGCGCTGATCCGCGAGTACAACCGGCGCATGACGGCGGATTTCGAAGAAGTGCGCGATTTCATCGTGCTGCACTACTCGGCCACGCAGCGCGACGACACGCCGTTCTGGCAGCACTGCAAAAACCTGCCTTTGCCGGATTCACTGCGCGAGCGCATCGAGCTGTTCAAGGCGCACGGCACGATGCGCGAGGGCGTGGACGAACTCTTCCGCGCGTCGAGCTGGCAATCGGTGTTCGAGGGAATGGGAATCCGGCCGGCGAGCCACAGCCCGCGCGTGGAGAACCTCGAGTACGCGCAGATCGAGCAGACGCTCAAGAACGCAAAGGCGGCGATCGCCGGCATGGTCGAGCATCTGCCGACGCACGAGCAATTCCTCAAGACCCAGACAGCGTAAAGGGGTCAGACCTATTTTCGACCGCAGGGAAACGGGAGTTTCCTGATTGTCCGGCTAGCGGTGGCGGCGACGCGGAAGCGAAGGCTTGTCTTTCCGATCTCTCCGAAGTGCGATCTCTCTGAGCGCTTCAGAAAAATCGGAAAGACAGCCTTCGCTACGGGGTACCTCTTGAGCCCCTTCCCCATTTCCTAGGAAATCAGGAATGTCCCCATCTATGATCCGGCTGGAAGGGGGCTCAAGATGAACCACGTGGAATCCGCGCCGGCACAGCCGGGCGTGGTCAAGAAAGTCGTCATTGCCGGCGGCGGCACGGCGGGGTGGATGGCGGCGATGACGCTGTCCACGCACTTCGGCAAGCTGCTCGACATCACGCTGGTCGAGTCCGAGGAAATCGGCACGGTTGGCGTCGGTGAATCCACCGTTCCGCCCATCGTCGCATTCCACAATTTGCTGGGCATCGACGAGAAGCACTTCATGACGGAGTGCGCGGCCACGTTCAAGGTGGGCATCTGGTTCGAGAACTGGGCGCGCATCGGCGATCAGTACATCCATCCCTTCGGCCGTCATGGCCAGGCGACCTGGATGGCGGAGTTCCACAACTTCTGGCTCCACAGCGTCGCGAAGGGCTCGCAGGTCAACATCGGCGAGTACTGCTACGAGTGGCTGGCGGCGATGAAGAACCGCTTCGCGCTCCGCGAAAATCCGCGCATCAACTACGCGTATCACTTCGACGCAGCGCTCTACGCACGCTATCTTCGCAAACTCTCCGAGCCCAAGGGCGTCAAGCGTCTCGAGGGCAAGATCAAGGACGTGCGGCTGAAGAACTCCGGTGACGTCGAATCGCTCGAGCTGACCGACGGCCGCCTCGTCGAGGGCGAATTCTTCATCGACTGCACGGGTTTCCGCGGCGTACTCATCGAGGGCGCGCTCAAGACCGGCTTCGAGGACTGGAACCACTGGCTGCCGTGCGATTCCGCCTGCGCGTTCCAGACCATCGTGGACAGGCCCGCCGAACCGTACACCGCCTGCTTCGCGCACGAAGCGGGTTGGCGCTGGAACATCCCCGTCCAGCATCGCGTCGGCAACGGTGTCGTGTTCTGCAGCAAGTACATGTCCGACGACGAGGCGCGCGCCAAACTACTGCAGGATTCCGGCGGCACGCCGGTCAAGGATCCCTGGCTGATCCGGATCAAGGCGGGCCGGCGTCTCAAGGCGTGGAACAGGAACGTGGTCGCATTCGGTCTCGCGAGCGGCTTCGTCGAGCCGCTCGAGTCGACGAGCATCCACATGATCATGACCGCCGCGGTGCGCCTCGCGCACTTCTTCCCGTTCGGCGGCGTCAACCAGCCGATGACGGATCGCTACAACGAGCTGTCGCGCTACGAGATCGAACGCATCCGCGACTTCGTCTGCATGCACTACCATTTCACCGAGCGCGAGGACACGGCGTTCTGGCGGCACTGCAAATCCATGGAGATCCCGGACTCGCTGCGCCAGCGCGTCGATCTCTTCAGGAAGGGCGGATACATCTACAAGAACGACAGCGAACTCTTCACCGTCGACTCCTGGATCTCCGTGATGCTGGGGCAGCGGATCAAGCCCGAGACGTATCACCACTTCGCCAAGGTCAACGATCGTGAGCTCAAGGAGTACATGACGAAGCACCGCGCGCACGTCGCGCAGGTCGTGAACGCGTTGCCGACCCACGCGGACTTCGTGAAGCAGTATTGCGGCGCCAGTGCGAGCGCCTGGAATCCGTGAACGTCAGTGAGTGAAGCGGATGCGGCGCGACGCCCGCTCGATCAGTACCTTCTCGACGGCGCCCCACGCGGCGGCCGGCTTGTCTCCGTCCCGCAGGTCTTCGGACGTGTAGCCGGTCGGCGCGAGGTCTTCCGAATAGATGACCATCAATTCCTTGCGATTCCCGTCGAGCAGGTGGACCAGTCGCACGTTCATCATGTGCGGCGGCAGCGTGTAGCCACTCTCCAGGATCAGATTCCGGACGCGTTCGAAGTCTGAGTCCGGTCGCGGTGTTTCGGCGGTGGGTCCGAACCGCGCGCGGACGTGGAAGTCGAGTCCCTGGATGCGCCGCAGCGCGTCCTTCGCGTAGTCGTAGTGATTGTATGGCAGGTGCGGCAGGTAGCCTTCGAACTGCACCCAGTAGAAGCGCTGCACGACACGCCGCCGATTGGCTTCGACGAACACGTGGATCTCGCAGTCCGCGACGTCGTAGAGGTTCCATCGTTCCGCGCCAACGTAGTGCGCGGCCGCCGGCACGCTCACGTTCATCCGCGGATGGCGTGCCGAAATCACCGTGGTGCCGTCGACGACGCGTTCGGGCCTGGGGGCCTCGGTGGGCGCGGCGAAGGCCACTACCGCCACCAGTGCAAGGGCAAGGGAACTCATTTTCATGCAGGCTTGGACGGGCATCCGGTCCTTTCGGTTGCATCGGGCGTGGCCCCACGGGGGAATCGCGCGAACGACGAGGGGCGGGGATCCGGGCGCCTGTTCCCGCCCGCGTAGGAATTCATCACGCCAGCGGCGCTCGCCCCGCCGGTTGCACCGGGGACTGCGCTCGCCCACGATGCGCGCGCCATGCGCCTCTTCGCCTGCGACAATTGTCAGCAAACGCTGTACTTCGAGAACAGCCGTTGCGTCCATTGCGGGGTGGCCGTGGCGTACAGCGTGGAAGCCGCGCGCCTCGTACAAGTCTTCGAGCCGGCACTGCTCTGTCGCAACGGGCGGGATCACGATGCCTGCAACTGGCTCGTGACCGTCAGCAGCGATCCCGACTTCTGCGTGTCTTGCGGGCTGTCCGAGGTCATCCCGGACCTGTCGGAACCGGCGAACGACCAGGCGTGGCGGCGCATCGAAGCCGCCAAGCGCCGACTGTTGTACACGCTGTTCGCGCTCCAACTACCGGTCGTCTCCCGGAAGGTCGACGAGGCGACGGGACTTGCGTTCCGGTTCCTCAAGGGCACGGCGGAAGAGCCGGTCATGACGGGGCACGAGCAGGGCGTGATCACGCTCAACGTCGACGAGGCGGATTTCGCCTTCCGCGAGAACATGCGGGAGAAGATGGGCGAGGGGTATCGAACCGTGCTCGGGCACCTGCGGCACGAGATCGGCCACTACTACTGGGACCGGATCATCCGGGACGGCCAACGCGTCGACGGCTTCCGCGCGTTGTTCGGCGACGAATCGCAAAGCTACGAAGAAGCGATCGCGCGGCACTATGAATCGGGCCCGCCCGCGAACTGGAACGAGAGTTTCATCAGCGCGTACGCCTCGATGCATCCTTGGGAAGACTGGGCGGAGACCTGGGCGCACTACCTGCATATGGTCGATACGCTGGAGACCGCGCGCAGCCACGGCCTCACGCTGCGCGCGCCGGCGGCGGATCAGCCGGGCGAGAAGATTTCGACGGAGCGACTCGCGACCTCGGATTTCGATGCGCTGACCGCGAGCTGGAATGCCGTGACGCTCGCGATGAACAGCCTCAATCGCAGCATGGGCATGAAGGACGCCTATCCCTTCGTGCTGTCGCCGACGGTGCTCGGAAAACTCCGCTTCGTGCACGAAGTCGTACGGAGCGCCGCGCGCCGCGCGGCGCCGCGCACGATCGCCGCCTGAGAACGGGAAAAAGGGGTCAGATCTATTTTTCGGACATGGCGGCGCAGAATTCGCTGGCAGCGGACGAAAAATAGATCTGACCCCTTTTTCCGACCCCTTTTCCCCTACCATTCCCCCTCGCACACGAAGGGGACCTCATGCGCGGATTCTGGTTGATCGCACTATTGCCGGTGGTCGCGGCCGCCGACGAATTCAAACTCAACGCGCACGAATACTTCGAACGCGCCGGCATCAACATCATGGTCGGCCAGGATTACTACCCGGAAGGCCACCAGGGCGGCGTCAGCATCATCATGCACGACGAGCGCATTGCCTCGAACGGCGACGTGCGCCTCGAGCCCTCGTCCGGACAGTGGTCGCCGATTCCAAGACCCGGCAAGCGCGAGGTCGACACGGCGAAGCAGGAAATCCGTGCGCCGCTGGCGTACCCGGACCCGGAGCGCGATCGCAAGGGCTTCAACCCCATCGTCTACCCGGATCTGAAACTCGCGTACACCGTGCGCGCGTGGCCGCAGGGCGAGTCGCTCATCGTGAGCGTCGACTTCACCGAACCCGTCCCGAAGGACTGGGTCGGCAAGGTCGGCTTCAACCTCGAGCTGTTTCCGGGGCTGCTGTTCGGCAAGTCCTGGCAGCTCGGAAAGGCCGAGGGTGTTTTCCAGCAGCAACCCAGCGGTCCCGGCGAGGTACCGACGCTCGCCCGCGGCAAGCGGCTCGACGTCGCTCCGGAAACCGAGCTCTACCACCTGACGATCGAATCGCTGAAAGGCGGCGAAATCGAGTTACTCGACGGCCGTGGCAATCACAACAATGGCTGGTTCATCGCGCGCGCGCTGGCGCCGGCCGGCGCGACGGCCGGCGCCATCGAGTGGCGCATCACGCCGCGGGCGAAGCCGGGCTGGATGCGCGCGCCCGTGATCCAGGTGTCGCAGGTCGGCTATCACCCGGCGCAGCCCAAGCAGGTGATCATCGAACTCGATCGGCGCGACGAGGCGCGGCCCCACGTGATCCTGCAGAAGATCGGCCAGGTCGGGCAGGTGAAGACGATCATCGATCGCAAACCCGCGGAGTGGGGCCAGTTCCTGCGCTACCAGTACGCGGTGCTCGACTTCAGCGAGGTGAAGGAGCCCGGCCTCTACGTGGTGAAGTACGGCGAGTTGCGTTCGAATCCGTTTCGCATCGGCGACGACGTGTTCGCGCGCGAAGTCTGGCAGCCGACACTCGAGTATTTCCTGCCGGCGCAGATGTGCCACATGAAGGTGCTGGAGAAATACCGCCTGTGGCACGGCGCCTGCCATCTGGACGACGCACGCATGGCGCCGGTCGATCACGTCCACTTCGACGGCTACGCCCAGGGCGCGTCGACGCTCACTCACTATCAGCCGGGTGAGCCCATCGCGGATCTCAACCGCGGCGGCTGGCACGATGCCGGTGACTGGGACATGCGCGTCGAATCGCAGGCCGACACCATGATGGGGCTGGCGCTCGCCTGGGAGCTGTTCCACGTCGACTACGACAACACGAGCATCGATCAAAGGAATCTCGTGACCGAGATCCACCAGCCGGACGGCAAGCCCGACGTGCTGCAGCAGCTCGAGCACGGGGCTCTGTCGGTCGTCTCGGGTTACGAGAAGCTGGGCCGCCTGTACCGCGGCATCATCGAGCCCACGCTGCGCCAGTACGTGTTCCTCGGCGATGGCGCGCTGATGACGGACAACCTCGTCTTCGATCCGAAGAAGACGCCGGAGGCAGGCGCTCCCGCGGTCGGGCTCCCCGGTTCGCCCGACGACCGCTGGGTGTTCACCGAACAGAATCCGCGCCGCGAGCTGCTCACCGCCGGTGCGCTGGCCGCCACGGCGCGGGCGCTCAAGGGCTACAACGACGCTCTCGCCGCGCGCTCACTGAAAGCGGCCATCGAGATCTACGCGCGCGCGCGGCCGGAAAAGGAAGTCGCTCGCGTCGGAGCGGCCGTGGAGTTGCTGCTCGCGACCAGAGACGACCAGTACCGCCAGCTGCTGATCTCGCAGCGCGACGGCATCGTGGCGAACATCGATCACGTCGGCTGGATGGTGGGCCGCTCGCTGCCGCTCGTGAAAGATGCGGCGTACTCGAAGGCGATCCGCGACGCCGTGGCGGGTTACAGGATGAAAGTGGAGCAGCTCGCGCGGGAAACGCCCTATGGCGTTCCCTACAAGCCGGACATCTGGGGCGCAGGCTGGAACATCCAGCGTTTCGGCTGGGACCAGTGGATGTTGCATCTGTCGTTCCCGGACCTGTTCCCGCGAACCTACGCATTGCAGGCGCTGAGCTTCATCCTCGGCGTGCACCCGGGATCGAACACGGCGTCGTTCGTATCCGGGGTCGGCGCGAAGTCGCTGACGACGGCGTACGGATTCAACCGCGCCGACTGGTCGCACATTCCGGGCGGCAGCGCGTCGGGCACGGCGCTCATCCGGCCGGACTTCCCGGAGCTCAAGCACTGGCCGTTCTTCTGGCAGCAGACGGAGTACGTGCTGGGGCGCGGCACCACCGACTATCTATTGCTCGTGCTCGCAGCCGACCAGGTGTTGAATCGGTAAGTCATGAAACTCTCAACGACATTGCTGTTCGTCTTCCTGTCGTCGGCCGTGGTGGCTGCGACTCCCGGTCCGCCGGTGGACCATCACCAGCACCTGCTCACGAAAGACATGGCCGAGCAGGGCCAGAAGCCGATCGACGCCAGGGCGATGATCGCGATGCTCGATGCCGCGGGCATCCGCCGCGCGGTGCTGCTGTCGAACGCGTTTCGCTACGGCAGTCCGGGGGCGCTGAGGTCGACCGACGAGTACGCGAAAGTCGTCGAGGAAAACGACTGGACGGCGCGCGAAGCAGCGAAGTACCCGCAGCGACTCGTCGCGTTCTGCAGTTTCAACCCGCTCAAGGAGTACGCGCTCGGCGAGCTCGCGCGCTGCGCGCGCGACAAACGTTTCGGCCGCGGAATCAAGCTGCAGTTCGGCAACTCCGACGTCGATCTCGACGATCCGACCGACATGGCGATGCTGCGCCGCATGTTCCGCGCCGCCAACGCGAACAAGCTCGCGATCGTGGTGCACCTGCGGACTCGCCGGGCGCACCCGTTCGGAGCCGCTCAGGCGACGGCGTTCATCGAGGAGCTGATGACGGCGGCGCCCGATGTCGTCGTGCAGATCGCGCACTTCGCCGGCGGCGGGAATCCCGACGACCCGGCGGCAGACGAAGCCCTCGGCGTATTCGCGGCCGCGATCGCCGCCAGGGATCCGCGCGTGAAGAACCTGTACTTCGACACCGCACTCGTCGCGCCGGCGGATATCACGCCCACGCGCGCCGCCTACGTGGTGCAGAAGATCCGCGAGATGGGCACGAAGCGGATCCTGTACGGCTCGGACGGCGGTGATCCCACGGATCCGCCCGCGAAGGTGATGCTGGAAGCGTTCCGCAAGCTGCCGCTCGCGAAGGTGGAGTTCCAGGCGATCGAGGGGAATGTCGCGCCGTATCTGAAGAAATAGGCCGCGGACTGTCCCTCACTCCCGGACCGCCGCCGTCTTCTCCAGCGCGCGGCGCAGCTTCAGCAGCGCCGGCCCGATCTCGCCCGCGTCCATCAGCCCGAACCCGAAGACCACGGCATCCGCGCCGCGCCTGGCGGCCTGCGGGTCGCACGAGTAGTTCGACATCGCCACCACGCCCGGCGTGTGCAGGTGCGCCGCCTCGAAGATCGCATTCGTGTCGCGTTTGCGGCGGATGCGCGCGGCGACGTGCAAACCCGCTTCCGCGGGGATCGTCTCGAGCCAGGGCGAGAGCTGCTGCTCGAGTCCCTCGACCAGCGCCGCGTGCCGCTCGGCGTACACCTTGCGCATGCGGCGCATGTAGCGCGCGAGATGTCCGTCGGCGATGAATGCCGCGAGCACGGACTGGTTGATCGCATCGCAGTTCGAATCCGTCTTGTTCTTGACCTCGACGAGTGCCGGCCCGGCCCACCGCGGCGCGACGACGAAGCCCTTGCGCAGTTCGGGGAACAGGCTCTTGGTGAACGTGCCGACATAGAACACGCGTGCGTCTCGATCGAGTGTCTGCAACGCATCGAGCGGCCGCGAGCCGTAGCGGAACTCGCCGTCGTAATCGTCCTCGATGATCACGGCGTCATGGGCCCTGGCGAACTCGAGCAGCGCGGCACGCCGGCGCAGCGACAAGGCGACGCCGGTGGGCGACTGGTGCGAAGGCGTCACGCAGATCATGCGGACATTGGGCGGGATGCGATCGACCTGCATTCCCTCGTCGTCGACGGGAATGGGCACGAGCTCTGCGCCCGCGCCGAGCAGCGCGGAGCGCAGCGGCGAATAGCCGGGGTCCTCGACCGCCACGAAGCGCCGCTCGCGCGTGATCAACGCCAGCGCGATCAGCGAGAAGGCCTGCTGCGCGCAGCTGGTGACGATGATGTCGTCGGCGGAGCAGGCGACGGCGCGCGCGAACGCGATGTGGTGCGCGATGCCCGCGCGCAACTCGGGCATTCCGTCGGTCGGCGCGAAACCGAAACCGGCACGCGCGTAGCGGCGCTGCACCTGCGCGGTGAGGCGACGCCAGAGCGCGTGCGGGAAGTAGCGATGCTCGGGGACACCGAGGCGGAAGCTGCGCGCCGGCAGTCCCTTTCGTGATCCGAAGGACGGAATGGAGGCGGCCCACGCCGGGTGGATCCAGTTCGCTCGGTCGACGGAGCGGGTGGTGCGGGCCACCGTGCGCTGCCGCGCGGCGATCTCGGCGACGACGGCTTTGGCGCCCGGTCGCGGCAGGACGTAACCCTCTGCGACCAGCAGGTCATAGGCGGCGACGGCCGTGTTGCGGCCGATGCCGAGCGAATCCGCGACGCGGCGGGTGGAGGGCAGGGGAAATCCGGCGGCGAGCCGGCCTTCGACGATGGCGTCGCGCAGCTGTTGGTGGAGGTCGCGCGTGATGTGGCCCGCGCCGCGCGCCGGCAGCTTCAGGTCGAGTGGAAAAACTGGTTCCATTGAATCTCCGGAAACTGGCGATCTAATGGGTCCAGCGTACTCCTATGATTTCGACCGTGCCAGGACGAAACCACTCAGCCGCAAGGAGAACAGCCATGTCCCAGAATCAGAACAAACTGCCGGTCCCGGAGCCGCGGGAAGTCATCGGTCTCAGCGCCGCCTTCTCGGGGCTCGCCGCGATGCTCGTGCTCGTGACCGTCGCTCCGCATCCCTACCAGAACGCGGCGGCGCAGAATCCCGTCGAATTCCGCGCCGTCGCCGAGAACCTCGGAGCCGGCCGTGCAGTGGGTGTTTGAGCAGGGCGCGATCCGCTGGAGCGAGCTCGCCGAGCTCTACCGGATCGCGCCTCTCGGCACCAAGAAGCCGGACGACCTGCGGATTGCGTTCACGAACAGCCGCTACAAGTTGTTCGTGTTCGACGGAGAGAAGCTCGTCGGTGCCGGCCGTGCGATCGCCGATGGCATCGACTGCGCGTACATCGCGGACGTCGCGATCCACCCCGACTACCAGGGCAAGGGTCTGGGCCGCGAACTGATGCAGCAGATGTACCGGCTCGTCGAAGGGCATCGGAAGGTGGTGCTGTACGCGGCGGCGGGGAAGGAAGGCTTCTACCGAGCGCTTGGATTCAGCCCGTTGACGACGGCAATGGCAATCTTCACGTGATCAAAAAGGGGTCAGATCTATTTTTCCACCCTTTTGCGCGGGGTCACGATGCCCGACCGAAAAATAGATCTGACCCCTTTTTCGCCCCCAGTCTCCCGTACGTGAGGCGTCGCCATACCCACTCCATTGGTCCGAGCTCGTAACGCGCGAGCCACCAACGGCTCAGCGGAACCTGGACGGCGAAGAAGATCACGAGCGCGAGCACGAGATCGAGCGCCGGGCCCACGCGGCCCCAGAGGCCGATGCCCCAGCCGTAGAAGAGCGTCGTCGCGAGCAGCGTTTGCAGCAGGTAATTCGAGAGCGGCATCCGTCCGGCGATCGCCATGGGCTCGAGGCGGCGGCGCCAGGTCGCGTGGTGTACCGCGCGCACGATCGTCGCGACGTAGAATGTCATCACGAGCACCCTGCACAGACAGAAGCAGACGTTCGCGACCAGCCGGAACGGCGTCGGCGTGAGGAAATCCGTCGCGGTCGCTTGCCAGATGCCGAAGATCGCGCCCGTGGCGACGCCGCCCGCGAGCGACCACCACTGGAACGCCCGCACCTGCGGCAGATACCGCTCCGAGTTCTGAAAGAACCGCCGGCGACCCAGGATGAGCCCCAGCAGCATCGTGCAGAACACCAGCACGAAGAACCCGAGCATCGGCCGCAGGTTGATCGAGTTCGTGTAGAGGAAGATCGCTTCGCGCGCGTGCTCGCCGGCGGCCGCGAGGAACGAGCCGTGCCCGTACGCGGCGTTGTTGCTGGCCTCCCAGAGCTTCGAGACTGCGATGATGTGCTCGCGCCGCTCCGGGGAGAAAGTGAGGTACGCATACACGCCCATTGCCACCGGGTAGACGAGGCACAAGCCGAACAGGGTCCACAGCAGCTTCTCGGGCGCGCGTCGCAGTGCCAGCAGCAGGAGTCCGAGGAGCGCGTATATGTGCAGCACGTCGCCGTTCCAGAACACGCACATGTGGATCGCGCCGAACACGAACAGCCAGAATATGCGCCGCAGGTAGATAGTCATGGCGCGCGCCGGATCGCGCGCCTCCAGGCGGTCCAGCAGGATGATGAACCCGACCGCGAACAGCATGCTGAACATGCTGTTGAACTTCCCGGCGAACATCACGTCGGTCGCGGTGGCCGTCCAGCGGTCCCACCATTGCGGCCATTGCTCTGTGCCGTCGACGCCGGCGTAGAACGAAGTATTGAACCACGGCATGTTCATGATGAAGATGCCGAGCAGCGCGAAGCCGCGTATCACGTCGAGGGTGTAGATCCGCTCGCTGGCGGCGGTGGGTGCGGCGGTGGAATCCATGATTCTCCCCTGCGCGGTTGTATCGCGGCAGTCTACGCGCGAGGATGCCCCCGGAATGAATGTCCGGCGTCTGATCTCCATCTGTTTCGTGCTCGGTGGGCCGTTGCCGGCGACGGCGGTCACGCCCGAGGCCGCCATCCAGCAGCAGATGAGCGCATGGCTCGCCGACAACGACGGGGTCGGGCTGTCGATCGGCATCTACGACGACGGCAAGCGGCTGTTTTTCAATGCCGGCGTGCCGCGCCAGGACGCCGACAGGCCGCCAACCCGGGACACGGTGTACGAGATCGGCGCCGTCGCCAAGACGATGACGGGCCAGTTGCTCGCGCGCGCCATCGTCGAGGGCCGCGTGGAGACACAGGATGACGTCGCGAAGTATCTGGGCGAGCCGTTCCCCAACCTCGAGTTCGGCGGCGAGCGCATCCGCGTGGTGCATCTCGTCAACATGACCTCGCAGCTCGCGGACACCATCCCCGACCTGAGCCAGGTGCGACCGGCGGGAAGCGAGCCACTCGCCGTCGCGCGCATGCGTGTGCTCCAGCAGTACGGCGTTCCCGAATTCCTGCGCCAGCTCCGGATCGTGGGTCCGCGCCGCGTGCCCGGCAGCGAGCTTTCCCAGTCGAACGTCGCGAGCATGCTGCTCGGGGTGGTCCTGTCCAGGGTGTATGCGGAGCCGTTCGACGTGACCCTGGCGCGCGAGATCGAAAAGCCGCTGCGCATGGCGAGCGGCACGCAGCCGAACCCCAAACTACTCGCGCGGGGCTACACGAGGGCGGGGGAGGAGCTGCCGACGTTCGGCGCGCGCATGGCGCAGACCTGGGGATCCCTGCGGTACAGCACGGATGACCTGCTCAAGTACGCCGCCTGGCAACTCGCCGAGCGCGACGCGTCGGTGAAGCTCGCGCACAAGGCCACGTGGTCGACGACGGATGGCCGGCAGTCCGTCGGGTTCTTCTGGATCATGGGGGAGTCGCCGCACGGCCGGCGGCTCTATCACTCGGGATTGACGTACGGATTCGCGAGCACCTGCGAGCTGTATCCGGACGCGAAGATCGCCGTCGTGCTGCTCGCGAACAAGGCGACGGACGGCGCGCAGGAGTCCCTGCGCGCCTTGTCCAAGCAGATCGTCTCGCTGCTGCGGCCGGCTACGCCTGCTTCGTCAGCAGCTTCTCCGCCGCCGGTTCGCTGAGCGTCACGGGGATGGTCGCCGGGCGCGCGGTCTGCGCCTGTTTGTGGTTCATGTCGATGCGGCCACTGAACTGCGCGCCGTCGGCGATGCCGACGCGCGGCGCGAACACGTTGCCCACGACCTTCGCGGTCTGCCGGATCGAGACCGATTCCGTGGCATAGATGTCGCCCTCCACCCGTCCTTCGACGATCACGAATTTCGCGCGGATGTTGCCCGTGACGCCGCCTTCCTTGCCGATCGACAGGCTGCGCGTGTGCTCGATCGTGCCTTCGAGCTGGCCCTGGAATTCGAGGTCCTCCTCGCCGTAGAGCTCGCCCTTGAAATGCAGCGTTGGCCCGAGCACGCAGGTGGTGTTCGACGCGGGCTGGGCGGCGGGAGCCGGCGGCGCCAGCTTGGTGTCACCGAATGTCTTGTTCATCGTGGGCTCCGGTTCAGCGGGCCGTGCTGGCCGGCCCAGCATTCGGTTCCATGGTGACTCCGCCATTGAAGTTCGCTCCCTCTGTGATGCTGACGCTCGGCGCGCGGATGTTGCCGCGCACCACCGCCGTCTGACTGACCTTGATGCTCTTCTTCGCGCTCATGTCGCCCTGGACCTTGCCGTCCACGTCGATCTGTGCCGCCTGCACCGTCGCGACGACTTCGCCCTTGGAACCGACGATCACTTTCTGCTGATGAATGATCGAACCCTCGATGCGGCCCTCGATCTTGATGTCTTCCTGGGCCTTGAGTTCGCCCTTGAACCGCAACGTCGGACCGAAGACCGACGTGCGCTCGCTGGTCACCTGCGCATTGCTCATCACCACCACCTCCGTCGCTCCACCGCGAAGCGAGGCGTAGATTGCGCCGCGCGCGGAGGTGAGAACCGTGTCGCACTTCGCAGCCGCGAACGTTGTCGCGCCGCATTCACGAAAAATATGTGAAGAAACGCGATCGCGATGACGTCGCGCGGTTCAGCCGGTCGCTTTCGGTGCGACCCGTGCAGCGAGCGCCAGCGGCCGGGCGTCCGGATCCTCGAAGAACGCCAGCCACTCCTCGGTGCCGTCGGCGTGCTGATGGATCAGGTGTGGCGCATGCGTGAACTTCACGCCGCGCGCTGTCAGCCGTTTGTGCGCGGCGGTGATGTCGGCGACCCGGAAATAGAGAATCGACTCGGGCCTGGCGCCGCCCTCGCTGCTGAGCATGAGCCGCGTGCCGGCGCAGTCGAAGAAGGCGAGCGTGCCGAAGGTGAAGAGGTGCGGCAGTCCGAGGACGTCCCGGTACCACTGCTCCGAGGCTGCGGTATCGCCGACCGAGCGCGCGATCTGCGCGATGGGACCGAGCTTCGATTCGTTCATGGTGGAACTCCGTGGCGCCCGGAACCAGGCGCGCAACGCTCGCCGGTCGGGCAGTCCGAGCTTGGCCAGTGCATTCGAGACGTGGAATTTCACGGCATTGACGCTGATGCCGCGGCGCCGGGCAACTTCGGCATTCGTGAGGCCATGCTGGATCGCGTAGACCGTGCGCCACTCGGCGGGGGTCAGGAGGTCCGCATGGGGAGGCCGGCCACGTTTCATGCCGCATGGTAGGGCGCAGAGGGCCCGAATTTCCCTACCCGCTCGACGGCGCCCGATTTGACGAAGTATCGGACATGTCGGCGGTACGCGACGTCAAACCTGTTAGCCGGTCCTGGATCATGATGTTTGCCGCGGCGGGCAGGCTTGGGCTACCGTCTGCGGCGCATAAGGGGGTCTCGTGCAGGAACTCGATCGCGACACCGAACCGGCGTCGACGGAAACCGTGGACGGGGAAACCGTGGACGGGGAAACCGTGGGCGGGGAAACCGTGGGCGGGGAAAACGGCGGCGGAGTGGCCGTCGCGGCCGCGCTCGGCGCACTCGCGCTGACGGCCTGCGGGGGAGGGGGTTCGTCCGCGACGCCACCGCCGCCACCACCGCCACCACCACCGCCACCCACACCCTCAGACGCCGAAGCCGCACGCTTCCTCGCGCAGGCGCAGTTCTCGGTGACGAACGCGGATCTCGCCGCGGTCAAGGCGAACGGCTACTCCGCCTGGCTCACCACTAACTACAACGCCGCGCTCGGCCAGACCGGCGTGGCCTGGCTCGACTCTCGCGGACACAACTCGATCACGAGCGAACAGCGCTACTTCTGGCCGCAGTTCGGCGATTTCATGATCTGGAACCAGCTGCTCGCGGGCCCGGACCAGATGCGCAAGCGCATCGCGCTGGCGCTGTCGGAGTTCTTCGTGGTGTCGTTGAGCCCGATCGACGGGTTCTATCCGCCGTACGTCATCGCCGCGTACTGGGACACGCTGTGCGCGCAGGCTTTCGGCAACTTCCGCCAGCTCCTCGAACGCATCACGCTCAACGCGGCCATGGGGTTCTTCCTCAACACGAAGGGCAACCTGCGCGAAGACAGCAATGGCCGGCAGCCCGACGAGAACTACGCGCGCGAGGTGATGCAGCTCTTCACCATCGGCCTGCTCGAGCTCAACCAGGACGGCACGCCGCGCCTCGACGCCAACAGCCAGCCCATCGAGACCTACGGCCAGAGCGACATCACGAATCTCGCGCGGGTCTTCACGGGATACGACTGGGACTATCTCTCGAACGGCGGCACCTTCACCGACGTCGCCTGGCACGACTACGACGTGCCGAACACGCGTTTCGCGACGAACCCGATGCACTTCCGCGCCGCCGACCATTCGAACCTCGCGGTCACCTTCCTGGGCCTGACGATTCCGGCGAACACCGCCGGCCCGGAGGCGCTGCGCCTCGCGCTCGATCATCTCTTCAATCACCCGAACGTCGGACCGTTCTTCGCGCGGCAGATGATCCAGCGTCTGGTGACGAGCAATCCGTCGCCCGCCTACGTGGGCCGCGTCGCCGCGGCGTTCGCCAACAACGGCAGTGGCACGCGCGGCGATCTCAGGGCGGTGTGGACGGCCATACTCACCGACACCGAGGCTCGCACGCTGCCCGCGGCGTCGGACACGATGTCGGGGAAGCTGCGCGAACCGGTCGTACGTTTCGTGCAGTGGTGGCGCACGGCGGGCGTGACGTCCACGACCGGCGCGTACGAGATCTACGATCTCTCCGGCGCCGACCAGGCGCTCGGCCAGAGTCCGGTGCGCTCGCCCTCGGTGTTCAACTTCTTCCGGCCTGGCTACGTGCCGCCCAACACGGCGATCGCGACGGCCAACAAGCAGGCGCCCGAGTTCCAGCTGCACAACGAGACGACGACAGCCGGGTACATCAACTTCCTGCAGTGGGTCACGCGCGTTGGGTATAACGACGTCCGTCCGACCTACGCGGATCTGCTGCCGATCGCGCACGACGTGCCCGCCGTGGTCGCCTGGCTGAACCTGCGGCTCGCCGCGAACCAAATGTCGGACGTTTCGCTGACGATCATCCGCAACATGCTGAACGCCTTCGGGATCACGCAGGCGAGCAGCAACGACAGCAAGCTCGACATGCTGGCCACCGCGTGCCTGCTGTTCCTGAGCTCGCCCGAATACCTGGTGCAGAAATGAGCGACCCTCAAAAGTGGACCCGACGAGTCGTCCTGCAGCGCGGCCTGTCGCTCGGCGCGATGGGCGTCGCGGCACCGCTCGCGATCAACCTCGCGGCGATGAGCGAGGCGGCGGCCTTCGATGCCACCGACTACAAGGCGCTGGTGTGCGTGTTCCTGTACGGCGGGAACGACTACGCGAACACCGTCGTGCCCTACGACGCCGCCAACTACGCGCTCTATCACCAGATCCGCGCCGGCGCGGCGGGCGAAGACCAGGCGGGCATTGCGCTCGCGCGGGCCGCGCTCGCCCCCGGTGCGCTGACCACCGCGCAGCCGCAGACGCTCACCGACGACCTGCAGTACGCGCTGCCGCCGCAGCTCGCCGGGATGAAGTCGATCTGGGATGCGGGACGGCTCGCGATCCAGCTCAACGTGGGACCGCTGATCCAGCCGACGACGCTCGCGCAGTACCAGAGCACGAACCGCGTCGCGAACCCGCTGCCGCCGAAACTGTTCTCGCACAACGACCAGCAGTCGGTGTGGCAGTCGAACGGTGTCGAGGGCTCGACGACGGGTTGGGGCGGCCGCATCGGCGACATCGCGATGTCGAGCAATAACCCGAACTCGCTGCTGACGTGCATCTCGGCCGCGGGCAACGCGGTTTTCGTCGCCGGCCGCGACGCGCTGCAGTACCAGATCAGCCCGGGTGGCGCGATCCGGATCAACCCGCTCAACAACGCGGCGCTGCGCGACGCGATGACGGCGTTGATCACCCGCCAGAGCGCGCACGTGCTCGAGAACGAATACGCCGTGGTGACGCGCCGCTCCATCGAGATGGAGGGCATCGTGAACGGCGCATTGAATGGCGTGGGGCCGCTGGCGACGCCCTTCCCGGCGAACAATCCGCTCGCGGCGCAGCTGCGCATCGTCGCGCGGCTGATCGCAGCCCGGAATGCGCTCGGCCTCCATCGCCAGGTGTTCTTCGTGTCGCTCGGCGGCTTCGACAATCACAATCTCCTGATGCAGGACCATCCGAATCTCCTGCAGCGAGTGAACGACGCGATGGCGGCGTTCTACGCGGCGACGGTGGAGCTCGGCATCGCGAACCGCGTGACGACCTTCACCGCGTCGGACTTCGGACGCACGCTGGCGTCGAACGCGGACGGGTCGGATCACGGCTGGGGCAGCCACCAGTTCGTGATGGGTGGCGCGGTCAACGGCCGGCGCTATTACGGCACCGCGCCGCGCGTGTCGCTCCAGAGCACGGACCAGGTGGGGCAGGGACGATTGCTGCCGACGACGTCGGTGGACCAGTTCGCGGCGACGCTCGGTCAATGGTTCGGCTGCAGCCCGACGGAACTGGCCGGGATCCTGCCGAATATCGGGCGTTTCCCCACGACCAACCTGGGGTTCGTCTAACGCGCACGCGAACGGCTCGGCGAAGGCCGGTCCGCCGGTTATCCTGTCGGCCTCACGAAGGGGTGAGAAACAGGAAACTCGACATGAACCGCGGACTTCTCGTCATGCTGCTCCTCGCGAGCGGCTTCGCCCACGCCGCCGAACAACCGCCGACGCTCGCCGTCGGATCTCCGCTGCCGGCCTTCTCGCTGCCGGGCATCGACGGCAAGACCTACACCGACAAGAGCTTCGCGAAGGCCGACGTCCTCGCGATCATCTTCACCTGCGCGCACTGCCCGACGGCGCAGGCCTACCAGGAGCGCATCAAGAAGCTCGTCGTCGACTTCAAGCCGAAGAACGTGACGATCATCGCGATCAACCCGAACCACGCCGACTCGGTGCGGCTCGACGAGCTCGGCTACAGCGACCTCTCCGACTCCTTCGAGGAGATGGTCGAGCGCGCGAAGATGGAGAAGTTCAACTTCGTGTGGCTCGACGACGGTCCCAAACAAGAGGTGTCGCACAAGTACGGGCCGGTCGCGACGCCGCACGTCTTCATCTTCGACAAGGCACGCAAGCTCCGCTTCGAAGGCCGCATCGACGACTCCGAGCGCGAATCGCTGGCGACCCGGCACGACACCCGCAATGCCCTGGACGCGCTCGTCGCCGGCAAGGAGCCGCCGGTGACGTCGACGCGCGTGTTCGGGTGCTCCGTGAAGTGGGCCGACAAGATGGCCGAGGGGGCGGAGTTCCTGCGACGCTGGAAGGCGGAGCCGGTCTCGCTCGCGAAGGCGGACGCCGCGAAACTGCGCGAGATCCGCGAGAACAAGGGCACCGGCAAGCTGCGCATGATCAACGTGTGGGCCACCTGGTGCGGGCCGTGCATCGCGGAGTTCGACGAGCTCGTGGAGCACCACTGGCGCTTTCGCGGCCGGCCGTTCGAACTCGTCACGATCGCCGCGGAGTATCCCGACATGGAGGGCGACGTGAAGGAGTTCCTGCAGAAGAAGCACGCGTCGATGACGAACTACATCTTCGCGAGCAACGACAAGGACGAGCTGCAGGACGCGATTGAATCGGCGAAGACCTGGAAGGGCCAGCTGCCCTACACGATCATCGTGAACGAGAAGGGCGAGGTCGTGTATCGGGAGTTCGGCGCGCTGTCGTTCCTCAAGATGCGTCGCGCGATCGTGCCGGAACTCGATCGCATCAAGCCCTGGGGCGGGTTGAGTCCGGTCAAGCCGAACCAGGCGGCGGCGCAGTGATTCGGCACGGCGCCGCGTGAAACTCGCCACCCTCACGCTGCTCGGTACCACCGCGGTGTTCGCGGGGACGTCCATCTACCTGGCGCTGGAGCTCGGCAAGGCCCGCGACGCGCTGGCGGAGGCCGAGGCGCGGGCGGCGGCC
>CADEED010000005.1:57236-80793 GCA_902826225.1 uncultured Pseudomonadota bacterium | reverse complement strand
GGAACTTCGGATTGTCCTCGCTCGACGCGACCCAGGTCACGCAGCGCTATTGGCCGGACGCCGTGTTGCTGCCCACGGTGTCGAACACGCCGCGCACCAATCCGGCCGCGATTGACGACTACTTCCAACACTTTCTCGCCAAGCGTCCGCGCGGACACATCGACTCGCGCACCGTGCAGAGCGGCTGCAATCTCGCCGTGGACATGGGCACGTACACGTTCTCGCTGATGGACGACAAGGGCACCACCAGCGAAGTGGCGGCGCGATACACCTTCGTCTACCAGTACCGCGCCGGCGCGTGGAAGATCCTGCATCACCACTCCTCGGCGATGCCGGAACGCGCCATGAGTGCCGCCGCCGACGAGAAGCCGGAGCCCGCGGATGCCCACGCCGCCGCCAGGGCTGCGCCGCCCGAGCCAGTCCGCCCGCTCTCGCGCAAGGAACGCTGGGCGATGCGCAAGGACGTAATCAAACCGCAAGCTCCCATGCCAACCAACCACAAGCCGGCGTCCACCCCGGCCACGGAAGCAAAGCCCGCCAAGGCCGCCCAAGTTCCCGCGAAGACCAGAAGTCCCGCCGCCGCCGAGCCGGCGAAGGCGGCGCCCGATGCGAAGGCGCCGGCGTCCGACAAGCCACCTGCCGCGGCCCTAGCTACCGAAAAGACACCCACCGACGCGAAGATGCCCGCGGAAGTGCGCACGGCCATGTTCGCCAATCTCACCGCGTCACCCGCGCCCGCGAAGTTCTATCCACCCGAAGCCATGCGTCGCAAGGAGCGGGGCAACGTGAACCTCAAGGTCTGCGCGGATAGCGAGGGCGCGGTCTCGGAGTTCATGGAAGTGGTGAAGAGCAGCGGTTCGAAGCTGCTCGACGACGCGGCGATGAGCTGGGCGCGCCAGGTCACCTGGGTACCGGCTACGTTCAACCGGCAGCGCGTGGAAGGTTGCGCGAAGGTGGACGTATGGTTCGAACCGCCGCCGGATCTCGCCAACGCCCGTACCTGATCGCGGGAATGGGGCAGGGTTTGGGTGCTACGCGAACGGCGCCCGCGACCCCGCGGTCGCCGCGGCCGCGCGACGAGCCAGGCTGCATCAAACCGGTGGCCCGAATTTCGATGCCACGATGGCGCGGAGTTTGGCGAGGTTTTCGGGAACCTCCGGCCAATCCGCCGATAGCTCCACCTCCTCAAATTCCGTGCAGTGCAGAAGTGCAAGCAGCGCCGTCGCACAATGATATCGGTCGAGATATGGGCGGTCGCTCAGCAGGATTCCGTAAAGTAGCCAGCCCCATTCCGCGCTCGGCGTTCGCTTCGCGACCTCGTGCCAGATCACGTAGTAATCGCCCGTCGCGCCGCCGCGGATCGCCTGCATGAGTTTGGCATCCGAGAAGCGAGCAAAAACTCTGGCATCCGCTTCGGCGGCGTCTTCGTATCGTTTTCGCCAATCACTCATACGACATCTGGGCGCAATAGAGCGATGACTTCCGTCTGCCCGATGTCATCGCGTGAATGTCGAACCCGGTGTGGGCCGCCGAAACCACCTGTATCTGGGACGAACGTTTCCGGAGCGCGTCCGAAGCTTCGATCGCCACCCGGAACTCTTCCGTTGATGGGACGGTTCGAGGGGGCTCGGCTCAGATCGCGCGCATCCGATTTCCGCGCGCGTTGTGTTCGACTTCCGCGAGCCCGAGCGCTTCCATCAACGGCGGCACATACATCCCGAAACGCCCACGCAATCCCTTCTTGAGCCCGTACCAGCCGCCGACAGGATTCTTCGTTGTTCGACCCCAGGCCTCTACAGTCAGCGGTTTGGCATCCTTCTGCTCGTCGGCGGATCCGAGCTCCATCCAGTCGCCGTGCGCTTTGAGCATCGCGTGCAGATCTTCGAGGCAACGCGCGTCATAGAGGAGCACCGTCTTGCCGACCGTGCAGACGAGAACGTTTTTCCCGTCCTTCACGTCGCGATGCATCGTGAAATCGGAGGTGAGCGGCGGCGTTTTCAACACCCATGGATCGTCAGGCGTTCCTCGGGTTTTGTTGGGCTTCTTTGCGGTCATGGCGGGGCTCCGGGATCGCCAGATTGAAAGGCCAGTGCGTCATGAATAGCACGTCGGGTGCAAAACAGACAACGCGCGCCCGGCATCGAAATCGAGTGCCGTGCCTCTGATCTCAACCGGAAACGCGTCCTGAACTCCGTAAATGCACACTCCCTCCGCATCGGGCGTTTCCATTCCAGTGGCTGGAGACTTGATGTGGCCCGCGGTACTTGAGAACTCTCCGCCCAGAAATTGCCACGCAGCGGAACTCACGCGCGCCCTGTCGAGCCGCACGATACGTACAGTGAGTTCTCGAACCTGCGCTTCTCATACATTCCTCAATCTCATTTCTCCTGCACCGGCGGATCGTTGAGCAGCGCGAATACTTTCGCACGCCGGTGCAGAAACGTTGCATTGCGGCAATGGGCCGCGCGAACGAATCGGCGCGGGCCCCTGCCTGTTGTGCACATGGGAGACACGCGTTCGATGAAGTGCGCTTTGCCAAAGTCGATTTGTAAGTGTTACGATGGAAGCGCTTCCAATGGCTAAAAACAGCCATTCTTCTTTCTGAGACCGATCGAGAGGTCAAGAGCGTACGAGCGATTCGTCCACTCGGGCGAGGGCAGCTGACGGCGTTCCATCGTCTACGCGAGTCACCATGGGAGAATCGAAAATGAACCAGCCAATCTTGAGAATTCATCGAGGCGCAATCGTCAAACTGCTTTTGCTATTCGCGATGCTTGGCGTCGCACCCGAGGCGCTGGCTGTCTACCTCGGTTCGGCGGATCTCAACGGAGATGGCACCCCCGAGGGCATCTACAGCAACGGCCCCAATGTTCAGATCAAGAAAGCCAATGGCGCGCTGGCGGCAACCTATTACATCGGCCCGAGTTGGTACGGCGTCGCGCTCGCAGATCTGGACGGGAGCCCGGGCGCGGAATATGCCGTCAGAACGTTTTCGACTCTGTTCGTGATAACGCACCGGACTAAGAAGGTGTTTCCGTACGCCCTCGGAAACTACTCAGCCGCTTGGACGCCCATGACAGTCGACCAGTTTGATGGGGCAGCCGGTAACGAAATCGCCGTTAATGCCGGGATGGCCGGGAACGGATACGGGTCGATTCTTTTCGTCT
Organism: uncultured Pseudomonadota bacterium; assembly: GCA_902826225.1. Lineage (GTDB taxonomy): Bacteria > Pseudomonadota > Gammaproteobacteria > Steroidobacterales > Steroidobacteraceae > CADEED01. The sequence continues at coordinate 77,626 of CADEED010000005.1, read as the reverse complement.
CGCATAGAACACACTCGATCAAACAGCACTGGTTCCTGGTCGGGTGGGGCTGGGCAGGCGTCGATGTCAACGATTTCGATGGCGTCCCGGGCAAGGAATACGCCGTCAATACGACATCGATCGGCTATCTCGCTGTACTCCATCCCAGAAACCTGGTGCCGAGGTATTACTGGGTCGGCGCGAACATGCAGTTTCTAGGCTCAGTCAATCTCGATGGCGCACCTGGGCTGGAGATCAAGATGCGCGGTTACGGAGGCCTCGTTTACAGGATCTACGATCGCACTGGCACAATGAAGTACTAGCCACCGCGGATCGCACGGCGTCGGCACGTCTCGCCCTGCCAGCAACAGGGCGAGGCGCGCCAGGATCCTCGCACTGATTGGTAAGTTCCTGAATGAACCTGGTCCGCATGGTTCCCTTCGCGATACTCGCCTCGCTGCTCAGCGTTTGCGCCTACAAGTCTGCTTGGACAGTTCGTTCCGACGATGACAGTCGCGCGCAGACCGCGGCGCCATCGGTCATCAAGAGTGCCGGCATTGCGAGGCCTGGCCCCTCGACGAAGCAGAGCCCACCGATGGCGCGAGACTACGCGCGTTCCCCTTCGCAAGAGCCTTCGATGCTCAGCGTTCCTAACAAGGAGGCTTTTGCCAACGAGTACTTGGCAGTGCCGGATGACAGCCATGTCGATCGGGATATTGAAGTCTCGATCCAAATGCAAGATGGAACCATCCGAACATTCACGGGAGCGGGCGTGATGTTTTCAGCGAGCGGAAACGCAATGCAGATTCCCGCTGCGGGCTACAGGATTCTGCCGGACGGTACTTTCCAATCTCATGGAGATGTTGGCGCCGATGCGCGCAGGCCTCCGTCATGCGATTCGCCTCCGCGAGATCCAGGCGCATCGGCGTCTCCACCACGACGTGCCTGCCTGCCTGCGCCGCCCGCACCGTGATGTCGCGGTTCGTAGGCGCGCCGACGATTGCGAGGTCGACGTCGCCACGCGCGAGCAGCGCGTCGAGAGTCGCGTAGTAGTTAGATATTCCGCACTGCGAACCCGCGCGTGGCCCGCCGTCGGCGACTCGACCGCTCGGTGAGCGCGAGATCGGGAAAACGCTCCAGCAGACCCAGCGTGAAGTGCAGTCCGTCGTCATGCGATCCCGGTGTGTTCCGAAGTACACCGGGGAAGCCACGACTTCGGCAAGCCGCCGCACGTTGCGCGGACACGTCTGTGTCGAAGTTTGGTTGACACGCGGATTTTCAGTCACTAGAGTGGAAGCGCTTCCACAAACGGGATGTGGTCTCTAGAGTGTTAGAATTAGCCGTTTGGCGGGCGTTTAGTACACTGGAATGGAAGCGATTCCATTTGAATTGCCGTCGCTATGCATGAAGCTCGTGCGAGACAAATGCGTCGCGGCACGCAACTGCTTCCAGTGAGTTCCGATCAAACCAAGGGATGGCGGAAACATGAAAAATGCATGGCGAAACTTCGCCCGGATATCACTTCCGGGCCTCCTGCTCACCACAGCGCTGATAGGGCTCTCTCCCGCGATCCAGGCGGCCGACCCTTTCAAGGCCGTGGGAGGTATCACTGGGAACACTCCTGCGGCAGCCGCCGCGCGCCGTGGCACCTGGCACGCGGTTGCGTGGGGAGTTTGCTGGGAAGCACCCTTCTTTAATGGCCAGTCCTGCCAGTTCCCCTTTCAGGGCAAGCTTTGGCAGGCCGACAGAATATTTCTGTACAACAAGACTCCCGGGGCCGTATGTACGGCCTATGGGCAATGGGGTATTCAAGGACCACCGGTACCCCGGATCAGCCCAACGCCTTGCTGGGGCTGCGGCAACACCCTCTACATGGAACGTAGACTGGTGATGGCCTGTAATTAAACTGGCATCGAGACGCCTTGCCCTGCCATCGACGGCAGGGCAAGGCGGCTTTCCTGGAGAAATGAATGAGGGGCTCAGTTCTTGGTCTTGCCATCGCCGCGGCCACATTCGCCGGCGCCACCGCGTATTCCCTTCACGAGCTCAACAAGGAACGCGCATACGCGGATGAGGCGCAGGCACAGATTCGAGAACTCAACGCACGCATCGTCCGGCTCGAAAGGGCGCGCGTGAACACTGCGACGTGGCACCTGCTGAACGGCGGCAGCTCGAGTACAGCCGGCCCGATCAACCCGGCATCCAGAACACCCGCAGCCCTCGGGATGGAAATGCCCGATGTGGAAGGACCGAGCGGCCCCGGAGTTCATGACGAGTTTTCGGTTGACAGTTTGGCGATGCAAAAGGCAATGCGACCGCAGGTCCGTGCGATGAACAAGCGGACGTACGCCGCGTTCGCCGACGAGCTCGGCCTTTCGAAAGAGAAGTTGAGTCAGCTGATGGATCTGCTGACCGACCAGCAGCAGCGCCTGTATGCGGATCTGTCGGGATCCGCGACGCAGGAAGAAGTTCGCCGTCATACCGAGGCGATCGAGCGCCGCAATGCCGCCGAAGTCGCGGAACTCATCGGCGCCGAAGATGCGCGCACTTTCGCGGAGTATCAGCAGTCACTGCCTGCGCGCCAGGAGACGGATGTACTTGCCACGCAGCTCGATGGCGCGGACGTTCCGCTGTCCGCGTCGCAGCACAAGCAGTTGACCGACGTCCTCATCGCCGAGCGAGCTCGCGTGCCGCAACCCGAGTATTCAGCCGGGGAGGACCTCGAGAAGTTCCAGAAGCAAAAGTCCCAGTGGCAACAGGACTACGACGCTCGAGTGGCCTCGGCGGCGAGCGGAATCCTCTCGGCCGCTCAGCTCAGCGCGCTTGATTCGTTTCAGCAGGCGCAGAAGGAAGTCAGCGGCTTGTTCGTCGTGGCGACGGCTGACGCGCAGGACGTTTCGCGTTGATGGGCAGCGGTCGATCGGCCGCGGCGCTGCTCGCAGCGCGCCCTCATCCGGGCGCGATGGCGCTGGCCATCACGATACTGTCGAAGCCGTGCTTGCTCTGATCGGGGACTTCGGCCACTTCGATCACCTGCTTTTCCCGGTCAAAGCCGGCGGCATCCAGCGAGAGCTGTACATGCCGCTCGTCGATGCAAGGCGAGGGAAACGCCAGGCCGCCGACCGAATAGAAGTGACACTGTCGAAGCGCCGCCAGCACTAACAATCCCCCTGGCCGGAGCAGCGAGATGATGTTGTGCGTGTAGCGCATCCAATCCGCAAGGCTGCCCGTGGCACTGTCCGCGCAAAACAGGCTGACGACACAGTCGTAGCGAGCGGCGGACTGCGGTCCCAGCGGACACGCGAGGCGTGCATCGCCGGTGAGGCAGCGCGTGAGGCGCCGGCGGGCCAGAGTTTCGCGTTCGCGAACCTGGGGTTCGGATGGGCTCGTTGTTCCCTCGAGTCGCAGCGTCTCGCGCGTGAACGCCGTCCAGTCATGCGCTTCCCTCGACCCCAGCTGCCAGCGACGAATCGCGGAGAGATTCTCGGGCAAGAGATCCGCCGCGTGAATCTCCGCAGCTCGGGCCGCAAGCGGCAGCAGATGATGGACGGTAGGTCCGCAGCCGAATTCGAGCCCGAGCGCGCCCGACCGGAGTGACTCGAGTGCCTTGACCACGAATCGCAGCGTATGGCGCTCAGTCGTTTCCACGCTGGAGTAGTACTGTCGCAGGTACTTTTTCGCGTCCCATGTGCAGGGCACCGGTTGATCGCGCCTCGCAGGGGGGCGGAGTTCGCCGTGTGGGATGGGCGCCATGCGTGCGTTCACCGTTGTGCGTGACCGGTAGTTCGATACATCAGCCAGGCAATTCCTGACAGAACGGCGATCGCTGCCGCCTGATCGGCCATCGGCCAACGCAGGTACTGGCCGCTGAGCAAGGCGATGCCGATGATGGTGGCGCCGAACCAGAACAGGGTTTGGATTTCGACCGCCACGATGCCGTGTGCGGTGAGGTGCCGCAGTGCGAGCCAGTACATGGCGACGCCGAACTGGAACCCGACGGCGGACTTGAGGGCCTCGAGCCACTGAAAAGTCGTTCCCTGCCAGACTCTGCCCGCGTGGAGAAATCCCTGGGCGTCACCGATTCCGGACAGGAGCGTGAACAAAGCGATCAGCAGAATGGTTTGCATCCTGCCTGGAATAACGGTATTTCCCGGGCAAAGGGGACATGTCCGGGCCCGAAAATCCGGGCAGACGCACCCCAATGGCCGACGACGTGCCTATTACTGAGCTGATCCGTCGCGCCCAGGCGGGCGACGCGGCGGCGCTGCGCCTGGTTTTCGAGGCCACATCTGCGCATTCGCGCCAGATGGCGCGCGGTCGACTGCGTCTAGGCGAGCAGGGCACGTGGCTGGTCACCGCTTCCTTGGTGTGGCGTTAGCGCAGCGCTACCTCGAGCGCGGGTTCCTTGAGATCGTCGCCGTAGAAGAATTCGATCGCATCCCCTGTGATGACGTGCTCGAAATCCACGTTGAGCGGCATGGCCGGGTAGTTTTGTCCCTTGGCGCGGCTGACCGTCGTGATTCGGGCGGCGTACACGGCGTACAGCGGTTTGCTCGCGCGAGCACGCTCCTGGTACCTCTCGAAGAACGCTCTGCCGGCCTCGACGCTCATGGGGACGAACAACTCGATGTTTCCACGGCCGGGGGCAGTGGGGAACTTGACGGAGTGCGTCGCCGTGTGAATTTCCGTACGCGGCTGCTCGGCCGAAAGGACGCGAGCCGGGCCGAAGCTTATTGCGTAGCCGCCGCGATCGAAGCTGTACTGCACACTGTTGTAGTCGATGAGCGAGACCATGTAGATGTCGCGATTCAGCGATGCGCCCCACCTGAAAAGTTCGGCGGCGTGCGTGTCGACGAAGCTTCGATAGCCCTCGCGGCCGCGGAACTCGTTCTTGCCGCCGCCCCAGAACGGCACCTGCATTCCGGGGTGTAGCGGTGCACGCGGATTCGGGATCGTGTCGAGCGAGCACGGTGCGCCCTCGGTGCAGAAGAAGCGCCGGAATTCCGCGTCGTTGGTCAGCGAGATGCCGAGGTAATGCGTATGCACAGGCCAGTCGCGGTCGTGATTCACGAACTGCGCATTGGCGGGGTTGCTGCCGGCGATCATCGCCTCGCGCAGCGTCGGCACGGTGATCTCGTCGCGGTGCGCGCCATAGGCGAGCAGGGCGAGATACACGGCTTCACCGCGCTGCTTGTTGGCGACGCCCTGCATGCGCTGCGGCATGTTCGCGTACACCTCCGGATCGTTGCGGCGGCGCCGGGTGCCGTATTCGTTCGGGGCACCCACGCGCAATAGACCGCGGAAGGCGGGGATGACAAAGGGCATCAGTCCCCGGGCGCTTGCCGGCGGAGAGATCGTCACGACGTCGTCTTCATAATAGGGCTCGACGGATTTCACCGCCGCGACGGATTCGATCGCGCAACCCGCGCACACGAGCGCCATGAAGAGTCGGCGGTTCACAGCGGCACGGCGGCGATTTCCTGCTGGAGCGACTCGTCCTTGAAGAGCGTGATCCGGGGTTCGGTCAGCTCATAGAGCGCCTTCAAACCCAGCATGTTGTTCTCCATCGCCCCGATGTTGGTGAAGCGCACCTTCATCGTGAACAGCACGGTGGTCTGCGACTTGCCACCGTAGTTCGCCTTGAGATCCTCGATCAGCGCCTCCGCCGCGGCCGGCGGCAGCCGCAACAGCGTGTCGAAGTAGGTAGGTTGATGCACGAACTTCGCGGCCGTCGGTGAATCGTGGTAATGGAGCAGTCGCGGATGCGCGGCGCTCCCCTTGGGGAAACTGATCTGCAATGGAAAGCCGCCGCGGGCAAAGTCGTACTGAGGCAAGGTGGTCCGGCCGACTATGTAGGCCTCCTTCGAAAGCGACTTCGACCAGGCGACCAGCGTCTTCACGTGCTTTCCGATGAAAGCGTAGTACTTTTCGCGCACGCGAAACGGATCGAGCGAATCGCCGCCCCAACCGGTCAGGTAGGGGATGACCGCGTCGAGCATCTGACCGTTCGGCGTGCGGTTGTTGCCTGGGATGCAATCGCCGGGTCGTTTGCAGAAGTAGCCGAGGTATGACGCGTCGTTCGTGAGCGCATGCGCCAGCACGCCAACGTGAAAGCGCGGGTAGTAAGAGTAGTTGTGGGTGTAGTACTCGACCGGACCGCCGGGTCTCGATTCCTTCTCCTGCTTCAAAGCCGCTTCCGACAAGTGCGCCTCGCCGAACTGCAGCAGCAGCAGGTACACATACAGGAATGACTCGTCGCCCATGCGAGCGGTGATCGCCGTGCGCGAACCCTTGTCGCGATCCACCTCCGCCTGCTTCCAGGGATTCGACACCAGGTACGTGTCCTGATGACCAATGCGAACGAGGTTGCGATGCAACGGCACGTGCAGCGACCGGAACGTCGACGGGTCGGGGGAGGGGATCTCGCGATACGGACCCACGTCGAAGGCGGTGCTGCCGAATCGCGCGGGCATGCCCTGATAGTTCTCGGGCCGGATGATCATCAGGTCCTGCTGCGCGAGAGCGGGTGGAGAGTCGACCACCGTCAGGAGCGCAAGTACCGCGACGCCGACAGATGTTAGGCGAGTCAACATCGACATCCCCTCCGAGTTGAGCGTAACCGCATTTTTGCACAATCGCGTGTGCGCGCCAGCCTCCAAGGGCGGACGAGACTTCTTGCCATGACTTGCCCTGCAACGAAGCATGCTGCGCCGCGTAACGCTTCGATCGGGTCGGCCACTCAGGGGACCTCCAGCAAGTCTCCAGATGAAATACAGACGACCGCCATGGTTCTGAAAAGCTGCGACCACTGAAAATCGCGGTCGCCACATCAGGAGGAACCATGACTCAGCACCCCAGCGCTCGCCTGTCTGCCGTGATCATCCTGTTGCCGCTGTTCGCCGCCTGCGGAGGCGGCGGTTCCGATGCGCCGCCGACATCGCCAAATCCGGGTGCGGCGCCGGGTCCCACGCCTCCGGCTTCCAGGGCAGTCGTTGTCTTTCCCGATCCCGTCCCAGGACAGTACGCGTCGCTCGGTTCGAGCACGACGAGCCCGCAAACCGGACACCCGAGGATTCCACCGTTTGCACGTCTGACGAACGTCGCTCACGAGGACGCGCTCCAGCCGCGGCTGCGCTACACCTCTTCGCGCAAGTATGAAATCGGGGTACCGGGCGTGGAGTTCGATGAGCTGGAGTACTACGAAGTGCCGGCGGGCTGGCCGGCGCAAGACCACCTGCTCCAGACCTCGAACGCGGGACAGAGATTCGTCACCATGGTCCTCTCGCAATCCAGACTCGACGGCTATCGCCATTCGGAGATGGCGAACTGGTACGAGGGGGTGACTCCGCGTTCCGGGTCGATGGCTTTCGGAGTTCCGACTCCGTCCGCGGCGATTGCGGCATCGGGCAACGCAACCTATCGCGGCCGGCTCTCCGGATTCGTCGATGTCCCATACATCGAAATGACTGGCGAGGCGTTCTTCTCGGACGCGAGTGGAACGATCGTGCTCACCGTCGACTTCGCCACGCGGACGATCTCGGGAACAATCGAAGCGGGCGTGCAGGGTGGGATGGTCACCACCTCGATTCCCTTCTCGACAACGACAATCCTGGCCGGAACCGACACGTGGAGGGGAACGTTCGAGACGTCCGACTCGGGATTCAACGAGTTCAAGGTGATGCTGACCGGACCCGACGCCGGCGAATTGATCGGGAGCTGGTCGGTCCCGATCACGGTTGACGGAGAGCCGCATCAATTCATGGGAAGCTGGATCGCCAAGCGCCAGTAGCGCGCGATCAGGGAGTGGTCGCTGAGAATCCGACGGGAATGGTGAAAGGTCGGCCTGCCGATTGCGATGCAGTAAGCTCGCTCGCCATGACATCCCTTCCGCCCTGTCCGACGTGCCAATCCGCGCTTGCCTACGAAGACGGCGCGACGCTCATCTGCCCCGAGTGTGGCCACGAATGGTCCAAGGAGGCCGCACCGGCGACCCAGGACGCGGAGCCGCTCGTGCGCGATGCGCATGGCAATACGCTGAGCGACGGTGACAGCGTCACTGTCATCAAGGATCTGAAGGTCAAAGGCTCATCCCTGGTCGTGAAGGTGGGCACCAAGGTCCGAGGCATTCGCCTGGTCGAAGGCGATCACAACATCGACTGCCGCATCGAGGGGATCGGCGAGATGCAGCTCAAGTCACAGTTCGTGAAGAAGGCGTAGCCCGGCGGCGACTGGCCGCGGGAGAACCCGGGCAATCCCTTTCCCGGGCCCTCGTCTGAACTCAACCGTGGCGGGCCAAACCTAGGTGGGAAGCGCGCAGGGCCTTCCGAATATGATAGGAGCTGTCACCTTGGTTCTTGGCAGCATCGATCCAGCCATATAGGGAGTGAATTCATGGCGGCCTTCGAAGCGAACGCATTGATCGCGGCGGATGCGGAGCAAATCTGGAAGATCCTCACCGACGGCAAGAGGCTGGAATCAAGCAGCCTGGGCATCACCCGGATCGAGGGCTCCATCGTCTCTGGTGGCCGGTTTCGCCTCTGGTCCGAGGTTTCGCCGGGCCGCGCTTTTTCTCTGCGCGTTGGGGTTTTTGATCGGCCGCGAAAAATGACCTGGGAGGGCGGCATGCCGCTTGGCCTGTTCAAGGGCGTGCGGACTTTCACTCTGACTCCAGAAGGAAAGGGCGTTCGATTTCAGACGCGCGAGGAGTTCACGGGTCTGATGGCGCCTTTGATCGCAAAGTCGATGCCCGATCTCACCCCGTCGTTCCGGAAGTTCGTGGACGGCGTGAAACGCCTGGCGGAGCAGCAGGCATGAACAAGAGAAATGAGGTCGGCGTCGTGGGCGCGGCGTGGCTCATGCCATCTTGCGGTGACTCGCCAATCGAATAGCCGCGCTTTCTCCGGGCCTACTGCCGGCGTGCGTCGATCTGCTCGCGGATGTTTTCCGCCCAACGACGGAGTTTGCGAGAACCGGCCTCTTCTGACACCCGTCGCAGCAGTTCATGGTCCGATATCTCAAGTACGCGCTGGCGCTGGTACTCATCTTCATCGTCGGCAAGATGCCGGCCTGGATTTCGCTGAGTGTGACCATCGGCGTGCTGGCGGCGGGCGTGCTGTACTCCCTCTATCGCACGCGCAGCCTGGGCACGGAATCGGGCGCGGCCTCGGATCCGCAGTCGGTGACGCGATGACGAGTTCTCTCGCACACAAGCGGCGCAGCGCAGGGAACTCGCTGGCGCGACGCGCCGATTCCTCGTTCATCCGGCGGTGTCGGCCCGTGACACGACGCGGTTGTATTTCTTTTCCGGCTGAAGTTCTGTGCTGAGCTCTGGTTTGAACAGCATATTGATTGTAAGGTGACTTTCCCGTCGTGCTCACGCCAACTCGACACAGAAATGCTGTCGAGCTGATGTAGACAGGCGTCGCGCAATTCAGACCAGCAGAGGGAAGAAGATGGTGCATCCGCGCAAGTGGAAACAGTTCTCGGTATTTGCGATGTGGATCCTGATGTCGTCAGGTGTCATCCCGCCAGCGATTGCGCAGGCGGATTCAATGACGCCGGTGGCGGAGAAGGTTGCACTCGATATTTCGCCGCAGCGAACACTGGAATTGCATGTTTTCGTGCCGGCGACCAAACCTCGCGCGGTTATTTTCGTGTCGCATGGCGGCGGCAGCAACGTTGACGCCATGAGCGGCGTCATCGTCCGCCTGTTGAAGGAGAATTTTGCCGTTCTGGCTCCATTGCACACTGATTCAGTGAGCCTGCCGGAGAGCAAACGGGAAAATCTGCAAACCGCATTCGGCAGCCGGATGGCCGACATGACGGCAACCGCAGCCTATGCACGGCAACGTTTCGCGGGTCTTCCCCTGGGTGGATTGGGTTACAGCTACGGCTCGCTCTTTGCCATGATGGCCGGTGGAGCGGTGGACTACGTGGCGCCGGTGAAAGTGCCCGAAATGAAGGCGGTGCTCACATTTTCATCAGCCGGCCTCATTCCGGGACTCATCATGCCAGACCAGGCCTTTTCAAGGCTCGCCGTCCCGACCATGATGATTACTGGTACCCGCGATGTGGTGCCGGGCTTCGCACCGGACCCGGCAGTCCATCTGGTTCCATTCGAGAAGGCACCGGCGGGCGACCGCTATGCACTCATCGTCAAGGATGCGACGCATGAATTCGTCGATGCCGACGATGCGCGCTTCGAACGAGTGTGGACGACGGCGATGAGCTTCTACGAAGCCTATTTGCTCGATGACAAAATAGCACTGAGAGAACTGGCGCAGCTCGCGCCAACCGATGAGATCGATTTTCGCAAACGCTGATCGTGGCAAGCTGGATGGCAGACTGATGCGCCCGAACCTGATCGCGGCAGTGGCAATTTCGTTAGCCGGCCTGGCGGCCGCGCCGCCAGCGGATGCCGGTCCTCGCAAGGCGCCGTGTGCAAAGCGTAGCGTTTATCTGGGAAGCCCGATGCGCCCGGCAATGGATATGCCGAAGATTTCGGCGATTCCTGACCAAGCCCTTCCCGACGAACAAGGCCGGCGACTGAGCGACGCCTTCGCTGTCGCGCAACACCATACCAAGCCGAGTGCGATCACGGTTGCCGTGGCCTTGGAAGGCAAAGGTCTCTGGTCAGGCGCGGTGACGCCATCGAATACTTCCCGGCTGTATTGGGCCAGTGCTGGCAAGACATTCACCGCCGTGGTGATCATGCAGCTTGCAGAGGAAGGCAAGTTGTCGCTGGACGACCCGGTGTCGCGTTGGGTCCGAAATGTGCCCAATGGCAATGTCGCGACGGTCCGGGATCTGCTGGCGCACACGTCCGGGCTGTTCAGCAGTAATGAGGACGAGAAGGCTCGAGCAGAACCGCGGTACCGAGACCCGTCGGAATCGCTCGAAATAGCGCGGCAGCATGGTCCGTTGTTCTGCACCGGGGCCTATTGGCGCTACTCCAATACCGGCTACGACGTGCTGGGAGAGATTGTAAGGCGTGCGGACGGTCGTTCGATCGATCGCGCCATCGATGCGCGAATCATCCAGCCGTTGGGGTTGAGGTCCATGATCGCGCTCGTGCCTGGACAAAGCGGCCAGTTGGTCGTGCCCCTGGCCTCATCCAAAGAAGCGCCGATAGATCCGAGCTGGCCCGGCGCGGCAGGACCCATTGCGAGCAACGCCGAGGACATGGTCAGGTTCTGGCATGCGCTGTTTGCCGGCAAGCTGTTGCCAGATGCGCGTGTGAACGAGATGTTTGCACAGATGTATCCGATGGCCGACGGCGGAACCTATTACGGCCTCGGCACGATGATCTTCGATGTTCCCGACGGCGACGGCAGGCTTTTGTGGCTGGGGCACGCCGGTGGAACGGCCGGAGCGAGCGCCGTGGTTGGATATTCACCGCAAGACAGAGCATTTTTTGCGGTGGCGCTGACCGGAGAATCGAACGCGGCACCGGTGGCAAATTTGCTGCTCAAGGCGACCCGTTAGTGCCGGTGATTCTGCGGATGCGGTGACGATGGTGAACGACGGCGACGAAGCGGATCGATTCGCGCACGCTAGCTACTGAAGTGCCAGGAAGTCGGCGTCAACCCCATTCCAACCCGCCGCATGAGAAGTTACGAGTTGGGCGCGTTCATGGCGTACTGACCCTTGACGGTCGCGTAGAGCGTGGCCGCGAGTGTTCGCGCCACCTCGGCGGGCAGGTAGCGAATGTGAACTCCGGCAGATCGCGCGCTTCCTCCCGCGGTGTCCACGGTCAAGCTGGTCATGTGCCGTCGCCGGTCGAAAGGCGATGTGGTGAGGTTCAGCGACTGAACGCGATCGCGCGGCACGACGGTCAGCCGGCGCGTCATCCAGCCGGACCGGAACAGCAAGACGTCACGCTCCAGCGCCCAGCGCGTGTGCTTCACGTACAGGTGCGCATGCATCCACGCGATCGCGATGACCACCGGCAAGGTGAGGGCGGCTGCCGCCTGCCAGTACCACGCCGCCGGTATTGCAACCAACAGGAGGGACAGCACGGCGGTGCGACGAAAGATGCGTGAGCGCGCGCCCGGCGCCAGCGGCTGCCAATCCGGCGCCGCGGCGGGATCGAAAACGGGCAGCGCCGTGGCGATCAGGGCCGGCGCCGCCGCCGTACGGCACACGGGCGCCAGCCACCGCGTCTTGATCCGCTCCGGATTGCGTTGGTTCCCGTCACCACCGCTGTCGCCGGCCAGGTCGACTTCCAGCGACACTCTGCCTAACAGGCGGTGCAACGGCGTCTCGGACTGGTGGACCGACTGGATCCGCCGCGTCCGCAAGGTGAGAGCGATCCTCGTCAGCAGTCCATAGCGCGCGCGGAGATCTCCGTCCTGTCGAGTCAGCGCGAAATCGTGGAGCGTGATGAGGGCGAGCACGACGGACAGGACGCGCACCGCGAGCAGTGCCGAAACGATCAGCGACGAGGCGATCACGATCTGCATCGCCGTCCCGAGCCCGGCGACCTCGGTGAACGCCGAATAGCGGAACCATTTCTCGATGAGGTCGCCGTTCGCCCGGAAGAAACCTGCCTGCTGCAGGACGCCGGCGCCGGCCGCCACGAGGATCAGGCCGCGGTTGTCGATCAAACCATGGCGCACGAGTTCCATCGGCGGCAGATGCAGCAGCCGGGGCTCCGGCGAGGCCTGCGCGGCATCCGCGACGGGTCGCGCATCGGCGAACACGCGTTGCCGCATCTCCTGTACCGCCGCCAGGTCGAGCACGCTGATCAGCGCCTCGGGCTTGCCGCCGGTGGAGGTCTGCACACGCACCCGGGCGACGTCCAGCAACCGGTGCAGCGGGCCGCGCTCGGTGTCGATGTTCTCGATGCGTGCGTATTCGATCTGGCGGACGTTTCGGAACACCAGGCCTTCGCGAATGACCAGCCCGCGGGGTCCGAATCCATAGCGGTAAGTCCATTGATGCCACACGGCGCGAACGAGCATGGCGGCAGCGACGATGCCGAGGACGAACGACGACCCGAGCCAGTCGTCGTCGCGGCGTGAACCGAATATCAGGAGCGCGACGAGCGGAAAGACGAACTGCTTCGCAGAGCCCGCGAGCGCGAACAGCCACGACGAGCGCTGCAATCGCAGCGTCGGCTGGAAATCACCTGCGCGGGAGTCAGACACCACTGTCGCCACTCTCCGCGAGCAACGCGTCTCGCAAGGCGAGGGCTTCCGCGTGCGTGAGGCCGGGTAGTTCGATCTTCGTGTAGCGGCTGCCGGCCGTGTACAGCTTGAGCGTGGCGACACCGTAGCGCCGCTGCAGCGGTCCCTGCGAGACGTCGGTGTGCTGGATGCGCGCGCGCGGCAGCGCGATCCTCGAATGCCAGAGGATGCCTCGCTCGATGGCGATGCCGGTGCCGTCGATGCCGAAGCGCAGGCGCCGGTAGTACGCCTCCGGCCACGCCAGGCAGAGGGCCGCACCAATGACGATGACGAGCGGCGGCGCGAACGCACCGGGCGCGCCGAACCGGAAAACGACGATCAAGGACAGCGCGGCGGCGATCGAGGTGGCCAGCACGAGTTGCCAGCGCCACACGCTGATTGCGCCGCGGTGAACATGAGCGGTTTCCATGGGCAGCCTGCATTCGGGAAACCCTCATTCTAACCATGCCCGCGCTTCGCGCCCGTACCGTGATTTGTTAGGAGACCCGGCGGCTCACAACGGCGCGACCCCCACCGGGCACGAAGCCCGCGCCTGCAGCCTGTAGGCGCCCGAGCAGGTCCTGCGCTCTCTCGTCACTCCCGGCAGGCCTGCGGTCGTCTCGAGCTTGCACACCGGCGTCCAGACCACCTCCACGTTGGCTTCGTTCGGGGGTCCCGCGTCCCAGCCGTTGATGGCGTGGATTCCGCCGACCGTCGCGGGCACTGCCAGGGTCTGCAGTTCGCACGCGGCGTTCACGGCGAGTCGGAAACGTGTCGACTTCCGCTCGGCGATGCGGCTGTACTCCGCGTGGTCGCCGATCGGGCCGCCCAGGCGCCGGTCTTCGTCCTCGAAGGAAAACTGTCCACTCGGGCTCCAGGCCGTGGCGGGAATCTCGACCTCGCGCATGGCCGCGACGAACTGGGCACGCGTCGCCGCCGATGTCTTCCCATCGGGGCGGCGGTGCACGGACACCGCGATGACGTGGGAGGCGACGTCGGCGAGCGCGGGCATCTGCACGACGATCGCCGAGTCGGTCCATTGGGTGAACGGCGGACGCAGCGTGCCGCCTGCGAACGCGCCGATGAGCCGCACCTCGCCGGCCTGGCCGCCGAAACAGCTGCCGTTGATCGTGAACGATCGATCGGGCGTGATTCGTCCGCGCAGATGGCTGATACGCGGCCCGTTGCGGACGCAATCCCTCTCGAGCGACGCGGCGCGCCCCGCGTTGGCCGCCACCCCCTGGATGCGCGTACCCGGTGTCGCGAGGGGGCGCCCATCTTCTTCGAGCGTGGAATAGCCGTCGGTGTTCGATACCGCCCGCCGGGTGACCTCGAGCGGGCCAACCGGCCGCGAACCCTGCGGCGTGACGGAGGCATTCGCCGTCTGCAGCGCGCGGTGCGCCGTGGCTTCGAAGAAGCCGTGCTTCGGGACGACGTCGAACGCGTGGTAGTTCGACTCGTTCGCGAGCAGCGCGCGGACATCGACGTTGCCGGCCTCGAAGACGACGCGGGGAGGGGCATAGCCGAGCTGGGTCGGGAATCCGCATTCCGAAGGTTTCAATCCGGCGCCCGCCGAGTCGATCAGGCTCGATTGCGATTGCGGCTGGAAGATGAGGCTCGTCATGCGACGACCGGACCCGTCTTCGACGTAGGGTGTCCAGCCCATCAACGATCCTCCGCGGCAGACGAGGACGAGCGTGCCCTGCGAGGCGGCCTGCACGGCGCGCGAACTGGTGGGTGTCGCCGGAGTCAGCGTCTGGCTGGCGGATCGCGAGGTCGTGGAGGGGCCCGCGAGCACGGTCGGTGTCTGCCGCTGCAACACGGTGGCCGCGCCCCCGGCCGTGGGACGCGCCGGCACGAGCTGCGACTCGCTCGCCTGCGCCTGCGCGGCGCCGCGGGTAGTTTGCGCCGGTCGACTCGCAGCCGTCGCGGCCGGCGTGTTTCGTGCCTGGCCCTGGATCGCATCCCGGTCGACCGGCTCCAGGTAGTTGGGATCCACGGTCGGTTCCGCGCGGCCCGTCACGCGATCGGTCACCAGGCGATACCGGGCGATCAGCGCAGCACGGTCGCCCGCGGCGACCGAGTTGCGCGTGTGGGGGAAGGGCTCGCTCAGCAGTCCCGGCCACTTGGCGCGGATGTCCGCCGGCACATTGTCGCCGGTCCTGCGGCAGACGGCATCCGCGTGCAGCCACGGATCGCGATCGCATTGAGCGCGCAGCAGGAAGTTGATGGTGGATTTCTGACCATCCGGTCGACGCGGCGTCCGGTCCGGCGACAGCTCGTGGAACAGAGTCAGCGTGAAGTTCTCCGTCGCATTCGCACCCGATCGGTCCTGCGCACCGGCGCGTACATGGGGATTCCACGTGCCGTCGGTGAGGTAGAACGCGGCGACCTGGCCGCGCGGGTCCAGGCAACGACCGACGTAGTCGGTTCGCTCCGGCGGCGGATTGTGGAATTGGTAGGCAGCCCGGCCATCAGCGGAGAACTGCGGCGCGCCCTTGAGTATTCCTGGCTGGCAGTTCACGTGGGCGACCGTGGCCGTCATGGTATTCACCCTGTACTGCTTCGACCACTCGCCGCACCGCGTATCACCGATGAAGTTGACCATGCAGCCCTTGAGCTGGATCACGTAGACGCCGGGCATCGGGGCGGACATCTCGTGGAAGCCATCCGAGGGACCGTCGTGATCCACCTGTGAGGGCACCGGATTGGATTCGAGCCACCAGCGCACGATGACGCGGTCGTAGTTTCCGGTCTTGCGCCAGCGAATCTGGATACGGCCGGGTTCGTCGAAGACGACACTGCTGGTCAATTCCGGGGGTGGACGACTCTGCGCGGGCGCTTGCTCCGGCGGCAGGCTGGTGCGCAGGTCGAACGGTTCCGCGCACAGGTCTTCGCCGTCGTAGATCGCGCAGACCCGGTATCGATACGTCGTGTTGGAGGGAAGATTCTTGTCCTCGTGGTGGAGGATCGCGTTGGGCAGGTATGGCAGCGGTCGCGGCAGGTCCTGGCGCCAGACGTGGTACCCATCGACGTCGCGGCGGTCATGCTCCCAGTAGAAGTCGAGCCAGCCCGGGTTTTCGGCGACGTGGACGACGACCGGCGGCGTTCGTGTTTGCGCGAAAGCGCCGCTGGCCACGAGCATCGCTGCCGCGAGGCGGGCCGCGAAAATGGATATCCCGTTCATACGATCCTCCTTGATCATATGAACAGGAACGCGTGCCCGATCCGGCCACCCCCGTCAGGGAGTCGCGGCGCGACTCCTGGCGGAATGAAGGATCAGAACGACACCTTCACGCCCGCGTAGGCGAACCGGCCGCGCGACTCGTAGATGCCGCCACCCGCCGTCGTGCCCGTGAGGCCGTAAGGCGGAATGCGGTTGGTCGCGTTGTCGAGTCCGAGATACGCGCTGACGCTGTCCGTCACGTCATAGGACGCACGGATGTCGTGATAGAACACGTCGGGATAGAAGCGCACGTTCGCGTAGTCCGCGTTCGTCGGCGGATTGCCCTGCAGCGAATGCGTGTCTTCGTAGAAGTTGATCACCATTTTCCCGAAAGAGTTCATTCGGCCGCGAAGTCACGGCGGAGCACGACGAGAGGAACTCATCGCGACCGTCAGTCGATCTCCTGGAACCGGAGCTGGCGACGATCACTGCACCATGGTCGACGAGTCGAGCGACGACGGCCCGGCGCGGAAGCCGAACCGCTGGTCGAATCGCCGATTCTGGTCGTCGCGATGTGTCCGGACGACGGCCCGTCCAGCGTCCTTACCGCGTCAGGCGATAGATCAGGACGCCCGCGCGCTGCGCCAGCGGCGTCAGTGTCGCGAGATCCATGAATTCGCCGGGCGCATGAGAGTTCCCGCCGCCGCCGTTGCCGAGGCCGTCGAGACAGGGCAGCAGGTGGGCGATGAAGCCCACGTCGCCGGCGCCGCGCCGGCCGGGGTCGAGCGCCGGCACTGGCCCTAATTCGAGGTCGCGACTCGCGCCGTCGAGCGCCTTCAGCAGCGCCTCGTTCCCGGGCGTCGGCGTCATGGGTGGATAGGCGGCGTCGTCGAAGCGCAGGATCGCGCCCGTGCGCGGCAAGTGGCGCGCAACGATCGCCTGCATCCGCTCCACGGCGGACTTCTCCTGGTCGAGACTGATGTAGCGGATGTCGCCACGCGCGATCGCCACCGGCGCGATCACGTTGGTCTTGCCTTCCGCCGTGCCCCGGTAGTCGTCGAGCGCCGCCTTCGTGCCACCGACGACAATGCTCGGATTGATCGTGAGGTATTTCTCGTTCCCGAGCTCCGCCTGGAACGCGGCGAGGATGCGGGACGCTTCGTAAACCGCGCCGCTGCCGCGCTCCGGTCCGAAGATGGCGCTCGAATGGCCCGTCTCGCCGGTGACTTCGAGCGTCCAGCCGTTGATCCCGCGCCGGCCGACGGTGGCCGTGCCGTTGACCGCCTCCTCGAAGCTGAGCGCGGCATCGCTGCGGCGGGCCAACGCGACCATCGATTCGCGGGCGACGCTGAGCGGCAGGCCGGCGTCTTCCTCGTCGCCGGTGAGCATGACGGTGATCCGCCGGTCCTTCAGCGCGCCCGCGGCATGCAGCGCCTTGAGCGCCTGCACCATGACGACGATTCCGCCCTTCATGTCGGTGGCGCCGGTGCCATAGGCGCGCGTCCCCTCGCGGCGGAAAGGCTCGCCACGCAGCACCGTGTCGAGGTGACCGAGCAGCAGGAGCCGCTTGCCACGCGTGCCCTCGAGTTCGGCCACGAGGTGCCCTGCGCGTTTCATCTCCGGCGGCAGGTCCACCCAATGAGTGCGAAAGCCGATGGCGCGCAACTCCCCGGCGAAGGCGTCGCCGACGGCGCGCACGCCCGCGACGTTCTCGGTCGGACTTTCGATGTTCACCGTGCGCTCCAGCAGCGCTTCGGCCGCCCGCGCGCCCGCGGCGGCGTGGCGCGCCACCGCGCGCTCGGTGCGATCGAGGCCGGCGTTGACGGTCGACGCCGACGCAAGCGCCAGCAGGGTCCAGAGGGCGGGCTGAAATCCGGGAGACGTGCTTTTCATGGGTGTGATCTTAAGGCCAGGGTCGGCTCCGCGGCTCACGCAGCGACCCCCAGCCGCGAGCCGATTGACGCCCTCATCGCGCGATCACATAGTTCGCCCGGACCCGCGACTCGAACCCCAGAACGAAAACAACCGGGAGCAAGTTCATGACTTTCCTGAAGTATGCGGCGACGGCGCTGCTCGCCACGGCCGCGATGGCGCAGGCACCGACCGAGGCGGTGCCCGCCGATGCCGTGGCCACCGCCCAGCACGAGGGCTTGCGCGCGCTCAAGGCCACCATGGAGAAGGCGCTCAACGAGCGCGACCTCGACACGCTGCTCGCGAATGTCGACGAAAACGTCGTGTTCACCACGATGAACGGCGACGTCGCGAAGGGCCGCGAAGCCATCCGCGCCTACTTCGAGAAGATGATGAACGGGCCCGACAAGGTCGTGGAGAGCGTCACGACGAGCTTCGTGCCGGATGCGCTCTCCGTCATCTACGGTGAAGACGCCGCGATCTCGTACGGGCACACGAACGACCACTACGTGCTGAAGGGCGGCAAGGAGCTCGACATCCAGGCGCGCTGGACCGCGACCATCGTCCGCAAGGACTCTCGCTGGCTCGTCGCCGCGTTCCACTACTCCGAGAACATCTTCGACAACCCGGTCATGAACGCGCAACGCACGATGCTGCTCGCGGGCGGCGGTGTCGCCGCCTTGCTGCTCGGCATCCTGGGGTTCTTCTTCGGCCGACGGTCTGCGCGCGCCGCGTGAGCACCGCCCCCGGGGTCGTCGATCTCGCCACGCGCCGCGCCGCGTTGCCGGACTGGCCGCAGGGCTGGTATGTCGTCGCGCGCGCCAGCGATCTGCCGCCGCGCGGCGTGCGCACCGCGCGCATCGCCGGCCACGACATCGTGCTGTTCCGCACCGCGCAGGGCGTGCTGGGCGCGCTCGATGCGCATTGCCCCCACATGGGCGCGCATCTCGGCCGCGGCCGGGTCGACGGTGAGCATCTCGAATGCGCGCTGCACTGCTGGCGTCTGGCCACCGATGGCGGCGTCTGCGGGCGTGACCAGCGTACCCGCGCGTGGCCGGTGCGTGAACACGCCGGGCTCGTGATGCTCGAAGCCGGGCAGGGGCGCATGGTGCCCGAGGCCGGCGGCGAGGATTTCGACTGGACGAGGGCGACGCTGCTCGAGATCGACACACCGTGGCACGGCCTCGTCGCGAATGGCTTCGACATGGTGCACCTGTGCACGGTGCACCGGCGTGACCTGCTCGAAACGCCGCGCGTCACCACCGAGCCGGGAAAGCGCTGCACGCTTCACTACGTCTCGCGTGTGCGCGGCAACGAATGGAGCGACCGGCTCATGCGCTGGCTGTCGCGCGACCGCATCGACGTACGCGTGCATTGCTACGGGCCCGTGACGACAGTCGAGACCGACCTCGGGTTCACGCGCACCTCCGCCTGCATCGGCATGACGCCGGCGGGCGCGGGCACCCGGCTATTCGTGTCGTTCGGCGTGCGGCGCGGGCCGTTCCGCCGACTGCGTCTGGCGCTGACGCGCGCGCTGTTCACCGCGTTCCTGCGACGCGACCTGGGCGTCGTCGAGGGCATGAAGCTGCGCACGGACGTCGACGACGCCATCCTGCAGAAACTGTTCGAGTTCCTGCGCACGCTGCGGCCGGTGCGCCCGGTGGCCGGCGAGTGACCGCGGGCGCGCCCATCCCGGCGCGGCTGAATCTCCTGCTGCTCGGCGCCGGCGCGCTGGCCTGCGGCGCGCTCTTGTCCGCGGCATCGCACGCCGGTGACTGGACGCCGCGGATGCTGGCGGCGATCGCGTTCTCGTTCACCGCCAACACCCTGTTCTCGCTGCTGCACGAGGCCGTGCACGGACTCCTTCATCCCGACGCGCGCGTGAACCGGTGGGGCGGGCGATGCGCGGCGGCCTTCTTCCCGACATCGCTCACGCTGCAGCGGGGGTTCCACCTGACCCACCATCGCAACAACCGCGGCCCGCTCGAGCGCTTCGACTACATCGAGCGCGGCGACATCGCGTGGCTCAAGCGCGCGCAGTGGTACTCGATCCTCACCGGCTTCTACTGGGTGGTCACGCAGCTCGGGCTGGTGCTCTACCTCGTCGCGCCGGCATTCCTCTCGTTGCCGGTGTTTCGCAACGCCGGCTCGCTCACCTCCCCACCGCC
>CADEED010000005.1:0-57226 GCA_902826225.1 uncultured Pseudomonadota bacterium | reverse complement strand
CACTGGTCGGCGCTGCAGTACGAGGACCACGCATTCTCGCCGCTCGATGCGCACGACGGGGCATGGAACCTGCGGGTGAATCCGGTCTCGCGCGCGTTCTTCCTCAACTACCACTATCACCGCGCGCATCACCGGCATCCGCAGACTCCCTGGTTGCACCTGCCGCGGCTCGTCGATCCGGCCGAGCCGCAGCCGTCGTTCCTCGGCATCTGGCTATCGATGTGGCGCGGTCCACGCCGGGTAGACCCGGCACGATGAAGGCGCCCTTCGTGGCGCTGCCGCCGCGGGGTGAGCGCGCGAATCTCGCCATCCTGGCCGCCGTGTTCGGCGCCACGTTCGCACTGCTCTATGGCGCCGGCAGCGCGTGGTCCGCCGCCGTGCCATGGCGGTTGCCAGTCGCCGTGCCCATGGATGCCTGGTGGCCGTTCTGGCCCGCGGCTGCGGCTATCTACCTCACGATCACGCCGCTGCTGCTGCTCGCGCCCTTCGTGCTGCGCGATCTGCAGAGCTTCCTGCCGTTCTTCGCGGCGCTGATGCTCGAAACGGCGATCGCCGCCGTGTGCTTCCTGGTTCTGCCCGTCGACGGGCCGCCGGTCGTCTGTTGCGAAGGCGCGCTGGCCGGTGCGCTGTTCCACGCGGCGGATGCGCTCAATCTCGAGCGCAACTACTTCCCGTCGCTGCACGTGGCATTCGCCTTCACCGCGGCTTGGGCCTTCGCGCCCCGCGCGCCGCGCAACGGCGCCGTGCTGCTGCAGCTCTGGGCCGTGGCCGTGGCGGTGAGCACGCTCGTGACTAAGCAGCACTATCTGCTCGACATGCTCGCGGGCTGGATGTTGGGCTTCGCCTGCTGGCGCATCGCGCGACGCTGGGCCACGCGGGCGGACGTGCGCGCCGCCGCCGACGTCGAGCTGCTGTGCCTGCGCAACTTCGCGCGCTTTATCCGCCGCCATCGGCGGTATCTCGTGATCACCATCGCGGTGCTGGCCGCCGGCGTGCCGCGTTGGCGCCGCCAGCGGCTGGTCCGCACGGGGTTCGCGTTCCTGCAGGCCGCGGACGATCTGCTCGACGGCGACCGGCCGAGCGAACGCGACCCGCTCGAAGTCACCGATGAACTGATCGTCTCGCTCGGGAGCGGAGTTTTCGCCGCCGACGATCTGGCGCGGTTGGGCGCCGCGTTTCGCGCGGACCTGCTCGCGCGCGGCGGGCCGCCGGCGCTGGCAACGGTGAGTGCGCTGTTGAAACGCATGCAGCGCGATCGGCGGCGCATGCTCGCGCGCGAACTTTCGACTGCCGCGGAGCTGGAAGCCCTGCATGCGGCGACGTTCGCGCCGAGCCTCGACCTCATGCTCGTCGCGGCCGACTCGCCGCTGCGGTCCACCGATGTGCCGGAACTCGTGACGGCGCTCGGCTGGTGCTCGTCCGTGCGCGACCTCGACGACGACCTGCGGCAGCAGCTGATCAACATTCCGGCCGACGTCGTCGCGGCCGCGTTCGCTGAGGCATCGAACACGCCCCTCGTCGGCATCGTCCACACGATGGCCGTGCGCCACTGGCTCGATCGCGAGAAGGCCGTCGCGGTCTCGTTGCTCGATCGCGCGGAAATGCGCATCGACAATCTCGGTGACGTGCGCGGCGCCCGGCTGTTGAGACGGTTCGCGCGCTCGATGCGGCGCTATACCCGCTGATCAGAGCAGCGCGAGTTCCGGTCCGAGCGGCAATGCGGGATCGAGCCGCGGCGCGGCGTCCTCCGGCCAGCGAACGAAATACAACTTCGAGCGATACTCCCGCCGCGGCGCCGACGCGCGCAAGAGCGCTGCGTGTGGCGCGTTCGACCCGCAGCCCGCGAGAACGACGCCGATGCCGCGCGCGTGCGCGGCGGCACGCACCGCGTTCACGAGCTCGCCGAAATCGCGCCAGTCGTCGGCCGCGACGTGCGACACGAACGCGGCGCGCAGCGGGGTGCCGGGTGCCGGCAACGCCGGCCTGCCGGCGAGACGTGCGACGGCATTCACGACCGGACGCGCCATGCCCAGGCTGCGCGAATAGCCGGCGATGACGATCTGCCGCTGCGGCGAGAGGTCCCAGAGCGCGGCGCAGGCCACGATGCCGGCGGCGCGACGGATCACGCGGATGTCCTCCGCGCGCAGGGTGCCGGCAGCGATGCAGGATTCGATCGCGGCAAGATCCCAGACGCTCGCGAACTGCTGGCGCGCCTGCGATCGCAACAGCAATGCGGCGATGGCCGGCAGGTCCGCCGCCGTCGCCGCCTCCGCGGCCGTCTCGCCCGGCCGCGCGAACAGTGCGAACGTCGAGAATTCGCCGAGCGGTTCGTAGCGCGGCATGCCGCGCAGGTTCGCGCCGAGCAACCGTTGCGCGACGGCGTTGTCGCTCATGATCGACGTCAGCGCGATGGGGGGTTCGCCGGGGCGCACCAGCCGATCTCGTACCGCGGCGAAACCGCCGCGCAGCACCCGCAGACGGTGCCGGTACTCCGGCGCGACACGCAGTCCGCCGAGATACGGCAGATCCTGGGCCACGCCGTTCACGAATGCGCGGCGCATCACCCGTTCGCACAGGCCGACGTCGCTGCCGGTCCGGGTGTCGCGCGCGACGATCCAGCCCTGCGCCGACGATCCGGGATGCGCGAACGCATCGGGCTCGCGACGGAACGACAGCCGCACGTGTCCTTCGGTCGAGATCTTCGCGAGCAGCGCGTGGATGCGGGGTTCGTCGGCGCGCGTGGCGACGCGGTACTCGACGTCGGAATGTGGCGGGGCGCTCACGCCACGGTCAGGAGCTGGCCGTTCCAGTTCGGATCACCCAGCGGGAAGCGATCGCGCGTCGCGACCTCCGTGCGGTGCATGCCGTTGATCAGGAAGAAATTGCGGAACATGAAGTTCTCGCGGCGGTTCACGGGATCGAACGCGCGCCGGAACATGCTCTTCCAGCTGTAGAACGCCTTGCGTGCGTCGATGCACTGCCGGCGCACGTCGTCGGGCTCCATCGCCTGTGGCCGGAAGGGCAGGTCGTTGTAGTGATAGCGGTCGTCGAGCCACCAGCGCTCGTGCAGCAAACGGCCTTCCTTCTCCAGGCGCGTATATAAAGGAGTGCCCGGGAAGGGGGTCAGGTGGTTGAAGGCCGCCAGGTAGAACCGGTGCGCGATCGAGAACTCGGCGGCATCGCGCGCCGCGCCAGGCTTGTCGCCGTCGTAGCCGAAGACGAATGTGCCGTAGACGCGGATGTTGTGCCGGCGGAGGTTGGCCAGCGCCACGTCGAAGCCGCCGCGCATGGTGTTGAAGTTCTTGCGCATGGACTTGAGGACGGCATCGTCGAGGCTCTCGAACCCGATGAGCACGCCCTGGCAGCCGCTGCGCGACAGCGTGCTCAGGAACTCCTCGTCGTGCGCCGCGTTGATGCTCATCTGCGTGACCCAGCGCACCTTGACCTCGGCCAGCGCCGTCACCAGCTCCTTCGCGTACTTGAGACTGGCCGCGAAGTTGTCGTCGACGAAGAAGAACAGCTTGTGGCGCTGCTTGAGTTCGCGCAACTCGGAGACGATCGCATCGACGGGCCGGTGCCGCGCCGTGCGCTCAAAGAAAGTCTGCACGGCGCAGAACTCGCACGGGAACTTGCAGCCGCGGCCGGTCTCGATGAGGCCGATGGGTAGATAGCGGCGGCCGCGGAACAGCTTGCGGTCGTAGCGCACGCTCGCGAGCGCCGGCCGCTCTGCCGCGCGGTAACCGGGCTTCAGCTTGCCGTGGCGCGCATCGTCGATGACCTCGGCCCAGACGTTCTCTGCTTCGCCGAACACCACGCTCTCGGCGTAGCGCGCCACCTCGTCGGGCGCGAGCGTCGCGTGGAAGCCGCCCATGACGACGGGCACGCCACGCTTCCGGTATTCGCTGGCGATCTGGTATGCGCGCTTCGCGGTGTACGTCTCGACAGGGATCGCGACGAGATCCGTCGGCGCGTCGAACGGAATTGCTTCCATGCGATCGTCGTGGAAGCTGAGCTCGACGTCCGGCGGCGTGAGCCCGGCGAGCACGGCGATCGGCAACGGTTCCATCTGCCACGTGCGCATGTACTGCACGCCGGGACGGCGGCCGATGGCCGGGTGGATCAGCGTCAGCCTCACGCGACTTCCCGGCGTGGCCGCGCCACATCCGCGGGGGTTGCCACCTGCGGCCAGTCGCAGTTGTAATGCGTGTGCAGGTGATGCGCGTAGAAGCGGTAGCCGAGATTGGCGGCAATGGAGATCGGCAATTGCACGCGCGCCTTCGCGAGCCGCCGCACGATGGCGCGCCGCGCGTACACGGCCTTCCACGCGCGCTCGTGACCCTCCTGCAGTTCCCGGGGCGACATCTGCTTCGGCAGGTGAACTACGTGCTGGCCGTCGTACATTTCCCAGTTGCGCGTGAGGATGCGCCCCTCGGCCTCGAATCGCCGGAACAGCGGCGTTCCCGGGAAGGGCGTGAGGATCGCGAAGCGCGGCAGGTCGATGCCGACGTCGTTGACGAACCCGGCGGTGCGTTCGAACACGCTCGAGTCGTCGTGATCGTTGCCGAACACGAAGCAGCCCTGGATGCTGATCTTGTGACGGTGCAGGTCCGCGACCAGCGAGGCGTACAACGCCGGGTCGTTGAACCGCTTGCCGATGTCGCCGAGCGCCGCCTTGCTGATCGTCTCGAAGCCGATCAACAGGCCCGAGCAGCCGCTGCGCGCCATGAGTTCCATGAGATCGGGGTCGCGGCCGATGAGGCTGGTGGACAGGCCGAACCACCGCACCCCGAGCGGTACCAGCGCCGTGAACAGCTCGCGCGCGTAGTTGCGATCGGAGATGAGATTGAGGTCGATGAAGATGAGCCGGCGCGCGCCGAACTGGCGAATGTCGGCGATCACCTCGTCGACGGGCTTCTGCAACTGCTTGCGGCCCCAGGCGGTCGGCGCCACGCAGAACTCGCAGTCGTGCGCGCAGGAGCGCGTCGCTTCGAATACCGCCTGTGTGAGGTAGTCGCGCTTGTCGAGGAGCTCGCGGCGCGCGAAGGGCAGGCCGGCGAGATCGAGGTCGGGGGCTTGCGCGTAGCGGGGCTTCATGTCGCCGCGCGCGAAATCGCGCAGCAGCGCGGGCCAGCTGCGGTCTGCATATCCCGTGCAGATGGCATCGGCGTGCTGCTGCGCCTCTTCCGGCAGCAGCGTGACGTGCGGACCGCCGAGCACTACCTTGATGCCGCGACGGCGATACGCCGCGGCCAGTTCGTACGCGCGCGGCGCGCTGCCGGTGATCACCGTCATGCCCACGAGATCGGCATCGATGTCGAGCGGCACGTCGCCCGTGCCTTCGTCGACTAGCTGGAATTCGACGTCGAGCTCCGGCGGCGCGAGCGCGGCGAGCGTGGTCAGCGTCAGCGGCTGGTAGCGCAGCGACTTGCGGAAGATGCCGCCGGTGCTGCGATACAGCGGTCCCTTGGGCGAGATCAACGCGACTTTCATGCGATTCCTCGCGGGTCGGGCGGAAGTTCGGCGCGGTCGAGCAGCAGCGCGCAGCTCTTGCTGTCGCCGAGGCGGCCGCCGCGTTCGAACGCGCGGTGCGCGCGATGCCGGGCGAAGCCCGGCGCGCACACGATCTCGAGCGCCCTGAGCTGGCCGAGCTCGCGCGCGTACGCGTACTGCGGATTGGCGCGCAGCGATCGTTCGACGCCGCTCGCGAACGAAGCGGAGGCCGGCTCCCCGCAGTCGATCCACAACTCGTAGTGCGGCGCGGGGCGGGTGCTCGGCACGAGGGTGGCGGCGGCGGGTAGTTGGGCCAGCGCGCCGGCGACGAAGCTGTCCGTGAGTTTCTCGCCGACGAGGTCGCTGACGACGCCCGCGCGGCCGACGAACCGCAGCCGGGGCACGCCCTGCTCGCGGTCGACGCATTCGAACTCGTCGCCGATGTCGTACCGCCAGAGCCCGCCGGGGGTCGTCAGGACCGCGCGGTAGCGCGTGCCGACCTGGAGTTCGTGCGCGAGGTGCGGTACGCCGTCGACGACGAACTCGAGGAACGCGCTGGTCAGCGCCGGCACGGCGCCGCGCGCGGTTCCCACCGTGATCACCGATTCCGTCGCGAGCACGCCTTTCGCGTCGAGGTGCACGCCGGGCAACAGCGCGCCGACGCGCTGCGCGTACGGCGCCGAGGCGCCGTCCCTCCACATGGAAACAGCCTGCAGTTCCGGCCAGAGATGCTCGCGGACATTCTTGCCATTGAGCGCGCGCTCGAGCCGGCGCACGGCACCCGCATCGCCGGTGGCGTGCAACTCGGCCAGCACGCGCCCGGCGTTCGCGGGCAGCGCTTCGAGCAGCTCGAGCAGGAACGTCGGACTCCAGATCGAGATCAGCGTGAGATCGCGGCGGCGCGCGAAATGCGCGAGCGTGCGTATCCGCCAGGTATCGATGTCCGTCGTCGACGGAGGCGCGGTGATCACCCGTGTCAGCGCCGGCAACAGGTCGGCGCCGAGATACGCGGCATCAGACGGCAGTCCGAGCGCGCCGCCACCGGGCAGGGTGCGCGGCGCGCGAGCGACCGGGCTCGCCGCCACGTAGGCGACGCCGTCCGTGATTCGCGGGCAGCGCGTCAGCAGGGCATGCAACCAGGGGAGCACGCCGGCGCGGAACGCGCGCAGCGCGGCTTCGGGATACGGAATGACCTTCACGCCGCTCGACGTCCCGCTCGTCGCTTCGAACGCGGCCGGCGGCTCGCGCGTCAACGCGTGAAGTTCGCCGCCGGCCACCGCCTCCAGCCATGGCGAGAACTCGTCGGCGCTGCGCACCGGCACCCGTGCGCGGAAATCCCCGATCGAGTGGATCCGCGTGAACGCGTGCTCGCGGCCGAACCTCGTCCCGGCGTTGGTGCGCACGAGGTCATTCAGCAAGTTCGCCTGCTGCGTCGGTGCGTCGGCGAGCGCCGCTTCGAGGCGCTCGTTCTCCCACGCCGCGGCGGCGGCGATTTCTTGCCAGGCACTCATCGCGTGGCTCCGTCGAAGATGCGGCGCGCGAGTGGCCGCAGATTCGCCGAGGCCAGTTCGCACAGGCACACGAGTTCGTCGCCGGAACGATAGCCAGGATTCTTCGCGAGGAAGAACCGGACGTCGTCGCGACCGGCCTCGCGGTCACTCGCCTCCGCGAACTCGGGAACGAGATGCCCGTGCGACTTGGAATGGCGGATCACGCCGCTGCCGAGGTCGTAAGCGGTGCCGAAGCGCTCGCGCGCGAGCCGTGCCATGAGATCGGCGGTGGCCGTGGGGGTCGGGCCGGTCCACGTGGGCCAGAACGTGCGAGCGAACGTCGGTAGATAGCGATAGGTGCGATGACCCTTCACGATGAGGAACCAGAACAGCGGCAATTCCGGCCGTTCGCGCTTGATCTCGCCGACGTAGCGCAGCCAGGTGAACGCGAGTGACTGCGAGCCCCAATGGGCGCGGTCCACGATCGTGTCGCCGGAATAGACGTATCGGATAACGCGGCCTTCGTGTTCCGCAAAACCGACCGCGAGCGTCGAGAACCCCTGGATGCGC
Organism: uncultured Pseudomonadota bacterium; assembly: GCA_902826225.1. Classification (GTDB taxonomy): domain Bacteria; phylum Pseudomonadota; class Gammaproteobacteria; order Steroidobacterales; family Steroidobacteraceae; genus CADEED01. Next base: position 49,676 of record CADEED010000005.1, on the reverse strand, counting down.
CGCTCGTCGTCGCGCATCACCAGCAGCGAATCCTTGGCCCGCAGGTCGTCCTCGAACAAGGCGCGATTCGTGCCGGCGTAAAAGCGGTGATACAGCGCCCACATCTCGTCGCGTTCGCTTCTCCCGAGGGAGTGCACGGGCACGACCTGCGACGTCAGCGCGATCGGCGGATGAGCCGCGGCATTATGGGTCGGTGCTGGCATGGAGCCGCGCCAGATTGACCGGGTTACGGGCGTCCCGCAAGACGCAGGATCTTCGACCGCCGGTGGACTCGACCGATACCCGGCCCTTCGGTAAGGTGCGGTCGTGATTCGCATCCTGTTGATAATCGCAGCGCTGCTCGCGGCGGGCTGTGCGACGACCCGCAACGCCGACGAAGAATTCGAGCCGGTGCTCGAGGCCGTGCCGGCGCCAGTCGCCGAGGCCGAGGCCGACGCCGACGCCTCGATCGTCGCGCAAGACCCGAAGCCGCAGGAAGAGACGAAGCAGCTGGAAGGGGAGGTCCCGATCGCCGTGGCCGAGTCCGAATCGGAGGACGGAGCGCTGGCCGAAGTCGTCGTCCAGGGTCACGTGCGCAACCGCCACGAAGCGATTCACGATCTCGTCACCGAAGCGCGCGCACTGCTCGAGGACGTCGAACTGCGTTACGTCCTGACCGGCAAAGGCAGGCGACAGGCGTTGCGCGGACGCCCGGTGGCCTTCGCGCTGTGGAGCGAAGTCCGCCAGAAATGGACCGTCGCGCAGGTGGAGCTCCCGCGCCCGCCGGTCAAGTGGAAGCCAGGCCGGAAACCTCTGCGCTTCCGCACTCTCACGCCGGGCATCGAGGCGCGGCACGTGAAGGGTACCGGCGCCGAGCGCCTCATGTTCGCCTTCACCGCGGATGGCGAGCCCCTGAAAGTCTACGGACGGAAATTCCCGGTATTCGAGAACAACCTGGTGAAACGCCGGCAATGGGCCGCGGTCGTCCGGACCGCCCGGCCGATCGTCTATCTACCGTTCACCGAGGACACCTTCGATCCCGGCTTCGTGAGCGTCGGCAAGGAGTTCCTGGTCGCGACGTCGACCAGGGCGCTGGAGGAGTTGCGCCTCGCGCAGGTGCCGAGCGCGGCATTCCCGGGGAAACTGCTCGCGGACGTCATCCCGCCGCAGGTCGTCACGACACTCGCGGTGATCGAGCAGACCGACGACCGCGATTACGTGCAGAAGCAGTCAGTGGCCTTCGAGGAGGTGTTGAGCCAGTACGGCCTCAAGAAGGAGGAGGCGTACCGCTACAGCGTCTCCGTCGCGAAGGCGCTGGGGCCGATGCAGTTCACCAATCGGCGCGGGAGAGGAACGTATTCGATGGTCGTGCGGCGCTGTCCCGCGGCCAACATCGACCCGGTGTTCGAGCGCGGCGCGACGAATCTGCTGAACGCGATGAAGGCGGCGATCTGCCTGCTGGACCTGGAGATCGCGCAGATGCGCCCGGACATCCGCGACGCCTACGAGGACAATCCGGTCGTGCTGGGAATATTCCCCGTCGCGGCGTACAACGGCGGACCGAGGAATGTCGGCAAGCTCTACCGGGTGCTGGACCGGATGGACGTCAAGCTCGACGAGCTGACTCGTCCCCGGGAACAGGCGGCCGATTCACCGGTGACGTGTCCCTGTGTGTGGAAGACGGAAGGCGCGGCGATTCGTCCGGTGGCGATCCCGAGATACAACAATGAAAACCGCTGGTACATCGAGAAGTATCAGAGCATCGTGAGCCTGTTCGAATAGCAGGCGCTGGGGAGAACTGAGTGGAAGTCATGACGCGGGTCGCCTTCGGCCTCTTCGGCCTCGCGGTGCTCATCGGCATCGCTTGGGCAGCCTCGAACAACAAGCGCCGCGTCGACTGGAAGCTGGTCGCCACCGGCGTCGGTCTGCAGATCGGATTCGCCGCGCTGGTGCTGCTCGTGCCCGGCGGCAAGGACGTGTTCGACGCGATCGGCCACGGATTCGTGCGCGTGCTGAGCTTCGTCAACGAAGGCAGCAAGTTCATCTTCGGCAGCCTGATGGACGTGAACACCTTCGGGTTCATCTTCGCCTGCCAGGTGTTGCCGACCATCATCTTCTTCGCCGCGCTCATGGGCGTGCTCTATCACCTGGGTGTGATGCAGTGGGTGGTGCGCGGCATGGCGTGGGTCATCACCAAGGTCATGCGGGTTTCCGGCGCGGAGACCACGAGCGTGTGCGCCAGCGTGTTCATCGGCCAGACCGAAGCGCCGCTCACCGTGCGGCCGTACATTCCGAAGATGACGCAGTCGGAGTTGATCACGATGATGATCGGCGGCATGGCACACATCGCGGGCGGCGTGCTCGCGGCCTATGTCGGCATGCTGGGCGGCGGCGACCCGGAGCAGCAGGTGTTCTACGCCAAGCACCTGCTCGCTGCGTCGATCATGGCGGCGCCGGCGACGATGGTGATCGCCAAGATCCTCGTGCCGGAGACCGGCGAACCGCTCACGCGCGGCACGGTGAAGATGGAAGTGGAGAAAACCACTGCCAACATCGTCGACGCCGCGGCGGCCGGCGCCGGCGACGGCCTGCGCCTCGCGCTGAACATCGGCGCGATGCTGCTCGCGTTCATCGCGTTGATCGCTCTCCTCAACTGGCCGCTGACCTGGCTCGGCGAAGTCACGGGGCTCGCGGCCGCGATCGGCAAGCCCACGGATCTCGCGACGATCTTCGGCTACCTGCTCGCGCCGCTGGCCTGGGTGATCGGCACGCCCTGGCAGGACGCCTCGGTGGTCGGAAGCCTCATCGGCCAGAAGATCGTCATCAACGAATTCGTCGCGTATCTGCAGCTCGGGGACATCGTCAACGGCAAGGTCGCGGGCGTCGCGCTGTCGGAGCAGGGCCGCCTGATCGCGACTTACGCACTGTGCGGCTTCGCGAATTTCAGCTCGATCGCGATCCAGATCGGCGGCATCGGCGGCCTCGCGCCGGAGCGTCGCCACGACCTGGCGCGCTTCGGCATGCGCGCGGTGCTCGGCGGTTCGATCGCGACGTTCATGACGGCGACGATCGCCGGCGTGCTGACGACGTTCGGTAGCTAGCGCGCGCTGGTCGCGGGCGCGAGCAGGGACCCGGCCGCGGCAGGGTCCATCGAAACCCCGGCAAGTTCCAGGGCTTTCGACAAGGCGGGATCGCGACCCTCCGCCAGGTCCGCGGGCGAGGGGATGACCTGCACGTCCGGGATGACGCCTATCTTCTCCAGCGGCTGGCCGTCGGGCATCACCACGTCCGCGATGGTCACGCTGACTCCGCTGCCGATGACGTAGTCGCCATGCTTGACCGACGTGTCGTGGTGGCGGCCGACCCGCACGAGTCCGGCGGTGCGTTCGCCGATGATTTGCCCTCGACCCCGCAACTGCACGATCCGGGCCAGCAGTTCGGAACTCGACGCGGACTGGGCGCCGGTCAGGATCCACAGCTTGCCGGTGAATGCGCTGCCCTTCTTGCCGCGGGCCACCAGCGGTTTCGTCTTGTCGCGTTCCTTGACGAGCGCCATGATCGTGTCGTCCGCAAACAGCCCGCTCACGATCTCTTCCAGTGCCGCGACCTGACCGCCCAAGTTTTCGCGCAGATCCAGGATCAACGCGCCATGCTGCCGCGCGAGTTCGATCAGTTTCTTGGGCTCGTTGTCGTCGAGCGTGAACGCGCGCAGGTTGGCGACCAGCACTCCCGGTCCGGCCTCGGCCCAGACGAGCCGGTGCTTGCGCCGATACTCGCTGTAATCATCGATGAGGCGTGCCCAGCCGAAACCGCCACCCGAGCCCGCGAGCTCGAGCACGCGACGCCGCGGCTTCACCTCGGCCGACAGGTGCAACTCGCGCGATTGACCCTGCGGCGTCGACAGCTCGATGCGCAGGCCCGGCTGCGGACGCAGTTGGAGAAACAGGTACTGGATCTTCCACAGAGTCTCGCGCGTCACGGGAAACCCGTTGATCGTCCTGACCGTATCGCCGCGGTGAACACCTTGCTTGTCGGCATCACTGCCGGGTTTCACGTCCAGCACGACGCCCGCGTCGCCGACGATGCCCACGTCCCAGCCATAGTCGACGTCCACCGTCTGGAATGGCGGCACGAAGTAGGTATGCGAGTCGTCGAGTTCGAGCGTGAACTGTGCGATCGCGCCCAGTGCCTCGCCGATCGAGCGCGCGGATTCGACCCGCTGGCGGGCGGTTTCTTCGAGCGCGTCCAGGTTGCGCCCCGCGAAGCTGGCGTCGAAATAGTTCTCCCGGACCTCGCGCGCGACGCGGGTGAGGGTGATCTCCAGCCGGCGACGATCCGTCGGCCGCAATTCCTCGGACTGCGCCTGGACCACCGTGATCGCGGCGACAAACGACAGAGCCGAAGCGAGCCAGGCCGCCCAACGACGGCCGCGACCCTTCGCGTCACTCGGGTTCATGCGCATAATGATGCTCTGTCGCAGTGCAAAGGTCCATGACATGGCAAGGCGCGAAATCGTCGGCGTCGGACTCGTCGGCTCCCAGTTCATCTCCACGATCCACGCGGAATCGCTGCGACACGTGCCGCAGGCGGATGTGCGCGCCGTGATGTCGCCGACCGCCGGTCACGCGCGCGATTTCGCGGCGAAGTACGGTATTCCGCATCATTTCCAGGACCTCGATGCGCTGCTCGCGCGCGACGACATCGACCTCGTGGTCGTCGGCGCGCCGAACTTCGCGCACTGCGACATCACCGTGCGTGCGGCGCAGGCCGGCAAGCACGTGGTGGTCGAGAAGCCGTTCGCGCTCAATCTCGCGGAAGCCGATCGCATGATCGAGGCCTGCGAACGCGCCGGCGTGAAGCTGATGTACGCGGAAGAGCTGTGCTTCACGCCGAAGTACGTGAAGCTGAAGCAGCTGCTGGACGACGGCGCGCTCGGCCGCCCCGTGCTATTCAAACAATCGGAGAAGCACGATGGGCCGCACGCCGCGCACTTCTGGGACGTCGAGCGCTCGGGCGGCGGCGTCACCATGGACATGGGATGTCACGCGGTGCAGTTCTTCCGCTGGCTGAATCGCAACAATCCCGTGACGAGCGTATACGCGCAGATGAACACGAGCGTCCATGCCGGCAAGACGCGCGGCGAAGACAACGCGATCCTCATCCTCGAGTTCGAGAACGGCGTCGTCGCGCTGGCCGAGGAGAGCTGGACGAAGCTCGGTGGCATGGACGATCGCGCGGAAATCCACGGCTCCGAGGGCGTCGCCTACGCCGACGTGCTGCAAGGCAATTCCATCCAGACCTACAGCCAGAAGGGCGTGGGCTACGCGGTGGAGAAGGCCGGCAACACGGTCGGGTGGAGTTACGTGATGTACGAAGAGATCTGGAACTACGGTTTCCCGCAGGAGTTCCAGCATTTCGTGGATTGCGTGCTCCATGACCGGCAACCGCTCGTGACGGGCGCGGATGGCCGCGCCGTTCTCGAGATCCTGTTCGCGGCGTACGAGTCCGCGGGTGCGGGCCGGAAGATCATGCTGCCATCGCCGACTCGCGCGGCCAGGCCGTTCGACCTCTGGAAGAAGTCCTGACCGCATGGCGACCATCCAGCGCGTCCGCGATTACCGCGAGCTGAGCCGGCGAGGCGCCGAGATCGCCTTTGCCACGCTCGCCGAGCGAAGCGATTCGCTCTTCTGTCTGCCGACCGGCCACTCACCGGCGGGGCTGTACGCGGAGTGGGTACGCGCAGCCGCGACACGCCCGAACCTCTTCGCGAATCTCAGGGTCGTCAAGCTCGACGAGTGGTTGGGCATGCCGGCGAGCGATCCCGCGAGCTGCGAGTACTTTCTGCAGGAGCGGGTGCTCGCGCCCCTGGGCATCCCGGCGGATCGCTATCTTTCATTCGACGCCACGGCCGTGGACCCGTCGGCCGAATGCGCGCGCATCAGCCAGTCCCTCGAACGTCACGGGCCGATCGATCTGTGCATTCTCGGACTGGGCAAGAACGGCCACCTCGGTTTGAACGAGCCCGGTCGAACTCTGCAGCCCGGTTGTCACGTGGCGACGCTGTCGGAGATGACGCGGCAGCATCCCATGATGACTGACCGGCGCGAAAAACCGGTTCATGGCCTGACGCTGGGAGTCGGCGACCTGCTGCAATCGCGCCGGATCCTGTTGCTCATCACGGGCAAGGGCAAGGACGCGGCGACCGCGAGATTCCTCGAAGGCGCCGTGACGACGGATCTGCCGGCCAGTGTCCTGTGGCTGCATCCGCATGTCGACGTGTTGCTGGACGTGAGCGGCGGGGCATGAAGCGCTCGATCTCCCGGTCGAGACAGGGGCGCGAAGAAATGAAAGAAGCCCAGGCACTCGGACGCGGGTACCTCGGCATCGATCTCGAGACCGGATCGCCGCCGCTCGACTCGTTGCGACGCCGCCTGGCGCTGGCCGCGCGGTCCGCGTTGCCCGACGTGCGCGCGGGACGCTTCGATGCCGCCGACACGCGGGTGCGGGTGGTCGATCAGGACATTCAGTCCGCGGTGATGCTGGGCGCGATGTACACGAACGAGTTGCGCGAAGCGGTCGGTCGCGGCGAGCGGGAGTCGCGGCCCGCGCATGTCGCCGCGCTTCATGAACGCGCCCTGCGGTGGCGCCTGTCCGCTTACCCCGAACCGCACACGGCGCACGAAGGCGATGACTACGCGGCCAGTCGCGACGCCGATCGCGCCGAGCTCGCCGCGTTGCTGGCCGGAAGCGGATGATCGATGCGGGATGATTCCCGACCGGTTGACCGACCCCTTCGCGCTCGCCCGGACCGGGAACTCGCGGCGGTATTCCAGCAGGCGCTCGAGGCGGGCGACGGCGTCGCCGGCGCGCACTGCATCCACGAGCGCTGGATGCGCGGCCATTTTCCCACGCACGTCGAAGCGGATCTCGATCTCCTGTGGAAGCGCGCGGGCGCGTCGATCCCGGAATGGTTACCCATGCGATACGTCAGCTGGTTGCCGACGGCCTACGAGGTCGCCGCACGCTTCGCCGCCCCCCGCGGCCGGTCGAATATCTACCTGATCCTGCTGGACTATTCTGATCGGCGCGGTGACGCGCACGGTGTCTATGTGGGCATGAGCCGGTACCCGCCGGCGCAGCGCTTCGATCAGCACATGGCGGGCATCCGCGCCGCCGGCAGTGTGCTCAAGCGCGGCATCGAAGTCCTGGCGGGCCCGACGTTGCATCTCCAGCACATCCGGCGCGGCGAGGCTGCGCGCATCGAGGCGGAGCTCGCCGGCGCACTGTCCGACGCCGGGATCCACGTGGAAGGCGGTCACTAGCGAGTCGACGGCGAGCGCTCGAAGACTGCGAGGTGATTCACCGCGCGGCCCCGGAGCAGCGCGAGCAGTCCGCCACCGAGATACCCCAGCCAGTAGTTCGCGCAAACGAAGGGCGGCGCGGCGATCGGCCGGATACGGCGGAATCCCCAGCGTCGGTAGTAGTCGTCGAACGCCCGGCCGGTGATCACCAGCACCGGGCCGGAGGCGTCGGCGAGACGCCTGTCGATGAGCCGCGTCGCGACGCCGCGGCCACGGAAGGCCGGCGCCACGACGAGGCTTCCCAGCTCGCGCGATCCATCCGGGTGCTCGCGGAGCTGCACGGCGCCGACGATCTTTCCGTCATCGTCCGCGACGATGAATCTCGGCCATTCGAGGCCGGTCGGCTTGATCCGCTCGCCGCGGGCCAGCGACACGATTTTCGGCTGGTCGTCGACCGTCGCGGGGCGGATCAGCAGCGTCATGCGGCGTGAGTCTCTGCGTTCGGGCCTCAGGTTCCGCGCAAAGCGAAATCGATGGCTGCGCGGGTCGCCGCGACCTGTGCCGCGTTGCAATGTTCCGGCGTCACGCGCGGGCTGTCGGGGTAGACCTCGGTCGTCGTCGTGAACTTCGCGCCCGTGATCCCCGCGCACAGGCCGAGCTGACGCATGGGGTACTCGATCACGCCTGGGCTCAGGACCGGCGAGCCGATGATCTCGTTCTCGGCGTTGGGCGGCGCGATGTGCGTCACCTTCGCGACCGCGTCGACGATCGCGCGCTGGAATTCCGGTTGCGGGTTCTCGCTGTCGTCGACGACGTAGAACCCGTCCGGGATGATGCCGCGATCGAACGGCTGGCCGTCGCGCGCCGCCAGGGCCGGGCCGAATTCGCTTTCGTCGGTGTCGGTCGTCTCGTGCAGGTCGACGTGCACGAGAAAGCGTCCGCGCAGCGGCGCGATCAATCTCCATAGCGCCGCCGACTCGGCGGCCGGACTGTCTTCGCGGAACGAGCGATTCGGATCGATCGCATCGGGATTCCAGCGATGGATGCGTTCGTAGGCCCACGGACTCACGCAGGGCACCGCGAGCAGATTCACGGGATAGTCCGCCGCGTTCTGCTCGAGGAACTGCAGCGCGCCGTGCACGCCGCTCGTCTCGTAGCCGTGCACGCCGCCGGTGACGAGCACCCACGGACGATCCGCCAGTACGTCGCGCGTGCGCAGCGCGAGCAACCGGTAGCGATCGGGTGGATAGTCGAGATGGCCGTACTCGATCACCTCGAACTTCCGGGAGAGGGCGTCGACGCGCGCTACGACGTCGTCGGCGTGGCTGCGGAGCTTGCGCTGCCGCGAGAGCCATTGCGCGCGTTCCGTCGCGCCCCAGGGGACGCCCGGGGTGCCGATCGGGTAGGCGCTCAACGCGACGTCTTCCGGGCGAAGTCGCCGGGACCCGAAGGCAGAAAAGTCGTGATCGCTCGTCGTCCAGTCATGTCTGTACCTCCGGGAGAGGGCGCACAAACTGCAGTGTGCCGCACGACTTGGCAAGAGCCGCTCGCCGAAGCGCTGCGAACGCGCGACCGGAATCGGCTCCGGAACCCGAGACTCCCCGGAGCCGACCCGATCAGCCCCGCGTCAGAGCGGGGTCGAAGTGGCCTGGCCGCACACGGCGACAGGCAAGGTCCCATCCAGGAAATAGCGCGTCGAGCGAACCGGGCCCGATGCCAACATGCCGCGATTCGTCAACGTGATCTCGCGTTCGACGATCGAATACCCGTTGTAGACATTGTTGACGTAGTTGTCGAAGCGCAGGTTTATGAAGTAGATGCGCTTCGAACGGTCGTAGACCCAGGTGCCGAGAGCCTGCCCGCGCCAATACGTGCCGGCGGCGTTCGGGATGCCGTCCTGCCCGATTCGCGGGTTCTCGACGAGGGTTCCGCCGGCATTGAACAGCAGGGTGTTGCGGATGGTCGTACCCGCCACGCCATCGCACGGGCCGACGAGGCCCAGGCTCTCCCACAGGCCGACGATTCGATTGGCGACGTCATCGCGATCGTGATGATCGCCGGCGATCGCGGTCGAACAGACGGCAAGTGTCGCGGCGGCGAGCAGGGGGACGAGCTTGGAATTCATGACATTCATTTCGGCTTCTCCAGGTTGTTAGGGAACGACGACGGTGAACTCGGCGGAGATCGGTTTGCAGCCGATCGAACAGAACTGGGTGTCCAGCCACACGTATCCGCCCAGTGCCGCGCCGGCCGGGTACGACCCCGTCTGCTTGCGGATGCGGATGTCCGCGGACATGGTGGGGAGTGGAACACCCTCGATGAGCTCGGCTGCGAGCGCGAGCGCGCTGGTGGCGCCCGAGGCGATCGCCTGCACGTAGTTCTGCTGGTAGTTGACGTTCCCGGGGAGCGGGATCCGCGGCGCGCGCAGCGCCCTCGCGAGCTCGTCGATCTCGTCGTTCGATTCGCGGGTGCCGCCGATGAGGATCGTCCGGACGCCCGTGGCATCCCGTTGCTGCCGCAGGGTGGCGAGTGCCTGAGCGCGCTCGGTTGCGGAGCCCGTGATTTCATCCTGGCCGCCGAGCATCACGACGACCGTGCGGCTCCCGGCCGGCGTCACGGAATCCGTCTGCGCGACGGCAGCCTCGATACCCGCGTAGACCGGCGCGATGCCGCCGAGCAGCGGTTCGATGACCTGCACGTTGGATTTGAGCAATGCCTCGTCCCGCGAGAAGGGCGTGCCCGCGCCCAGCGGCAGCCACAAGGGCTGCTGCGGCAGGAGCAGAGGTGTATTCGTGCCGCCACCGGCGGCCGCGAAGCCCGCGATCGCCAAACTACCGGCATCCGCCGATCTCGCGATTCGTTCTATGAACCGGCGGGCGGCGAACGAACGGAATGCGCCGGGGTCGAGATCGCTCATGCGCCGGCTCTGGTCCAGCAGGAGCATCGAGCTGCGAACCGTGCCGGCCGCGGCCGCGAAGGGCGAGGGCGCCGCGGCTGCGTAGTCGAAGCGTTGCGCGGACATGACGTGGGGTCCCGTTCCGGAATCTTCACAAGAGGCGACCGGATGATCGGGTGACCGGTAGAGCGAGCAGTATTCGGCGTACCAATCCCAGAGGTTTTCGTTGAGCCCGACGACCAGGACGGGCGTCGACGTGGCCGGATCTCGATCGTTGTTGAACGGCGCCGAGGGCGATGCGAAGACCGTGACGCGAATCGTGAACTCGCTGCGATCGGCGCTGACGCTGCCCGGCAGGACCTCGACCGGCATCACCGCGATCGCCGGCCGCGGCCGGTTCGCCGGCAACATCACGTCCAGCGCCGTCGTGCCGCTCTGCGCGACGTCGACGCTCCCGACACTCGAGCGGCCGAACTCGTGGATGACGTCGATCTCCACCACGGAGGGCAACCTCCGAAACTCGGTCGTGCCGTTGGCCGATGTCTGCTGCGTACTGACCCTGCGGGTCGGCACGAGGTGCCTCAATTGCACGGCCGCGTTCGCCACGGTGCGTCCTTCGGGATCGGTGACCGTCACGTTGAGCCGGCCGGTTCCGGGATCGTTGGCCGCGGGCGCCGGCACGGGACCCGGTCCCGAGTCCGAGCCGTCGCCGCCACAGCCGGCGATGAATCCGATGACGAGACACGCCGCGGTGAAACGCGAGATGTTCCGAAGAGCCTGACGTGTGTCCATGTGATTTTCTCCGTGACTCGTCAGGGAACGAAGGCCGTGAACGCGATCGGCAGTTCCCAGCAGCCCATCGGGCAGATGTCGCTGAATAGATAGAGGACGCCACGCAGTGTCTTGCCCTGGGGGAAAGCTCCGGCGCGGTCGGTCACGCGCAGGGTCAGTGTCAGCGTGGGCAAACTGTTGCCCGCGACGAGATCGCCCGCCAGCTCGAGCGCGGCGGTGGATCCGGAGGCCCACGACTGCGTGTAGAAATCGCGCGAGTTCCTGGCGACGCCGAACGAGATCATCGGCGCGCGCAGTGCCGCCGCGAGGTCCGCCACACTCCGGTGATCGGTGGCGGATTGCGCGGCGGACGCGTCGATCAGGACCACGCGGACGCCGCTGGCGTCGCGCTGATTCCTGAGCGCGGCCAAGGTGTCGGCGCGCGTGGACGGTGAGGCCGCGCTGCTGTCGTCTCCGCCGACGAGCGCAACGACGGTGCGGGTGCCGGGCGGCGCGGACGAGTTCGTTTGCGAGATAGCCGCGGCGAGTCCGGTGAATACGTTGGCGGATCCGCCGACCAGCGGTTCGAGCACGTCCAACGCAGATTTCAGCGTGCTCTCGTCGCTCGAGAATCCGGCGGCGCCGGATGACAGCCACAGCGGCTGCTGTGGCAGCACCAGCGGCAAAGAAACGTTCGAATCGCTGGCCGCGATTCCGCCGACTGCCAATGACACCGCGTCTGGCGCCCGTACGATGCGTTCGACGAATGCACGCGCGGCGAAGGTCCGAATGGCGTTGGGGTCGAGCGCCGACACCCGGCGGCTCTGATCGAGCACGAGCAGTGCGCTGCGCGGCGTGCCGGCCGGCGAGGGGAACGGAACGGTGCCTGGGGCGTCGAGAACGTATGCCTCGGTCGCGACCGTGTGGGCTGGAGAACCGCTGTAGCGGGCACAATTGGAGTTGCCCAGGGGGTCGAGCCACCACCAGCACGCATTCGGCGAATAGTCGGCGTCGTCACCGAGCTCGACGAACAGGGACGGGCGCAGCTCGGTCGTCGAACCCTCCGGCGGATTGAACGTCGCGGCGGCCAGCGCCACGACGGTGATCCGCAGCGTCAGTGCGCTGCGATCCGGCGCGATCCGGTCGCCGGGGATGTCGACGGGCAGGAGCGCGACTGTCGGTCTCGGGCGATACGGTGCGAGCGCGAGGGTGATCGACGTCGTACCTTGCTGGGCGACCGGCACATTCGTGTCACTTGCATATCCGAACTCGCTGAACGCGCTTGCCCGGACGCTCGGTGGCAACGACCGGAGAGTCGCCGACCCATCTGCGCCGGTCACCCCGGTTCCAGCCGTGGCTGCGGCGCCGAAGGCCGAAACGAGAACGCCGCTCATCGCCCGCCCATCGGGATCGATCACCCGCACGGCCAACGTTCCGGTGCCGACCGCCGGAGGAGGCGGCGGGGGCGGATTCCATCCCTGCACGGCTGACGCATCCGTGCCGCCGCCGCCCCCGCAGCCAGCAGCCAACAGACCCAGGAGGCACCCGACGATGAGGCGAATTTCCATCCGACATGTCCCTGTTGAACGATGGCGGGTCGATCATTCGGCGCGGGGGCAGCTCCAAACCATAGAGACGGTCTGGAGAAAGGCTGGAGAGTGCGTGTACGGGCTGTGGAGCCGCGTGGATGACGGTTCGATTACCGGGCGGTCACAGATTCCGGGCTGCATTTGCAGCGTTCGACCAGCTTGGCGAACCGCGGATCATCGCGGAGCTGGGCGACGTCGCTATTGCGCTTCAATCCGAAGAGGCTCGGGTCCCGAGTTTCGACGGCGTAGTCGAGCAGTGCGAATGCCGCATCTTTGTTGCCCATCTTCAGCTCGAGAGTCGCGAGAACGTAGGGCGAGAAATACCTCGTTGCAGCGCGCTGTCGGGCTTCGTCGACCAGCGCCTGCAGTTCTGTTTGTCGCCCTTGTTGCTGGAGGATGGTGGCTCGCGGTTTGTAAGTGATCGAGTGGCCATCGGAAAGCCTTGCGGCTTCCTCGTATTCCTTCAGGGCAGCATCGGTTTGTCCCTGAGCGCGCAGCGCCCCGGCCAGGTAGTGGTGGCCTAGCCAGAAATCCGGGTCGATGGCGATGGCTTGTCGAGCAAACTCCATCGCCCGCGCAACGTCGCCGTAGGACAGCGCGAGGTTGGCCGAATTCGCGAACGCGAGCGTGAACATCGGTTCCAGCTGCCGCGCCCGTTGCATCATTTCCAGCGCCTCGACTCTCGATCCTTGCCGCATCAGCGACATCCCCAGGAGCTGATAGGCGAAGGCGCTATTCGGGTCGAGTTCGATCGCCTTTCGTGCCGCCTGCTCGGCTCCCTGCTGGTCGAGATCGTGGAACAGGCGGTAGTAACCGAGGGCGGCCTGGGTTTCGACGAGGTCGGGGCCAAGGCGCAGAGCCTCATCGAGCGCGTGCTTCGCGATCGGCGCGGCCTCGATCGGCGACGCGTCCGCGGAGCGCACCGACGTGATCGATCCCCAGGAGAGACCCGCCCACGCGAGCGCGTAGTCCGGGTCGAGCTTCGTGGCCTCGTCGAAGTATTCGATCGCGCGCCGCGTAGCCGATGGCGTCAGCTTGTTCCACTCGTATCGGGCCTTGAGGTACAGCGCGTACGCGGCCGGATTCTGGGTTTGCCGCCGCGCGATGGCGGCGGCGACTTCGGGAGAGAGGCGCTGGCGGATCTGTTCGGCAATGGCCGTGCTGAGTTCCTGCTGGACGCCGATCACGTTGGTCAGCGCGCGATTGAGGCCGGCCGACCACACCTCTTCCGCATCGGCGACGCGCACCATGCGCGAGGTGACCCGGATGCGTTCGCCGTCGAGTTTCATCGTGCTCTGCACCACGAAGTCGACGCCTAGCTTCTGCCCGAGTTCGTGCGCCGAGGGGGGCGTCCCGGACGTCGAAGGCGCGGGAATTCGTACGACTCGCAGCGCGTTTCGATCGATCTGCGCGAGTGCCGAACTCGTTTCCTCGGCAAGACCCGAAGCGAGCCAGGCGAGGTTGGAGTCGCCCGTCAGATTTTCGAACGGCTGCACGGCGATGCGTGTCGGCCCCGAATGCCGATCGGTGCTCCACCACGAGACGAGCGCGGCGGCAATCACGATCGCCGCGAGTGCTGCCACCCCGACAGGCCAGCGCCGGCGATTCGCCGGCGCAGCTTCCGCCGGTGGGCCGTCTGCCGGCGTCGTCCGCGACGTCACCGACTCGACCGAGGCCACGAAACGATAACCGCGGCCCGGAATGGTTTCGATGAACCGCGGGCTGTCCGACGAATCTCCCAGTGCGGTGCGCACCTTGCGCACCAGCGTATTCAACCCGGAGTCGAAATCGATGACGACGTTCGGGGGCCACAGCGCCGCGATGATCTCTTCGCGCGGTACGAGCCGGTTCGGCTGCCTGACCAGCAGGGCAAGCAAGTCGAGCGCGCGACGCTCGAGCTTCACGGGCTTGCCCGGTAGCTTGAGCTCGAACGAATCGAGGTCCAGCTCGAATCCGCCGAATCGATAGATTTGCATTCGCCGCGTGTTCCCTTGACGCCACCCGCCAACGGCCGGAGTATTCCACAGCCGCGCATGACGGCCGAGTCGAACTACATGCGAACCAGTCACGGAAGGCAAGATGTTCTGCCGCGCGCGGGTTTGCTCGCCGCGATGGCCTGCATCTCCTTTCTGTCACCGGTCGTCGCGTTGTGCCAGGCCGGCGGGCCGGGGACCGTCGATGCGGCGTCGCTGGACGAAGTTATCGTGACGGCGCGGCTGTTCCGGGAGGACATAACCCGCGTCCCGATGAGCGTGCAGGCGCTGTCGGGGGATTTCATCGAGCGCCGCCACCTCACGAATCTCTACGATCTCCAGTACGCGGTGCCCGGACTCGTGCTCAACAACCGCGGCATGTTCGGCGCGGGGATCTCGTTGCGCGGAGTGTCCGACGAAGGTGGCGGCGGACTGTCGGTCGCGCCGCACCTCAACGGCGTCTATCTGGGCAGGTCGAACCTCGCGCTTGCCCGGCAATTCGACCTGGATCGCGTCGAGATCGTGAAGGGGCCGCAGGGCACGCTGTATGGCCGGAACGCGACGGGTGGTTCGTTGAACGTGATCACGCGAGTGCCGGAACCGGAGTACGGCGCCGCGATCGAGGGCTCCTGGGGCAGCTTCGACACGGCGCGCGCCGGCGGCCACCTCAACCTGGCCGGCGACACCGTCATGGCGCGTGTCTCGTTCTCGGCCGCGGAAGGCGATGGCTTCATCCGGAACTCCATCGACGACCGCCGCTTCGCCGAAGAAGACTACTGGGGGATCCGCGCGTCGGTGCGCGTGCAGCCCGGCGATGCGTTGACGCTCGACGCGATGTTCCAGCGCGTGGAGGATGATGGTGCGAGCGGCGAACTGTGGGGACCGCGGCGAGATCGACTGGTCGATCCCGATGACATCCACCTCACGACCGTGACGCTCGCCAACCCGTACCACGAGGCGATCAACGACTTCGCGAGCGTGAACGTCGCGTACGAGTTCGGTGGCCTGACGCTCCGCTCGATCACCGGCTATGCGCGCAGCTTCACCAAGGACCTCGACGACTGCGCGGGCGTCGCGGAGTTGGCCGGATGTGTTCGCGGCGCGGATCCATTGCGCTATGAGCAATACAGCCAGGAGTTCCGGCTCGAGTCGATGGGCCACGATTTCGTCGACTGGATCGTCGGTGCGTACGGATTCGATTCGAGCGGTGTCGTGAAATTCTCTTTGCAGCGGCCCGGGCCTCCGGGGCCGTTGCAGGATTACACGAGTCTCGACGACGAGACGTCGCTGGCATTGTTCGGAGACGCCACGGTAAGACTCGGAGAACGCTGGCGACTGAACGGCGGACTCCGGCGGGATCGCGAAGAAGCCTGGCGCGCCAGCCTGGGCACGGGGCTGCTCGATCCCATGGGTCTCCGCCGATCGTCGGGAACGTGGGAGTCGACTTCGTGGCGGCTCGGCCTCGACTATTCCCCCAATGAGCGGCTGTTCTTCTACGCGAACGTTTCGACGGGCTTCAAGAGCGGCGGCGTGACGAACGATGTGTTGCCCAACGGCGAGTACGATCGCTTCGCTCCCGAAAACCTCGTCGCCTACGAGGGCGGTGCGACGGCGAAGTTGTGGGGCGGCCGCTCGACGTTGCGCGTGAGCGCGTTCGTCTACGACTTCGAGGACATGCAGATCACCACGACGACCACGTTCAACGGGCTGCCGCGGACCGTCGTCGACAACGCGGGCTCGGCGAGCATCCGCGGAATCGACTTCTCGTCGTCGACGAAGTTCGGCGATCAGTTCACGTTCACAGGGAAGTTCGTCTGGCTGCCGCGCCGCGAGTACGTCGAATTCATCGACAATCTCGGCAATTCGCTCGCGGGTAACAAGATCACGCGGGCTTCGGAATGGTCGGCATCCGCGTCGCTCGGCTGGCGAAAGCTCATCGCGGGTCGCGGCGAGTTCGGCGCGGACCTCGACTACAATTACCGCACGTCGTTCTACTTTACGAAGGACAACCTGGCGTACCAGTACCAGGAAGATTTCGGATTGCTCGATGCGAACCTGCGCTTCGATTCGTCACGCGGCGGCTGGTACGTCTTCGCCGCGGCGCGCAACCTGCTCGACGAAGACTACTTCACGCAGATCTTCCTGCAGTCCGCTCCCGGGTATCCGACGCGGTACGAAATCGGCTTCGGCTGGCGGCTCTAGCGGTCCTCGCGCTCGCGCTCCTCTTCCGCTTCGATCTCGCGATTGCGCTGTTTCGCACGCTCGAGCTGTTCGGGCGTGCCCATCGGCTGGCTGGAATTGCGCAGCAGCGCCATCAGTCCGCCGATCAGCAGCGCGGCGACGACGACGATCCCGAGGATAATCTTGATCATGCGGACCCCGCGATGAACCGGTCGATGTTGCGCGCGAGCGTGAGCATCGGCACGCCGCCACCTGTGACCACTGCGTCGTTGAACTGGCGGAAGTCGAAGCGCGCGCCCAACGCCTTCTGCGCCTTCGCGCGAACGCGGTTGATCTCGCTGTGGCCGACCTTGTATCCGCAGGCCTGGCCCGGCCAGGCACAGTAGCGGTCCACTTCGCCCGTCACTTCGCCGACGCTCGAACCGTTCGTGCTCGCGAACCAGTCGATGGCCTGCTGGCGCGTCCAGCGCTTCGCGTGCAGGCCGGTGTCGACGACGAGACGGCACGCGCGGAATGCAATGGACTGCAGATAGCCGAGTCGGCCGAACGGATCGTCGTCGTAGACGCCGAGTTCGTCGGCGAGCTGTTCCGAGTACAGCGCCCAGCCCTCGGAATACGCATTGAACGCGAGCAGCGAACGCGCGAGCGGTAGTTTGAACGTGTACTCGCCCTGCCAGACGTGGCCCGGGAGCGATTCGTGGTAGGTGAGGGTGGGCGTGTTGTACGTCGTGAATACGCCCATGTCGTGCATGTTGATCCAGTACTTGCCAGGTACCTTGCCGTCGATGGAGCCCGGGCCGCCGTACGCGCCGGGCGCGCCCGGTTCGACTTCCGGCGCCATGCGCTTGATCTCGAAGTTGCCGGGCACGAGCGTCGCGAACGCGCGCGGCAGCCGCGTGCGCATGTCGGCGACGCGGTCGTTGAGATACTTCATGAGTTTCGCGCGGCCGGCGTCGCTGTCTTCGAATGCAAAGCGCGGCTCCTTGCCGAGCGCCGTCATGCGTTCGCCGACGGTGCCTTTCGTCAAGCCCTGCTGGCGCAGGATGGAATCCATGCGCGACTGCAGTTCGCGCAGTTCCTCGCGGCCGCGCGCGTGGATCTGGTCCGGCGTCATGCGCGTCGTGGTGCCGGCGCGCAGCGCCCAGGAATAGTACTCGTCGCCACGCGGCAGCTTCCAGACTCCCGCGTCGCTCGTGGCGCGCCGGCGGTGCGCGTCGAGTTCCGCGATCTGGCGCTCGAGCGCGGGCGCGATCTTCTGCGCGGCGATCTTTGCGGCGCGCGCGGTGTAGTCCCCGGCGATGTTCTTTGCGCGCCGCTCGATGGATTTCACCACGGTCCAGTCGCCGACCGTGCCGGAGCGCGCCAACCGGATCTGCGCCAGCGTCTTGTCGAGGAGGAAGTTCGGCGCGATCACGTGCTGCGCCGCCGCTTCCTTCAGGCGGCCGGTCTCGCCGTCGATCTGACCCGCGTACGCCTCGAGTCGCGCGAGATACGCGTCGGCATCGGCGGCGGTGGCGATCTGGTGCTGTTCGTCGAGCATGCCGGGGATCTCGAGGAACGCGCCGGTGTTCTGCGCGACGACATACGGGGCGTTGCGATATGACCATTGCGAGTTGAGCAAGGCGACGTCGCCGTACGGAAACTCGAATCCCTCGACGGCGAACTCGTGCGCCGTGCGCACGACGTCGAGATCGATGCGCGCAGCATCGCCGAGCGACGCCGGATCGACCGCGCGGAGCCTGGCGAGTCGTTGCGCCGCACGCTCCGCGAGCGCCTTCTGGCCCGCGGCCGAGCGATCGGCCAGCTTCGACTTGAGCGTGGCGCGATCGCCGCCGTCGATGCCCAGCATCGTGGCGCTCTCGGGGTAGTCGACGAGCAGTTCTTCGGCGAAGCCGGCGATCAACCTGTCGACGGCGGCATCGTCAGCGGTCGCGGCGAGCACGGGGAGCTGGCTGGCCGCCAGGGTGGCGCCGGTGGCGATGCAGAACTCGCGACGTGTCGTGCTCATGGAGTGCGGCCCTTGGAGAAGATGGTGGATGATAGCCGCGTGCCTGGCCGAGGGCGCGATGGCGCGATGCCATGTAAGGCAAGTCGTGCAGATTTGCGGTCGACCCGAAGGCGATGCAGATTGGCGGCATGCGCTTCACCCACATCGCCGAGGAACAGGTGCCCGTACTCGGGCAGGGCACGTGGCAGCTCGGTGCGGGTGCGGACCGCCGCCGGGAAGTCGAGACCCTGCGGGTCGGCATCGACCTGGGGATGACGCTCATCGACACGGCCGAGATGTACGGTGATGGCGATTCGGAGGAACTCGTCGGCGAAGCCGTCGCCGGGCGGCGAGACGAGGTGTTCCTCGTCACGAAACTGTTGCCGGGGAACGCAGGCGGCCGCCGGAAGATTGTCTCCGCCTGCGAAGCGAGCCTGCGGCGGATGCGGACTGACCGGATCGATCTCTATCTACTCCACTGGCGCGGCGGCGAGGACATGCGCGCCGTCGTCGAGACGTTCGGGGAACTGGTCGACGCGTGCAAGATTCGCCACTGGGGCGTCAGCAACTTCGACGTCGACGACCTCGCGGAACTGGCCGCGTTGCCGGGCGGAGCGGCGGTGGCCAGCAACCAGGTGCTCTACAACGAATCCCGGCGCGGCATCGAGTTCGACCTGTTGCCGGCGGCGCGCCAGCGCGGGCTCAATGTCATGGCCTACACCCCGATCGAGCCCGCGCGGCTCGCCGACCACCCGGTGCTGGGAGAGATCGGCACGCGCCACGGCGCCACCGCGTTGCAGGTCGCGTTGGCCTGGACGGTGCGTGCCGACGGCGTCATCGCCATTCCGCGGACCGGCTCTCCCCGGCACGCGCGCGACAACGCCGGGGCCGTGGATCTGCGGCTGACCGACCAGGACCTGGCCGACCTCGATCGCGCCTTCCCGCCTGCACGAAGGAAGCGCTCTCTCGAAATGATCTGAGTTCGGGCATGATGCGCGCGGCCATCCGAGGTGCCGCATGAGAAAGCCGACCGTCCTTTTCATCGTTGCCGCCGCGTTGCTCGCGGCCTGTTCCCCGAAATCGAAGTCTCCGCCCGCGGCGAGCGCCGCCGCGCCGCCCGCGTCGTCGCCGGCCTCGCCGGACGCCGCACCGAAACTCACGGACGATCAGCGGGCGCGGCTGGTGCGCATGCATTCGCCGGTTCTCGGCCCTGCCGCTGCGCAGGTGACCGTCGTCGAATTCCTGGATCCCGCCTGCGAAGCCTGCGCGGCCTTCGCACCCGTGATCCGCAACATTCGCTTCCTGTACCCGGACGACGTGCGAGTGGTCGTGCGTTACGCGGCATTCCACGAGGGGTCCGCGGAGGCGATCCGTCTGTTGGTGGCCGCGCAGGAGCAGAGGAAGTACGAGACCGTCTTGGACGCGCTCTTCGAGCAGCAGGCGGACTGGGCCTCTCATCACGCGCCGGACGTCGAAGCCGCGTGGATGATCGCGGGCAAGGCAGGCCTCGACGTGCCGCGCGCACGGCGCACGGCGAAGAGTCCGCAAACCGACGCGGTCCTGAAGCAGGAGAGCGAGGACGTCATCGAGATCCGTGTCGAGCGCACGCCCACGCTGTTCGTGAACGGGCGTCCGCTCTCCAATTTCAGCGCCGCGGCGTTCATGGCGCTCGTCAAGGAAGAAGTGACGCGCGCGAAGTCTCCCGCGACGCCGGCCAGCTAGCTTTCGAAAGTGATCTTCACCGACTCGGCGGATTTTTTCGCCGGGCCGTGAAAGACGACCTCGACATTGTTCCCGTCCGGGTCGAGCACGAACGCGCCGTAGTAGCCGGGGTGGTAGGCGCGCTCGCCGGGCGCGCCGTTGTCGCGCCCGCCCGCGGCCAGCGCCTCACGGTGAAAGCGGTCCACCGCCGCGCGGTCCTTGCCCTGGAAAGCGAGGTGCACGCGGCCGGTGAGTTGGCCGAGCGCCGCCTCGCTCTCTTTCGTCGAGATGAACAGTTCGTCCGCCCAGATGTGATCGGCGGCCTCGCCGCCCAGCGGGATCTCAAGGACGCCGAACACCGCCTTGTAGAAGCGTTTCGACGCGGCGATGTCACTCACGACGAGCTGGATGTGGTCCACGAGACGGCCGCGGTGCAATTCCATCGTTTCCATGGGTCCTCCGGTTTTCCGGCAACGTAGCATTGCGGCCTGGCGAGCGGCGTCAGACACGGGATGTTTCTCCGATTGCATCCGTCCCGAACGTGACGCCACACTCTCGCGTCACGTCCGACGGAGGGCCGGAGCCATGCGCGATCTCGTTCCACCGACACCCGATCTGGACCCGGAGGGTCTAAGGCTTCCCGTCAAGCTCGACTCGACCTCGAACGGCGAGTTCGCGCCGATTCCGCTCGACGCGTCGCTGCATCACGCGAATCGCCTGGCCCGCGACTGGGCCGGCGATCTCGCGAAGAAGCTGGGCCGTTCGCGCCGGGCATTCCTCACGAGCCTGTCCGGCACCGCGGCCACGCTGCTCGCCTTCAACGCCGCGCACGCGCGCGCCGGACGCACCGGGGGATTCTTCGACGTCGCGAACGATGCGCAGCTCGACGGTCAGGCGGCCGCGGCGCAGCTCGGCAAGAAAGAATTCATCTTCGACGTGCAGGGACACTTCGTGA
Organism: uncultured Pseudomonadota bacterium; assembly: GCA_902826225.1. Taxonomy (GTDB): domain Bacteria; phylum Pseudomonadota; class Gammaproteobacteria; order Steroidobacterales; family Steroidobacteraceae; genus CADEED01. The sequence continues at coordinate 28,343 of CADEED010000005.1, read as the reverse complement.
ACCCGGATGGCGCATGGATCAAACGCCTGCCGCCCGGCGCGAAGCCGCTGCAGTTTCCGAGCACGATCTGCGATCTGTCCAGGCGTCCCGGGGAACGTGCCTATCTCGATTGCATCGGTCCCGACAGATTCGTGAAGGACGTCTTCCTCGATTCGGACACCGACCTGATGGTGTTGAGCTTCGTGCCGTCGACGCGCGAAGACGAACCGCTCACCATCGAGGAGGCGGCAGCGACGCGCGACATCGTCGAGAAGCTCGAAGGCTCGCAGCGCCTGATGCTCCATGGCCGCGTGAATCCCAATCAGCCGGGCGACATCGAGGACATGGAGAGGCTGGCGAAATTCGGCGTCGTGGCATTCAAGACTTACACGCAGTGGGGCCCGTCGGGCACGGGCTTCTGGATGACCGATGATGCGGGCGTCGCGTTCGTGGAGAAGGCGCGGAAGCTCGGCGTGCGCAACATCTGCATCCACAAGGGGCTCGACTTCGGGCCGAAGAGCTACGAGCACTCGACCTGCCGCGACATCGGCCCCATCGCCCGGCAATTCCCCGACATGAACTTCCTGATCTATCACTCGGGCTTCGTCTCGAGCAAGGCCGAAGGTCCCTACGATCCCGCGCGCACGGATGGCATCGACGCGCTGGTCACGTCGCTCGCGAAAGCGGGCGTGAAGCAGAACTCGAATGTCTACGCCGAACTCGGTTCCACCTGGCGCTTCGTCTCGATGCGCGATCCGGATTCGGCCGCACATGCGTTGGGCAAACTATTCAAGCATGTCGGCGAGGACAACGTGTTGTGGGGTACGGACTCGATCTGGTACGGCTCGCCGCAGGACCAGATCCAGGCATTCCGGACGTTCCAGATCGCGGAGACTTTGCGCGAGAAGTTCGGTTACCCGGCGATCACGCCGCAGTTGCGCGCCAAGGTCTTCGGGTTGAACGCGACGCGACCCTACCAGCTCGCCGCGAACGAGTTGCGCAGGTTCACCGCGAAGGATGCCGTCGCGCGGGCGCGGCAGGAATACGCGCCCAACCCGTCGTTCGCGACCTATGGGCCGCGCACGCGACGAGAGTTCCTGAATCTGCGCGCCTGGCACGCCGGCGAACCGTGAAGTCCGCTGCGTGGGCCGCGACCTCTCTGCCGGAGGAGGCGGCCCAGCAGCAGTCTCGATACCTCGCCCGATCTCAGCGGCGCGCGAGGGTGCGCGCCGCGCGGATCCTGAGCGGCGGCATCTCGACCTTGTCGTTCGCGTTGACGGGCGTCGCGATCGAGTAGAGCACGCTCGCCGGTTCGTCCCGATCGAGCGCGCCGTCTCCATCCAGATCTTCGAACGCGAAGAGCTTGTAGGTCCCGGAACGGACCGGCAGCGCGTACTGACGTTGTGCTTCGAGAAATGCGCGGTGCGCGACCTTGCCGCTCGCGCGGTCGATGGCGACGACGACGACGGGTTCGCCCGCCGCGGTGGGCGTCGTCACGCGGCCGCTGAGCACGCCGCTCAGTGCGGGCTGCGTGATGTCGATCGTCTGGCAGCCGGTGAGTGACCAGCAGGCGCTGGCCAGCACGAGGGTGAGCGCGGCCTTCACGGCGCGCTGCGGCGCGCCTGAAAGAGGGGATTTCATGATGACCTCCTGGGTTCTGCAGGATTTGACGAACGGGAGCCCCGTTCGGTTACAACCCGGGCGACAATTTTCGCGTCGAAGCAGGCAACAACCGTGGCATGGATGCGGACGACCAGCCCGGCCGAGCGGAGTGAGTTCCACATCGCCGCTCGGCGACCCCGTCGCTCCGGACCGGTTACAACCGCCACGAACAGTAGTAGTTTGATGGGGTCAAATCACCAGGGACTTCCCCCGAACGACATGGCCGCACGCAACGACGTCGATTTCATGCGTCTCGCCCTGGAGGCCGCGCGCGAAGGCGCGGACGCGGGCGAAGTGCCCGTCGGCGCCGTCCTCGTCCAGGGCGATGCCGTCCTCGCGGTCACCGCGAATCGTCCCATCGCGGCACACGACCCGACGGCGCATGCCGAGATCGAGGCACTGCGTGCCGGCGGCCGCACCCTGGAAAGTTATCGGCTCGGCGGCACCACTCTTTATGTGACGCTCGAGCCCTGCGTGATGTGCGCCTCGGCCATCGTGCATGCCCGCGTCGACCGGCTGGTGTTCGGCGCATGGGATGCGAAGGCGGGCGCCGCGGGCAGCACCATCGACGTGTTCTCGATGCCGCACATGAACCACCGCGTGGACGTCTTCGGCGGCGTGCTCATGGCGGAATGCGGGCAGTTGCTCGAATCCTTCTTCTCCGCGCGTCGGAAAGGTGAGACGGTCGGCCGCCGGTAAAGCGTGGCACACTCGCGCCTCGAATCTGGCTCGACGCGGGGGATCGAATGCGTAAGGTGACGGGCGCGCTGGCTGCGCTGGCGCTGGGAGTTGGGGTCATGGTCACCATGGCCGCGGGCCAGGGAACCGCGCTGTTCGACGGCAAGACCCTGACGGGCTGGAGGCAGCTCGGCGGCGTCGCGGATTACCGGGTGGTCGACAACACGATCGTCGGCACCTCGAAGCCCGACAAGGTGAACAGCTTCCTCGCGACGGAGAAGGACTACGGGGATTTCATCCTCGACTTCGACGTGCGCCAGGACGTCGGCCCCACGAACTCCGGCGTCCAGATCCGCAGCCGGAGCACGGCCGAGTTCCAGAACGGCCGCGTGCACGGCTACCAGGTGGACATCGACCCGACCGACCGGCAGTGGAGCGGCGGGGTCTACGAAGAAGCGCAGCGCGGCTGGTTCTACACGGGCGAGATGAATCCGCCGGCCAAAGCACTCTACAAGTTCGGAGAGTGGAACCATTTCAGGATCGAGGCGATCGGGCCGCGCCTGCGGACCTGGATCAACGGCAAGCCGGCGTCCGACGTGCTCGACGACGGTCACAAGACGGGCTTCATCGCCCTGCAGGTCCACTCGATCAACAGTGCCGAGGAAGCCGGCCGCACGACCACCTGGAAGAACGTCATCGTCCAGACGAAGGCTCTGAAGCCGGCGCCGGCGATGGGCATCTTCATCCGCAACAACCTGCCTAACAACCTCGATGCGCAGGAAAAGGCTCAGGGCTGGCGGTTGCTCTGGGACGGCAAGTCCGCGAAGGGCTGGCGTTCCGCGAGCGCCGATGCCTTCCCGACGAAGGGCTGGTCGACCGCGAACGGCGAACTCGCGGTGCAGGCGCAAGGCGGCGGCGGCGACATCATGACGGACGAGCAGTTCGACGCGTTCGAGCTGCAGATGGACTTCAAGACGAGCGCCGGCGCGAACAGCGGCATCTTCTACCTGTTGACGTCGCCGAAGGATCCGGCCAGCGGCGCACCGCTCGGACTCGAGTACCAGATACTGGACGACGAAAAACATCCGGACGCCAAGATGGGCATCGACGGCAATCGCACGCTCGCCTCGCTGTACGACATCTATCCGCGGGCGACCTTGCGCACGAACGTCGGCGTGAAGCCCGAGGTGGGCGCGTGGCAGCACGCGCGCATCGTCAGCCGCCGGGATGGCTCGGTCGAACACTGGCTGAACGGCGTGAAGGTGCTCGAATTCAACCGGCGGTCGCCGGAGTACCGCGCGAAAGTGGCCGGGAGCAAGTTCAAGGCCACGCCGGGCTTTGGCGAGGCGGAGCGCGGGCGCATTCTGCTGCAGGATCACGGCGATGCCGTGAGTTTCCGCAGCATCAAGATCCGCAAGCTCTGAAGCTCTATTCCTGCGCGATGACGGCGTCGGGCACGGTCGACTCCAGGATCGCGTGGAACTGGGTCACCCGTTCGACGAGCTGCGCGGTTTCGCGTCCGTTCGCATAGCCATGTTTCACGCGCGCGTGCCACGCCGGGTCTGACAGGCGCGGCAGGTTCGCGCGGACGTCCATCCAGCGGTCGGGGTTCTTCTTGCGCATCTGGGTGATCACGCGCGCGTCCTCGAGATGCCCGATGCCCATGTTGTAGGCGGCCATCGCGAGCCAGGTGCGGTCGGGATCGCGAATGCGCTTCGGGATCCGCTCCTTCAAGTAGGCCAGGTAGCGCGCGCCGCCCCGGATGTTCTCGTCCGCCGAGAAGACGTTCTTGACGCCCATTTTCTTGGCGGTGAGCGGCATCAGCATCATCAGGCCCTGCGCACCGCGCGGCGATACCGCGGCGGGACGCCAGCGGGATTCCTGGTAGCCCAGGGCCGCGAGCATCCGCCATTCCAGCCCCGTCTCGCGGCCGGCCGCTTCGAATGCGGGTCGCAGCGGCGGCAGTCGGGTCTCGATGTGCTGGTGGAAGTCGGCCGCCAGGCGGCGCGGAAGCCGGGCGCGCTGCGGGGGCGACGCCGTGGAGGTCGGGGCGGCGGACTGGCCCGCGGCGGGCAGGGATGCCAATGCGGCCAATCCCAGGCCCATGAAGGCCCGACGATTCGTCAGGTTTTTCCGCCCCTTGGCTTTGGTCATCGCTCGGCTAGAATACGCGCCCCCCGGAGGGCGGCCCTAATTTCAAAGGTGACCGTTGGTTCGGACGCGGAGAGGTACCGAAGTGGTCATAACGGCGCCGACTCGAAATCGGATGGTCGGGTAATTCCGGCACGTGAGTTCGAATCTCACCCTCTCCGCCATTTATTCTTTGTACCGTCCGCGCAAGTGAGATTCGAACTCACGTGCCTGGAACGAGACGAGTTCGGCTGCTTTGCAGAGCAACGCTGGACAGCGGCCCGGAGCGCCGCTGGCCCCGGGCGAAGTGTCCCCTGAAACCGCAAGCTCCGGGATGACGCACGCCACCACCCGCAGCGAAACTCCTCCCATGGACTACTTCCGCACCTCCATCCCATCTCCCGTCGGCGGCCTCACGCTGGCCGCGCACGACGACGCGCTCGTCGCGGTGCTGTTCGAACGCGGCAATGGCCCGCGCGACTTCGGCCACGAAGCCCTCGACGAGCCCGACCACCCCATGCTGCGCCGGGCGAAGCGCCAGCTCGATGAGTATTTCCACGGCCGGCGCCGCGAGTTCGACGTGCCGCTCGAGTTCGAGGGCACCGATTTCCAGCGGCAGGTCTGGAACGCTTTGCTGTCGATCCCGTACGGCGAGACGCGCAGCTATTCGCAGATCGCGAAGCAGATTGGCCGGCCCGATGCGGTCCGGGCCGTCGGCGCCGCCAATGGCGCGAACCCCATCTCCATCATCGCGCCCTGCCATCGCGTGATCGGCGCATCGGGGGATCTCACGGGTTTCGGCGGGGGTCTCGAGGCGAAGGAGCTGCTGCTGGGATTGGAATCGCCGCAGGGCGATCTGCTCGCCCAGCGCTAGTGCCGGGCGATGGCGCGGTAACGCCGTTCCAGGAACTCCCGCTCGCGCGCGTTCGCGCACGTCCCGATCGCCACTAGATAGGCAGCGGCCGGGTCCCGGGCATCGTTGTGGACGGCGTTGATCGCCGCCCGAACGGGGAGGGGGAGTTCCGACAGCGGCCGCCGTCGAAACAGAGGCGGGCTCAGGCGGCGTCGCTGGACGCCGGGTCGTCGCTCTCGCGCGCCACCTGATCGTAGCTCTGCGCGAAAGTCTCCACGAAGATGTGCGGCAGCGAACCGGGGGGCGTCTCGCACAGGCTGCGGTAGAAGTCGCCGTAGAGTTCCCAGTTGCCCATCGTCTTGCGGCGCGCGCTGCGTTCGAATCGAGTGGCGAGATCGCCTGGATCGAGCCGGCCGATGAAGTCGATGAAGGCGGCCTGCATCGCGCGCACGCGCGCGTCGTCGTGCAGGCGGCCGGTGTCGAACGCGGCCCGCAGCCACTGGACCGCGTCGAAGCGGCGGCTGTCGTGGGCCTTGAGCAATTCCTGGATGAGCTCCTCGACGTTGTTGCGCTCGAGCGAGGGCGCCACGTCGCCGGACTCTTTCTGATATGTGACGCGCAGTCCGTTGCGTTGCTCCTGCTGCAGGCGATTGCTTTCCCGGAGCCCGAGCAGGCATTCGCGCAGGAGCTGGCCGGCGAGATGCAGCATGCGGGCGTGCGCCTCGGCCGGGAGGGAGTCGGGACTGATTCCGGCGCCGCGACAGAACGCCTGCAGCCCCGGCATGTTGTCCGGCGCCGTGATCGCGGGAGACAGCGTCGCAGCCGCCGCGAGCGGCAGGGTTTTTTCCTTCTGCTGCTTCTCCGTCGCGCGCGCGAGACGCGCGATGCGGCGCGCGATGGCTTCCGACGTCACATCGAGCTCGGGCGCGGTCGTGGGCGATTCGACGGGCAGCGTGCCCTCGTGCAGCGCGCGCGTGCGCGCGGACACGGCCTGTCCGAATGCATTGACGGGCTTGAGCTCGTCGCTCGAATGGTCGTTGCTCGCCTCGAGCAGGTTTTCGAGACGCAGGCTGGCGCCGAGATCCCGCGGCGGCGGCGCGCGGCGGCGCGAGCTCGTGGTCCCGGTGTGGTAGAGGGCGCTGTCGTCGAGCGTGAAATCGGTGGCGGAGTCGATCTGCACCTGCACGTGGTATTCGCCGATGCGCAAGATGTCGCCGGTCTTGAGTTCGTGCGGATTCTGGCTGCCGAGCGGACGTTCGTTGTCGTTGACGAAGGTGCCGTTGCTGCTCGTGTCCTGCAGCAGGTAGCGGCCCTGGTGGAAGACGATGCGCGCATGCCGGCCGGACACGTAACGCATATCGTCGGGCAACACCCAGTCGTTCTCGGAGGAGCGTCCTATGCTCCCGCCCGAAACACCGAAGACAAACGTGTTCTTGTCGCCCAATCGATGGCGATGATCACTGATGACGCGCAGCCGGAGCGCCATGTATGGACTACCCTCTGGGCCCTAGCTTCCCGCGGCCCATGCGTGTATGAAGGGGCAGGTTAACGCCCCCCTAAGCGTCTCGATGGCATCCAGTCACATTTTCAAGATTATGTTCGTGAACCAGGGCAAGGTTTACGAGATCTACGCCCGCAAGGTGAGCCAGGGTCGCCTGTTCGGGTTCATCGAGGTCGAAGAGCTGGTCTTCGGGGAACGCACCACCGTCGTCCTCGACCCGGGTGAGGAACGGATCAAATCCGAGTTCGCCGGCGTCAAGACCACCATGCTGCCGATGCACAGCATCCTGCGCATCGACGAAGTGAAGAAGCAGGGTGTGTCCAAGGTCAGCGCGCTGGAGGGCGGGGGCAACGTCGCACAATTCCCGATGGGGATGTACCAGCCCGCAGGCAACGACCCGAAGAAATAGGGGACGGAAAAAGGGGTCAGACCTATTTTTCGTGCCGACCCCTCCAATCCCGCGAGGGTTGGAAAAATAGGTCTGACCCCTTTTTCCGTCCCCAGTACAATTCCGGGCCTCTGATGATCGAGCTCCCTGGCGCCCCCGCAGTTTCCGATTTCCGCATCGCCAAACTGCGTCCCGCGCTCGAAGCCGTACTTCCGCGCCTCGGCGCGATCTCCGCCCGGTTCGTCCATTTCATCGACCTCGAACGCGACCTCGACGCGCGTGAACGCGCGTTGCTCGAGCGCCTGCTGACTTACGGCCCCCGCGAAGCGGCCGGCGCGAAGTCGGCGCCCGGCGCCGAGATCGTCGTCGTGCCGCGCTTCGGAACCATCTCACCCTGGTCGAGCAAGGCCACCGACATCGCGCATGTCTGCGGCCTCTCCGCCGTGAGGCGCATCGAGCGCGGCATCGCTTGGACCATCGCTTCACCGGAAAAGCTCTCCGCCGACGGGCTGCGCAAGCTCGCCGTGCCGCTGTTCGATCGCATGACCGAGACCGTGCTGCTCGCGCGCAAGGACGCGGCGCAGCTCTTCGCGCACCAGAAGACCCGTCCGCTGCGCACCGTGTCGCTCGCTGCCGGCCGCGGCGCGCTCGTCCAGGCGAACGCCGATCTCGGCCTCGCACTGTCGGACGACGAGATCGACTACCTGGTCGAGAATTTCGCGGGGTTGAAACGTGATCCGACCGACGTCGAACTCATGATGTTCGCCCAGGCGAATTCCGAGCACTGCCGGCACAAGATCTTCAACGCGGACTGGACGATCGACGGTGCGAAACAGCCCAAGTCGCTGTTCGCGATGATCCGCAACACGCACGCGAAGAGCCCGAAGGGCGTGCTCTCCGCGTACCGCGACAACGCGGCGGTCATAGAAGGCTCTCTGGGCAAGCGCTACTTCCCGAATCCGCAGAACGACGTCTACGGCGCGATCGACGAGCCCATCGACATTCTCATGAAGGTGGAGACCCACAACCATCCGACCGCGATCTCGCCGTTTCCCGGCGCGTCGACGGGCTCGGGCGGCGAGATCCGCGACGAGGGCGCGACCGGCCGCGGCGCGAAACCGAAGGCAGGCCTCACCGGATTCACCGTCTCGCACCTGCGCATCCCGGGGTTCGAGCAGCCGTGGGAGAAGAACTCCATCGGCAAGCCGGACCGCATCGTCTCCGCGCTCGACATCATGATCGAGGGCCCGATCGGCGGCGCCGCGTTCAACAACGAGTTCGGCCGTCCGAACATCTGCGGCTACTTCCGCACCTTCGAACAGGCGGCGGCGGGCGACTCGCCCACACGCGTGCGCGGTTACCACAAGCCGATCATGATCGCGGGCGGCCTCGGCAACGTGCGCCGCAATCATGTCGAGAAGAGCGAAATCCCCGTCGGCGCGAAGCTGGTCGTGCTCGGCGGCCCGGCGATGCTCATCGGCCTGGGCGGCGGCGCCGCGTCGTCGATGGGATCCGGCGCGTCCAGCGCCGATCTCGATTTCGCGTCCGTGCAGCGCGGCAACCCGGAGATTCAGCGTCGCGCGCAGGAGGTCATCGATCGCTGCAGCGCGCGCTGGACCCAGAACCCGATCCTTCTCGTTCACGACGTCGGGGCAGGCGGGTTGTCGAACGCGGTGCCGGAGGCCGTCGCGCACACGCCGGGGCGCGGCGCCGTGATCGATCTCGCCGCGATCCCGAACGACGAACCCGGCATGTCGCCGATGGAACTTTGGTGCAACGAGTCGCAAGAGCGCTACGTGCTCTGCATCGACGCCGCGAAGCTCGCGGACTTCACCGCAATCTGCGAGCGCGAGCGCTGCCCCTTCGCCGTGATCGGCGACATCGACGACACCGGCGTGCTGGTGCTCGAAGACCGAAAGAATGGCACTCGTCCGGTCGATCTGCCGCTCGAAGTGCTGCTGGGCAAGGCGCCGCGCATGCACCGCGATGTTCGCAGCGCGCCGCCAGTCCAGGTGCCGTTGCCGGTCACCGGGCTCGACCTGCGCGAAGCGGCGTACCGCGTCCTGCGTTTCCCCGCGGTTGCGGACAAGACTTTCCTGATCACGATCGGCGACCGCACCGTTGGCGGCATGATCAGCCGCGACCAGATGGTGGGGCCATGGCAGGTGCCGGTGGCCGACGTCGCGGTGACGATTGCCGACTACTTCGGCCACGCGGGCGAGGCGATGTCGATGGGCGAGCGCACGCCGGTGGCGGTGCTCGACGCGCCCGCGTCGGGCCGGCTCGCGGTGGGCGAGGCGCTCACCAATATTCTGGCGGCCGACATCGGCTCGTTCTCGAACGTGCGTCTGTCCGCGAACTGGATGGCCGCGTGCGGCGAACCGGGTGAGGATGCGGCGCTCTACGCCACCGTGAAGACCGTCGGCGAGGAGTTGTGCCCCGCCTTGGGGATAGCGATCCCGGTCGGCAAGGACTCGTTGTCCATGAAAACGACCTGGAGCGACGGCGCGGCGAAGAAGTCCGTGGTGTCGCCAGTGTCGCTCATCGTCTCCGCGTTCTCTCCGGTGGGCGACGTCCGCAGGACCTGGACTCCGCAGTTGCGCACCGACGTGGGCGCGACCGCATTGTTGCTCGTCGATCTCGGCGCAGGCCGGAACCGGCTCGGAGGCTCCGCGTTCGTGCAGGTGCATGCAGCGCTGGGCAGCGAGCCGCCCGACCTCGACGATTCCGCGCGTCTCGCCGGATTGGCCGCGGCGCTCGTGGATCTGCGCGCGCAGGATTTCGTGATCGCCTATCACGACCGGTCCGATGGCGGCTTGTTCGCGACGCTCGTCGAGATGGCGTTTGCAGGGCATTGCGGCCTCGACATCCAACTACCCGAGCCGCTGGTGGCGTCGAATGGCGCCGCCGGCGCGCTGTTCAGCGAAGAACTGGGCGTCGTGCTGCAGGTCAAGGTCGATCACGTCGCCTCCGTGCAGTCGATCCTCGTGCGCCACGGCCTCGGTGAACTGACCCACGCGATCGGCAAGCCGGTACGAGAGCCGCGTATCGCCATCCAGGCGGGGGCGACGAAGCTCGACGAATCCTGGGAAGACCTGAAGCGCGCGTGGTCCGAAACCTCCTTCCACCTGCGCGAGCGCCGCGATGAACCGGCATGCGCACGCGAGGAGTTCGCGGCGGCGTGCGATGTCGGTGCGCCCGGCATCAACGTGGCGCTCACGTTCGATCCGGACGAGGACGTGTCCGCGCCCTTCGTGCACGTGGCGCGCCCGCGCGTGGCGGTGCTGCGCGAGCAGGGCGTGAACAGCCAGGTCGAGATGGCGGCCGTGCTCGAGCGCGTCGGCTTCGAGGCACACGACGTGCACATGACGGACGTGATCTCGGGCCGCGTGCAGCTCGCGGGATTCCGCGGTCTCGTCGGTTGCGGCGGATTCTCGTACGGCGACGTGCTCGGCGCGGGCGAAGGCTGGGCGAAATCCATCCTGTACCACGCGCGCACGCGCGACGAGTTCCAGCAGTTCCTCGAGCGTACGGATTCATTCACGCTCGGCGTCTGCAACGGCTGCCAGATGTTCGCCGCGCTCAAGGAACTCGTGCCCGGCGCGTCGCGCTGGCCGCGCTTCGTGCGCAACCGCGGCGAACAGTTCGAGGGACGTTTCTCGCTCGTCGAGATCCAGCATTCACCCTCTATCTTCCTCGCGGGCATGGATGGGTCGATGCTGCCCATCGCGGTGGCGCACGGCGAGGGCCGCGCAGAGTTCGCCGACGATTCCGCCGCAGCCGCGTTCTCGCGCAGCGGACTCGTGAGCGCCCGCTACATCGAGGGCGACCGCCGCGTCGCGACCACCTATCCGGGGAATCCGAACGGCTCGCCGTTCGGCATCGCGTCGATCACGAACGACGACGGCCGCGTGACGCTCACGATGCCGCACCCCGAGCGCTCGTTCCGCTATGCGCAGAACTCCTGGCGACCGGACGGAGCGGGCGAGTATTCCGGCTGGTTCCGGATGTTCGCGAACGCGCGGCGCTGGGTCGGATAGGAAAAAGGGGTCAGAGCTATTTTCCGGCAGCCGGAAAATAGCTCTGACCCCTTTTTCTCAGCCCGCGCCCTGGGCTTCCTGCACGAAGAACTTCCGCACCTTCATCGCGTGCTGCAGCCGTCCTTTGCGCACGTACGCCTGGTAGAGGAAGTCCTTCATCACCTCGAGCAGCACGGCGGCCTGGTAGGTGTTGATGAACGGCAGGTCCGTGACCGGATCCGCGCTGCCCGCGAAGATCACCCGCATCACGATCGCGAAGGTGTCGTCGTCGATGTCGACCATCTCGCGCACGTCGGACAGCGAATCGAACAACCGCAGCTTCGTCGAGTTGCCGAGGTCGGCGAACGCCACGGCCGCGCTGCGCCGGCACATCGACGCGAACGCCTGGAACTGGTTGTGCGAGTAGCAGGTGAGCGCTTCGCGGAAGAAGGTTTCGACATCCTCGGGCACGTAGTTGAAGGCGAACTTCTCGATGGGCCGCTCGACATCGAACGCCTGCGGCGAGAGCTCGACGCGGTTGCTCGCGAAGGCCCGGGTGGCGTAACGCAGGAACACGGGCGAGGTGCATGCATGGCAGCGGAGCACGAGGCCGATCGCGCGCGGCTTCTGCAGCAGCAGCTCGTCGAACGTCGGCAGCGCCTGCGGGCTCATGCGCGAGAACGCATGACAGTGCGGACAGTTCCGCGCCGTTTCGCGTTCCTCGCCGAACCACATCGTGCCCGTCGAGTCCAGAACCACGTTCATATCAACTGCGCCCTTCGAGCGCATCCGCGCTCTCATCGTGTCAGCGGCTTGTACTTGATCCTGTGGGGTTGGGTGGCTTCTTCGCCCTTGCGCCGCTTCAGATCTTCCATGTAGTCCTGGAAGTTGCCCTCGAACCATACGACTTCCGAGTTGCCTTCGAAAGCCAGAATGTGGGTCGCGATGCGGTCGAGGAACCAGCGGTCGTGCGATATGACAACTGCGCAGCCCGGATAGGCCAGCAGGGCCTCCTCCAGCGCGCGCAGCGTTTCGACGTCGAGGTCGTTCGTCGGTTCGTCGAGCATCAGCACGTTGCCGCCGGACTTGAGCACCTTGGCGAGGTGGACGCGGTTGCGCTCGCCGCCCGAGAGTTCGCCCACATTCTGCTGCTGTCCGGTGCCCTTGAAGTTGAATCGTCCTACATATCCGCGTGACGGAGTTTCGTAGTTGCCGACCTTGATCATGTCGAGGCCGCCCGAGATCTCCTGCCAAACGGTGTTCTTGTCGTTGAGTGCCTGCCGCGATTGGTCGACGTACGCGAGCTTGACGGACGGACCCATGCGCAGCTCTCCCGCGTCCGGCTTCTCGAGCCCGGCGATCATGCGGAAAAGAGTGGTCTTGCCGGCGCCGTTCGGCCCGATGATGCCGACGATGCCGCCCGCGGGCAGATTGAAGTTCAGGTTGTCGAACAGCAGCCGATCGCCATACGCCTTGCGCAGGCCCTTCGATTCGATCACGAGATCGCCCAGGCGTTCACCCGGCGGGATGTAGATCTCGTTAGTCTCGTTGCGCTCCTGGAATTCCCGCGACGCGAGTTCTTCGTAGCGCGCGAGGCGCGCCTTGCTCTTGGCCTGACGTGCCTTCGGATTCTGGCGCACCCACTCGAGTTCCTTCGCGAGCATCTTGCGCAGGCCTTCCTGCGTCTTCTCCTCGGTGGCGAGGCGCGCTTCTTTCTGCTCGAGCCAGGTGGAGTAGTTGCCCTTCCACGGGATGCCGTGGCCTCTATCCAGTTCCAGGATCCACTCGGCGACGTTGTCGAGGAAGTAGCGATCGTGCGTGACGGCGACAACGGTCGACGGATACGCCTCGAGATACTTCTCGAGCCAGGAGATAGATTCCGCGTCGAGATGGTTCGTCGGCTCGTCGAGCAGCAGCATGTCCGGCGATGACAGCAGCAGGCGACACAGCGCCACGCGGCGCTTTTCACCGCCCGACAGCAGCGAGATCCGGGATTCCCACGGCGGCAGCCGCAGCGCGTCCGCGGCGATCTCGAGCTTGCGTTCGAGTTCCCAGCCGCCGGCCGCGTCGATCGCGTCCTGCAGCTTGGCCTGCTCCTCGAGCAGCTTGTTCATCTCGTCCGGGTCCAGCTCGGGGTCGGCGAACTTGTCGCTGATCTCGTTGAAGCGCGCCACCTGGCCGAAGGCGCCGCCGAGTCCTTCCATGACGACTTCGCGCACGCTCTTGTCAGGGTCGAGCTCCGGTTCCTGCGGCAGGTAGCCGACCTTGATGCCGGGCTGCGGCCGCGCCTCGCCTTCGTAATTGACGTCTATCCCGCCCATGATCTTGAGCAAGGTCGACTTGCCCGAACCGTTGAGGCCGAGCACGCCGATCTTGGCGCCGGGAAAAAACGAGAGGCTGATGTCGCGGAGGATGACGCGCTTCGGCGGGACGACCTTGCCGACCCGGTTCATCGTGTAGATGTATTGAGCCATGGAATCCGTGTGTCCGAGGGGGCCTGAAAAGCGCGGAATTCTACATCCCGCGGGGCGATGCCTGTGCTACGTTCGCGCCGGGGAAAAACAGAAGGTCTCACGCGTGCCTACCGATTCGGTACTCGTCATCGCGGGCGAACGTCTGGCGCGCTACGGATTCCCCGACGGGCATCCGTTCGGCCCGGACCGCCACGCGGCGTTTTACGCCGAGTTCACGGCTCGCGGGCTGGACAAGCGCGTGCGGCTCGCGGAGACGCGCGCTGCCACCCGCGCCGAGCTGCAATCCTTCCACACGCCGGAGTACATCGACCTCGTCGCCCTGCGATCGGCGACGGGCGAAGGCTATCTCGATGCCGGCGACACACCGGCGTTCCGTGGCGTCTACGAAGCCGCCGCGGACATCGTCGGCGCGACGCTGCTGGCCTGCGACGAAATCATGGCGGGTCGCGCCGCGCGGGCCTTCGTTCCGATCGCGGGTCTGCATCATGCCACCCGCACGGGCGCCGCGGGCTTCTGCGTGTTCAACGACTGTGGCGTCGCGGTGGAAATGCTGCGCAAGAATCATGGGTTGAAGCGCATTGCTTACGTGGATATCGATGCTCACCACGGCGACGGCGTCTACTACGGCTTCGTCGAGGATCCGGATCTCATCTTCGCCGACATCCATGAGGACGGGCGTTACCTGTATCCGGGGACGGGGCGTGAAGACGAGACCGGCTTGGGCGCCGCCAAGGGAACCAAGCTCAACATTCCGGTGCCGCCCGGCGCGGACGACACCGTGTTCGCCGCCGAGTGGCCGCGCGTGCTGACGCACCTGGAGAAATTCGAGCCGCAGTTCATCCTCTTGCAGGCCGGCGCGGACAGCCTCGAAGGTGACCCGATCACCCACATGCGCTTCAGTGCCGATGCCCACACGCGCGCCGCGCGGGACCTGGTCCGCCTGGCGACCCGGCTGGGTCATGGCCGGGTTGTCGGCACGGGCGGCGGCGGCTACAACCGCATCAATCTCGCCAAGGCATGGACGGGCGTCGTCCAGGGATTGGTGGAAGGCTGATGGGGTAATGGGGACATTCCTGATTTCCAGGAAATGGGGACGCGCCTGACGCAGGCTCCTCCGCATTTCTTGAAATCAGGAAAGTCCCCTACAATTCGCGGCCCCGTGAGCCCACCCGCCGAGGCCCCACATGTTCCGAACCGCGATGACGATTGGTGGCTTTGACCCCGAGCTCGACCAGGCCCTCAAGAACGAGCGTCAGCGTCAGGAAGGCCACATCGAACTGATCGCTTCCGAGAACTACGCGAGTCCGCGCGTGCTCGAAGCGCAGTGAGGCGTGCTCACCAACAAGTACGCGGAAGGCTATCCCGGCAAGCGCTACTACGGCGGTTGCGAGTTCGTCGACGTCGCGGAGCAGCTCGCCATCGATCGCGCGAAGAAGCTCTTCGGCGCGGACTACGCGAACGTCCAGCCGCATTCCGGCTCGCAGGCCAACGCCGCGGTCTATCTCGCATTGATCAACCCGGGCGACACGATCCTCGGCATGAGCCTCGATCACGGCGGGCACCTCACGCACGGCGCGAAAGTGAACTTCTCCGGCAAACTGTTCCGCGCGGTGCAGTACGGCATCCGTCCGGACAACGGCGAGATCGATTACGACGCGCTGGCGGCCCAGGCATTGGCCGAGAAACCGAAAGTCATCGTGGCCGGCTTCTCCGCCTATTCGCGCGTGCTCGACTTCAAGCGCTTCCGCGAAATCGCGGATTCCGTCGGCGCCTATCTGTTCGTCGACATGGCGCACGTCGCGGGTCTCGTCGCCGCGGGCCAGTATCCGAACCCCGTTCCCTACGCGGACGTGGTGACCACCACGACGCACAAGACGCTGCGCGGCCCGCGCGGCGGATTGATCCTCGCGCGCGCGAACGAGGCGCTGACGAAGAAGTTCAATTCGCTGGTGTTCCCTGGCACCCAGGGCGGCCCGCTCATGCACGTGATCGCCGCGAAGGCCGTTGCGTTCCTCGAAGCGTTGCAGCCCGAGTTCAAGGAGTACCAGAAGCAGGTCGTGACCAATGCGCGCGCCACGGCGGCGCGTCTGCAGAAACGCGGCTACAAGATCGTGAGCGGCGGCACCGACAACCACCTATTCCTTCTGGACCTCTCCGACAAACAGATCAACGGAAAGGAAGCGGACGCGGCGCTCGGCAAGGCGCACATCACGGTGAACAAGAACGCGGTGCCCAACGATCCGCGCCCGCCGATGGTGACGAGCGGAATCCGCATCGGCACACCGGCCGGCACGACGCGCGGGTTCAAGGAGCGCGAGTTCGAACAGATCGCCGACTGGATCGCCGACGTGCTCGACGCGAACGGGAGCGAAGCCGCGATCGAGAAGACGCGCGCCGCCGTGTCCGAGCTCTGCCGGCGCTACCCCGTCTACGGGCCCTGACGGGGCCTGACAGCATCTCGACGGGGCGGCCGTGCACTGTCCGTTCTGCGCACATCCGGATACGAAGGTGAACGACTCGCGGCTCGCCGCCGAGGGCGCGCAGATCCGTCGCCGGCGCGAATGCCTCGAATGCGGCGAGCGATTCACGACATTCGAAACGGCCGAGCTCGTGATGCCGCTCGTCGTGAAGAGCGACGAGAGCCGTGTGCCCTTCGACGAGGCGAAACTGCGGTCGGGCATGCACAAGGCGCTCGAGAAGAGGCCGGTCTCACTCGAGTCCATCGAGGAGGCCGTTGGTCACATCACGCGCAAGCTCCGCGGCCTCGGGGAGCGCGAAGTCACGTCGCGCCAGATCGGCGAGATCGTGATGGAGGAGCTGCATCGGCTCGACGAGGTGGCGTACGTGCGCTATGCGTCCGTGTACCGGCACTTCCAGGACGTCGAAGCGTTTCGCGAGGAGATCGACCGGTTGCGCCACCGGCGCGGGAAGCTGCCGAACGAGGATCAGCTCTCGCTGCTGCCGGGCGAGCCGGGGAAGAAGAAGGAACGGAAGTGAAGTTCAGCGCATTCGACGAGTCCGCGATGCGCCGCGCGCTCGAGCTCGCGGCGCGCGGGCTCTACAGCACGCATCCGAATCCGCGCGTCGGCGCGGTGCTCGCGCGCGACGACGAGATCGTCGGCGAGGGCTGGCACGAGCGCGCGGGCGGGCCGCACGCGGAACCGATCGCGATCCGCTCGGCCGGCGAACGCGCGCGCGGCTCGACGGCCTACGTCACGCTCGAGCCCTGCAGTCATCATGGCCGCACGCCGCCGTGCGTCGATGTGCTGCTCGCCTCCGGCGTACGCCGCGTCGTCTACGCCGTCGGCGATCCGAATCCGAAGGTGAACGGCGCCGGAGCGAAGCGACTGAAGGAAGCGGGCGTCATCGTGCATTCCGGGCTGATGTCCACCGAAGCGGAAGGGCTCAATGCGGGCTTCATGATGCGCATGCGGATCGGCAGGCCATTCGTGCGTCTCAAGACCGGGGCGAGCCTCGACGGCCGCACCGCGCTCGCGAACGGCGCGAGCCGGTGGATCACGAGCGAGGCCTCGCGTGCCGACGTCCAGCACTGGCGCGCGCAGAGCGGCGCGGTGCTCACGAGCGCGAACACCGTGCTCGCCGACGATCCGCGGCTCGACGTGCGCATCGACACGGATCGTCAACCGTTGCGCGTCGTGCTCGACCGGCGCCGGCGCGTGCGCAAGACCGCGAAGATCCTGGCGCCGCCCGGCGACGTGCTGCTGTTCGCGGCGGCGAACCGCAAGAAGCGCGGCGCCGACGAAGAGATGCTGGGCGCCGCGCGCATCGAGCGCGTGCGCACCGCGAGGTCGAACCTCGACCTCGGGCGGGTGATGCAACGGCTCGGCGAACTGGAAGTCAACGAAGTGCTGGTCGAGTGCGGGCCCAAGCTCGCGGGCGCGCTGTTCGCCGCCGGCCTCGTCGACGAATGGCTGCTGTACGTCGCGCCGATGCTGCTCGGCCGCGACGCCAAACCGCTTGCCGCGCTGCCGCGTCTCGCGAAGCTCGCCGACGCGCCGCGTTTCGAGCTGCGTGAAACCCTGACCATCGGCGCCGATCTGCGCCTGCGGCTCGTGCCGAGAAAGGACTGAATGTTCACCGGAATCGTCCAGCAGGTGGGCACGCTGCGCGGGGTCGAGCCGCGCGCGGCCGCGGGCGCGCAGGACATGCGCCTCGAAATCTCCTTCGGCGACATCGCGCGCGAACGGCTGGAGCCGGGCGCGAGCGTGGCCGTCGACGGCGTGTGCCTGACGGTCGCCGCGCTCACGCCGGACAGCTTCTTCGCCGATGCGTCGGCCGAGACGTTGCGCGTGACCACGCTCGGCGCCCGGCGCGCCGGCGCGCGCATGAACCTCGAGCCGGCGCTGCGCGTGGGCGACCTGCTGGGCGGACACTGGGTTTCGGGTCACGTTGACGGCATCGCGGAGGTGCTGAGCGTCGCGGACGAGGCGCGTTCCCGGCGCATCGAGCTCGCCGCGCCGACGCCGCTCGCGCGCTATATCGCGCGCAAGGGCTCGGTGACGCTCGACGGGGTGAGCCTGACCGTCAACGAGGTGAACGGCGCACGCTTCACCATCAATCTCATCCCGCATACGCTCGAGGTCACGACGCTGCACGGCTTGCAGACCGGCGCGCGCCTGAATCTCGAGATCGATCTGCTGGCGCGCTACGTCGAGAGGTTGGCGGAATCGACATGAAAACCCTGAGCAGCACCGAGGAAATCCTCGCCGACATCGGCGCCGGCCGCATGGTCGTCATCGTGGACGACGAGGATCGAGAGAACGAGGGCGACATCATCATCGCCGCCGAGAAGGTGCGCGCGGAAGACATCAACTTCATGGCGCGCTTCGGCCGCGGCCTCATCTGTCTCACGCTCACCGCCGAGCGCTGCCGCCAGTTGCGTCTGCCGCTCATGGTCAGCGAGACGCACCGCGAGCACCGCACGAACTTCACGCTGTCGATCGAGGCGGCGGAGGGCATCACGACGGGCATCTCCGCGCACGATCGCGCGCAGACGGTGCGCGCCGCGGTGAAGCCGGGCGCACTGCCGGAAGATCTGCGGCAGCCGGGCCACATATTCCCGGTGATGTCGCAGCCCGGCGGCGTGCTCACGCGCGCGGGACACACGGAAGCCGGCTGCGATCTCGCGCGGCTCGCGGGCCTCGATCCGTCGGCGGTCATCGTCGAAGTCATGAACGACGACGGCACGATGGCGCGGCGTCCCGATCTCGAGGCGTTCGCCGAGCGTCACGGCCTCAAGATCGGCACGATCGCCGACCTGATCCGCTACCGCCTGCGGCAGGAGCGTTCGATCGAGCGCATCGCTGCGCAGTCCATCGACACCGAGTTCGGCGCGTTCGAACTGCTCGCCTACGAAGATCACGTCCATCGCGACGTCCATCTGGCGCTCGTGCGCGGTGACCTCGCGAAGACGGCGTCGCCGCTCGTGCGCGTGCACCTCGTCGACACGCTCGCCGACGTGATCGGCGTGCGCGGAGCCGGCGGCACGTGGACGTTGCGCAACGCGATGCGGAAGATCGCCGGTGTGGGCACGGGCGTCATCGTGTTGCTGCGTGACGACTCGACTCCGCGCGAGCTGGCGGATTCGGTGCAGGGCCTGGCCGACCGCCGGGCCAAGGCGGGCGCGAGCGGGGCGCCGCCAGTGCTGCGCACATACGGAATCGGCGCGCAGATCCTCAAGGATCTCGGCATCACCCGCATGCAGGTGCTGTCGGCGCCGAAGCAGCTCCAGGGAATCGCGGCGTTCGGCCTCGAGATCACGGGCTACGTTGCCGACGAGTCCCTATAATCGCGCGCGCATGACCGGTTCCAATTCCACGACTCAGCCATTGGACGCCCGCGGCCGGCGGATCGTCATCGTCGCCGCGCGTTTCAATGCCGGGCTCGTCGACCAGCTCGTCGCGGGCGCCACCGCCGCGTGGCGCCAGCACGGCGGCGATTCCGCGCATTGCCTGGTCGAGCGCGTGCCGGGTGCATTCGAGCTGCCCCTCGTCGCGAAGATGTTCGCCGCGAGCGGCGAGTGCGACGCCGTCGTCGCGCTCGGCTGTGTCATCCGCGGTGACACCCCGCATTTCGATTTCGTGGCGGGCGAGTGCGCGCGCGGACTCATGGACGCGGGCCTGACTACCGGCGTACCTGTCGTCTTCGGGGTGCTGACCACTGAGACCCGGCCGCAGGCCGAAGAGCGCGCCGACGTCGCGCGCATGAACAAGGGCGGCGAATCGATGGAAGCCGCACTCGAGATGATCGGACTGCTGTCACCCGTGCCGAAGTCCAGGCCCGGCAAGTCCGCGAAGAAGGCACGCCGATGAGCCGGGGTGGAATCAACCCTGCCTCCGCGCGGCGCGCCGTCGCTCGCAAGCTCGCGATGCAGGCGCTCTACCGCTGGCAGATCAACGCGGCGCCGTGGCAGGACGTCGTCAACGAGTTCGCCGACGAAGAAGACATGCGCAAGGCGGATCGCGGCTACTTCAACCAGATGGTCACGGACATCTGCGGGACCAGCGAGGCGCTGGATGCGGCGCTCGCGGGGTTCATGGACCGGAAGCCCACCGAGCTCGATCCCGTCGAACGCGCGGTGCTCTGGGTCGGCGCGCACGAGCTGCGCTCGTCGCCGGACGTGCCGTACCGCGTCGTCATCAACGAGGCCATCGGTCTCGCCAGGCGATTCGGCGCGACCGACAGTCACAAGTTCGTCAACGCGGTGCTCGACAAAGCCGCCCGTGAACTGCGCCCCCTCGAACGTTGATCCACCGACAACTCCCGGACGGCGAAGCTTCGTCGCCGTCAGGAGTGGCGAGTGAACGCATCGGGAGAGTTCGACATCATCGCCCGGTACTTCGCGCGGCTGGGCGCGAATCGCGCCGACGTGCGGCTGGGTGTCGGCGACGACGCCGCGATCGTCATGCCGCCGCCATCGCGCGAGCTCGTCATCACCACGGACTCGCTCGTCGAGGGCGTGCACTTCCTCCCCAACGCCTCCGCGACATCGCTCGGCCACCGCGCATTCGCGGTGAATCTCTCGGACGTCGCCGCGATGGGCGCCGAGCCGGCCTGGGCACTGCTCTCGCTGACGTTGCCGCGCATCGATGAGCCCTGGCTCGCGGAGTTCGCGCGCGCGGCGGGCGATCTGTGCCGCCGGCACGACGTGGCGCTCGTCGGTGGCAATACGACGCGCGGTCCGCTCTCGATCACCGTGACCCTCACCGGCATCGTGCCGATCGGAATGGCGCTCGAACGCCGCGGCGGTCAGCCTGGCGATGCGGTGTTCGTCACGGGTTCGCCCGGCGATGCCGCAGCGGGCCTGGCGCTCGAGCAGGGGCGGCTGCATGTCACCGACCCGATGTCCGCGCAGATCCTGCGTGACCGGTTCCTGTTCCCGACACCGCGCTGCGACGTGGGTATCGCGCTGCGGGGGCTCGCCAGCGCCTGCATCGACGTGTCCGACGGGCTCGGTGGCGATCTCGAAAAGCTCTGCGCCGCGAGCGGTTGCGGGGCGGAGCTCGACGCGACGTCGCTGCCGGTATCGGAGGCCTTGCTGGGGGCCGTCGGGCGCGAACTGGCGCGGGAGTACGCGCTGACGGGCGGCGAAGACTATGAACTGCTGTTCACGGTCCCGTTGGCGCGGCTCGGCGCGATGACGCACGCGATCGCCCGAGGATTAGGGCCGGTGACGAGGATCGGCAGCCTCGTGGCGCACGCCGGTGTCAGGGTTTTCTCACGCAGCGGTGTGATGCAGTTCTCGCGGGCCGGGTTCGATCATTTCGTCTGAGTGACACGCGCCGGGACGATGCTCCGCGCCAGATGATCCGGGACCCGGGTCACATCCCATCACCGGCACCGGCCGTATTCTGCCGACACCTTTTGCCGGACTGCGTAAGCAATCCTGATGTCGCTGCAAGCAACCAACACGGCCCCCGAGCACCAAGCGGCGAAGATCCTGGAAAACCGCGTTCCGGATCGCATCGGTAAATATGTAATCATCAACGAGGTCGGCCGGGGTTCCACCGGTACCGTATACCTCTCGCACGATCCGTACTACGGGCGGGACGTGGCCATCAAGGTCTACAACGCGGACACCGACGCGACGGACGAGCGCGCGAAGATCGCGCGCAAGATGTTCCTCTCGGAAGCGCACATGGTCGGCATGCTGCAGCATCCGCACATCCTGCCGATCTACGACGCGGGCGAAGAAAACGGCCGCTGCTACATCGTCACCGAGCACGTGCACGGCGCGCGCACCTTGTCTGCGTACTGCCGGCCCGACAACCTGCTGCGCATCGACGACGTGGTCGAGATCATGTTCAAGTGCGCGAAGGCGCTGCACTACGCGCATACGCGCGGCGTGATCCATCGCGACATCAAGCCGTCGAACATCATGCTCACGCAGGATTCCGACGTGCGCATCATCGATTTCGGCATCGCGCTCGTCGCGGATTCCGAGATTTCGCGCATCGAGGGCATCGCGGGTTCGCCTTCCTACATGTCGCCCGAGCAGGTGCAGAGCCTGGAGCTCACGCATCACTCGGACCTGTACTCGCTCGGCGCCGTGATGTACGAGCTGCTCACCGGCATCCGTCCGTTCCGCGCGGGCAATCTCGTGAAGCTGCTGCACCAGATCGTCTACGCGACGCCGCCGCCGATCCACACGCAGCGCAAGGACATCCCCGAGGAGCTCGAGGAGATCGTCACGACTTCCATGATGAAGTCGCCCGACAAGCGCCAGAAATCGGGCGCGGATTTCGCCGCGGAACTCACGCGGGTCCACCAGCGGCTGCGCGAGCAGGAGGCGCGCATCGACCAGCAGGAGCAGTTCGACGTGCTGCGCCGGCTGCGTTTCTTCCACGAGTTCTCGCACGCGGAGATCTGGGAGGTGCTGCGCGCCAGCACGCTGCAGGTCTACGCTGCTGGCGAGGAGATCGTGAAGGAAGGCGAAATGGACGATCGCTTCTACATCCTCGTCGACGGTAAGTGTCTGGTCGAACGCCATGGCCGCACGATCGGACACATGGACTCGGGCGACTGCTTCGGCGAGACCAGCTACGTGCGCGGCGCGCGCCGCACCGCCACGATCAAGGCCGACACCGCGGTGAACGTGCTGAAGGTGAGTTCGACGCTGCTCGAGCAGGTGTCTGCCGCCTGCCAGCTGCGTTTCAACCGGGTCTTCCTGCGGGCCCTGGTCTCGCGACTGCAGGGTAACGACAGCTCAACCGGCTGATCCGCGATTCATTTCGGCAGCTTCAGGAAGCCGAACTTCTGCCAGCTTTCCGCCGCCTTGCGACTCGCGAGGAACTCGAGGTATTCGAGCGCCTCCGGCTGCCCTGTATTCGTCGCGGCCGCGGGATAGGTGATCGGCGGGTGGCTGTTCCCGGGGAAGGTGTCGACGATGCGCACCTTCGGGTCGACCTTCGCATCCGTGGCGTAGACGATGCCGAGCGGCGCTTCGCCGCGCGCCACGTACATCATCGCGGTGCGCACGTTCTCGCCACGCGCGAGCCTCGATTCCACGCCATCCCAGGCACCGAGCGCGGTCAGTGCGGCCCGGGCGTATCTGCCGGCGGGCACCGTGTCCGGATCCGCGGTGGCCAGGCGGCCATCTCCGAGCGACGCGGCGAGCGCGAATCCCGGTGCGATCTTCAGTGCAATCCTGCTGTCGGCCGGTGCGATGAGCACGAGGCGATTGCCGACGAGGTTGCGGCGGGTGGCCGCGGCGATGAACTTGCGCTCGTCCAGATAGTTCATCCATTCCTGGTCGGCCGAGACGAATACGTCCGCTTTCGCGCCGCTTTCGATCTGCCGCGCGAGCGCGGAGCTCGCCGCGAACGACAGCTTCACGGTGACGCCGCTCGCCCGCTCGAATTCGCGTGACAGTTCTTCCAGCACCTGGGTGAGCGATGCGGCGGCGAAGACGAGCAGTGCGGCCTTCTTCGGCTCCTGCGCGTGAACCATCGACGCCAGCGACAGGAGGGCGACCCAGAGGGTGCGTTTCATGGCTGAAGTCTAGCGTGAGGTCATGACCTCAAAGAGATCCGCTGATCGCGTAGCGCGCGGAGAACTCGATCTTGGACTCTGAGGCCAGCGGGCTCTGGCCGAGCCCCAGGCGGGCAGGCACATCGCTGTCGACGCGCAACCACTCGAGCGCGAATCGCCACGGACCGCCCTGGTCGTACGAGTAGGCGAGCGCCCAGGCTTCGCCGTCCTCGCTGCCCCAGGCGGCGGGGTCGTCTTCGAACTCGACCGCGAAGGCGTCGGCCCGCGCCGCGATCATGTGCGCACCGAAGCGTTTCGCGACCAGCAGCGACTGCGAGTCGAACGTCCACGTCAGCGGTTCGAATGGATCGATCGCCGTATGCCCGTCGAGCGCCTGCAGGAGGAAGGTCCAGCCGTTGCCGCTCTCGATGCGCAGCGCCGCGGCGTCGAACTCGGTATACCAAGCGAAATCGCGGATGTCGGGCGCTTCGGCGGCGGGGTCGGCGCGGTTGTCGTAGTGCAGGGCGTTCAGGATCACGCGATCGCGCCAACGCACCTGGGCGCCGACATAGTAGCCGGGTTCGTCGTCGATCTCGTGGAAGAGTTCCTTCTTCGCGAGCTCCGGGTAAGTCTGCGGCGCTCCCACACGGCCGAACAGCGTCGTTTGCCGGTCGTGCAGACCGAAGCCGTGCGCCGCGATCATCGTGCCGGCCGGATCGTTCCAGCCGAAAAGCGCGGCCGTGAACTGCAGGTCGAAGGCATGACCCAGGCGCGTACCGAGCCAGTCGACCTGGCCCTCGAGTCCTACCGTGCGGAT
This sequence comes from uncultured Pseudomonadota bacterium, assembly GCA_902826225.1. GTDB lineage: Bacteria > Pseudomonadota > Gammaproteobacteria > Steroidobacterales > Steroidobacteraceae > CADEED01. The sequence continues at coordinate 3,852 of CADEED010000005.1, read as the reverse complement.
TTCCTCGCCGATCCACGACGAGATCGCCGACGGCGTGATCGTGTACGGCGTTTCCCACCCGCGCGCGCGGCTCTCGAGCGACATGGGTGGATAGAACGCGCCGAGCCGCACGCGCGAGCGGAAGCCGCTGCGCGGATACGGGCGCCACTCGAGGAATGCCTCGGTGAGATCGAGCGGGTTCTTGTCGTCGCCGTCCCACGCCGAGACCTCGAGGTGCGCCGCGAACGTTTCGCCGAGCGGCTGATCGAGCGCGGCGCGCAGCCGGCCGAGCTGGATGCCCTCGTGCTCGCCGTCGAAGCGCAGTTTGCCCTGTCCGTTCTCCAGGAAGGATTCGCGGCCGTCGGAACTCACGGCGCGCAGGTCGAGCGCGAGTTCCCAGTCCGCGCCGCGCGCGCCGACGCTCGCGGCCAGCGCGCCTGCGATCGCGGCGTGTTTCAGTAGTCCCATGAGTGGGGCCGGCCGGTGAGCGGCGCGGGATGCAGATCGCGCGTCAGCGCGATCTCGAACGACGCGCGGTCGCCCGACACTTCGACGACGCGCTCCACCTCCGGCTCGTTGATCGACGGGTGCCAGACGCGCAGGCGATAGCGGCCCGTGGGCACGTCGCCAGCGCCGAACGCCCCGTCCTTGCCCGTGCGCCCGAAGAAGGGTGCGTCGGTCACGACGATGTACGCGAGCATGTTGTCGTGGATGTTGCAGCCGAGGGTGACGACGCCGGTCTGATCGAACGTGATCGGTGGATGGGCCTTGCCGCGATACAGCGGCAGTTGATAGCGGCGCGCGTTCGAGAACGAGTACACCTGGTGGCTCACCGCGTCGCTGTTCGGGAAAAGCACGGTCGAACGAACCGGGACGATGAGCACGTCGGGCACGAACTCGAGTTGCACCTGGTCCATGATCGCCTCGACCGGCGCCGGTGGCGCCAGCGCGGGAGACAGCGCTTCGACGGTGACCACGGCGCCGGAGAGCGGATGACCGTCGCGCTGGTGCACGGTGACGGCAAGCGTCGCGCCGGCGGCCTGCATCGAGGCGAGCGCGGCGAGCGCTCCCAAGGCGAACAGCCGACGCGAACCGGTTTTTTCGGGCCTGCCCGACATCTCGCTCCGTGAGGAATCGCGGCGAATCGATGCGCGCATTCCAGCGGAAGCAGGCAGGGGATTCCGGACTCAGCTCTCGTGCCGGTGAGAGTCCGCGGGGCGCGGACATAATCTGTGACGCGGGTCGCACGGCGCGCCCGCGGCGTTGCGCGACCGGCTCAGGGGGTATCGCGGTCCGGCTCGCTCTCGTCCTTGTCGCGCGAGATCCGCGCGTACGCGGAATGATTGTGGATCGACTCGAAATTCTCCGATTCGACCACGTAGGCCGCGATCCGCTTTTCGTTGTTGAGACGCACGGCGACGTCACGCACGAGGTCCTCGACGAACTTCGGATTGTCGTAGGCGCGCTCCGTCACGTACTTCTCGTCGGGGCGTTTGAGGATGCCGTAGAGCTCGCACGACGCCTCCGACTCGGCGACCTCGATGAGTTCCTCGATCCACATGTGCTCGCGCAATCTCGCCGAGATCGTCACGTGCGAGCGCTGGTTGTGGGCGCCGCGCTCGGAGATCTTCTTCGAGCAGGGGCAGAGGCTCGTGACGGGCACGACGATCTTGACCCACATCTCCGTCACGCCCTCCACGCGCTTGCCGGTGAGCGTGGCCTGGTAATCCATGTAGCTTTCGACGCCGGATACGGGCGCCTTCTTCATCACGAAGTAGGGGAACGACATCTCGATGTGACCGGAACTCGCCTCGAGCCGGTCCGTCATCTCGGCGAGCAGCGTGCCGAAGGACTCGACGGAGATCTCGCGCTCGTGGTGGAGGATCTCCACGAAGCGCGACATGTGCGTGCCCTTGAAGTTGTGAGGCAGGTTCACGTACATGTTGAACGTGGCGACCGTGTGCTGATGGCCGGCCGACCGGTCCTTCACGCGTACGGGATGCCGGATTTCCTTGATGCCGACCTGGTTGATCGGGATCTGGCGCGTATCCGCACGGCCCTGCACGTCCTCGACGGTGACGGCACGGGGCTGGGGGACGACGGCAGGCTTCATGGGGCGACAGTTTGCGGGCTTTGGGCCCGGGATCAACCCCTCGGACGGGAGGGGGAGCTGAAACGCCGATTCATGTCCCGGAAGCGGCCAGCTTCGTGCCGCGCAGCGGCTCCCACCAGCTCCGGACCGCGGAATCGAGACTCGGCAGATCGAGTTCGGCGGCGGCGAGGGATTCGTCCCGCGTGCCGTGCTCGATGAAGCGGTCGGGGATGCCGAGCGTCAGCGTGGGCAGCGGGTTGCCGCAGTTCGCGAGCAACTCGATGACGGCGGATCCCGCGCCGCCCGCCACCGCGTTCTCCTCGATCGTCACGAGCGCGCGGTGCGAGCCCGCGAGACGCACCACGAGTTCTTCGTCGAGTGGTTTGACGAAACGCATGTTCACGACAGTCGCATCGAGATGCTCGCCGATCGTCTCGGCCGATTTCACGAGCGCGCCGAACGCGAGGATGAGCAGGCCGGAGTTGCCCATGCGGCGGATCTGCGCCTTGCCGACCGGGACGGCCGTCATCTCCGCCACCGGTGTCACGCCCGGGCCCGTACCACGCGGGTAGCGGACCGCGGACGGCCCTGCGAGCGTGGTGCCCGTGTAGAGCATCTGCCGGCACTCGTTCTCGTCCGCGGGCGCCATCACCGTGAGGTTCGGGATGCAGCGCAGGAACGAGTAGTCGTAGGAGCCCTGGTGCGTGGCGCCGTCGCCGCCCACGAGTCCCGCGCGGTCGAGCGCGAACAGCACCGGCAGGTTCTGCAGCGCGACGTCGTGGATGAGCTGGTCGTAGGCGCGCTGCAGGAAGGTCGAATAGATGGCCACGACCGGCCGCAGTCCCTCGCAGGCAAGGCCGGCCGCGAACGTCACGGCGTGTTGCTCGGCGATCGCGACGTCGAAATAGCGTTGCGGATGCTTCTTCGAATACTCGACGAGGCCCGAACCCTCGCGCATCGCGGGCGTGATGCCGACGATGCGCGGATCGCGGTCCGCCATGTCGGACAGCCATTGGCCGAAGATCTGCGAGTAGGTGGGGCCCTGGACCTTCTCCTTGAAGATGGTTCCGCTCGCCGGATCGAACGGACCCGGGCCGTGCCACTTGATCGGGTCCTTCTCGGCCGGGTCGTAGCCTTTTCCCTTCTTCGTGACGACGTGCAGCAGTTGCGGCCCGTCCTTCTTGAAGTCACGAATGTTGCCGAGGGTAGTCACGAGCTCCTTGATGTCGTGACCGTTGAGCGGGCCGATGTAGTTGACCCCGAGTTCCTCGAAGATGGTGCCGGGCAACACCATGCCCTTCATCATTTCTTCCGAGCGGCGCGCGAGTTCCCACATGGTGGGCATCTGCTTGAGGATCTTCTTGCCGCCCTTGCGCAGCGTCGAGTACATGCGCCCCGACAGGACCTTGGAGAAGTAGTTCGACAGCGCGCCGACGTTCTCCGAGATCGACATGTCGTTGTCGTTCAGGATCACGATGAGGTTCGTCTTGCGCGCGCCCGCGTTGAGCAACGCTTCCCACGCCATGCCGGCGGTGATGGCGCCGTCACCGATCACGGCGATCACGCGGCGTGGATCACGGTTCAGCTCGGCCGCGACCGCCATGCCGAGCGCGGCGGAGATCGAGGTGCTCGAGTGGCCGACGCCGAACGTGTCGTACTCGCTCTCCGCGCGGGACGGAAACGGGGCGAGCCCGTCTTTCTGCTTGATCGTGTCGAGACGGGCGCGGCGGCCCGTGAGCACCTTGTGCGGGTACGCCTGGTGGCCGACATCCCACACGAGC
>CADEED010000004.1 GCA_902826225.1 uncultured Pseudomonadota bacterium | reverse complement strand
CATCGGCGACGGCACGGTCGCGGGCAACGTGGATGTCGGCGCGAACGTCGGCGGCGTCGATGCGGGCGTGAGCGGCGGCGTCGATCTCGGCGGCGGCAGCGTCAATATCGGAGTGACACTCGGCGGGGTGGATCTAGGGCTCGGCCTCGATCTGGGTCTCGACGACGGCAACAATGGTCACGGCAACGACGCCGACCACAACGACGCGAGCAACCCGGGGGCCCCTTCCACCAACCCGCCGGCGACCACTCCCGATCTCGGCGGACTGCTCGGTGGTCTTCTGGGCGGGGGCAAGAAGAGGAAATGATCCGGGTCGGCCGCCGTCACGGCTGGTGGCTGATCGCGCTCGCCGTGGTCTCGATTGTCTGCGCCGTCCGCCTCGCGGGCTGGTTGCGACCGATCGAGAACGCAGCGGCTGACGCGCGGGCCCGCGCGCTCATTCACGAGGTCCACTCCGACATCGTCATCGTCGGCATCGACGCGGCGAGCCTGGACGCCGTGGCCGAGTGGCCCTGGCCGCGGCGGCATCATGCCGAGCTCATCGAGCGACTCTCCGCCGCGGAGCCGGCGCGCGTGTTCTTCGACATCGACTTCAGCGCCCAGTCCAACGGATTCGACGACGCCGCGCTCGAGATGGCGCTCGGCAAGCCGCGAAACTTCCCGCTCGCGCTGCCGACCTTCTTCCAGTTCCGCAGCCCGACGGACGAGAACCTGCTGGTCGTCAAGCCACGTGCCCGCTTCGCGCGGCGCGCGGAACTGGCGTCGGTCAATCGCGAAGTGGGGCCCGACGGTCTCACGCGCGCCTGGCGCAATGCCTGGCAGCTCGAGGGGCAACGCGTGCCGAGCATCATCGATCCACGGCGCGTGCTCGCGCAGGACCAGGACGTCCTCATCGACTTCTCGATCTCGCCCGCTTCCTTCACCTACGTGTCGTACGTCGACGTACTCGAGGGCCGCGTGCCGCGCGAGACGTTCGCCGGCAAGCAGGTGTTCGTCGGCGGCACCGCCGTCGAGCTCAACGACATGCCGCCGGTACCCGTGTACGGCTCGCTGCCCGGGATCGTCGTGCAGGCGCTGGCCGCGGAAACAGTCAATGCGGGCGCTCCGCGCGTACTGCCCGCGTGGGTCGCGTTCGCGCTGGTCGCGGCGTGGGTGGCGCTCGCGGCGTTCGCGTTTCACCTGCTCGCGCGGAAGCGTTCCGCGACCTGGCGAATCAATCTCGTCGTCGTCCTCGGCCTGCTCGCGGCGATCGCGGGTCTCTCCGTGTACGCCTTCTCGGCGCACCGGCTGTGGCTCGATGCCGCCACGCCGATGATGGCCGTGGCGCTGCTGTTCGCCGTGACGACGCTGCGCTCGCTCGACGAGCAGACCTGGCGCGCGTTGACGTACTCGCTCGGCATGCGCCGCCGCGATGCGCTGCTCAAGAGCATCGTGCAGTCCTCCACGGACTGCATCGTGTGCATCGACGACGACGGCCTCATCAAGACGGCCAACCCGGCCGCGACGCGCCTGTTCGATTGCGCCGCCTACGATCTGGTCGACGAGCCGATCTCCAAGTTCATCACATTGCTCGCCGGTGACGGCGCGGGCACGCGTCTCGGATCCATGCATGGCCTCATCCGCGAGTGCGATGCGCGCACGCTGGATGGCGAGGTGTTCCCCGTCGAGATCTCGGTGAGTCGCGTGCGGCTCAACACCGAGCGCCTCTACACCGCGATCGTGCGCGACATCCGCGAGCGCCGCGCACAGCAGCGCCGCCTGCAGCACCAGGCCACGCACGATTCGCTGACTGGCCTGCCGAACCGCCCCGCGCTGACGTCGCGCCTCGAGAGCGCGCTCACGGGCGGCGTGATGCCGCCGAAGGTCGCGCTGCTGATGCTCGACCTGTGCCGCTTCAAGGAGGTCAACGACACGCTGGGCCACAACGTCGGCGACCGCGTGCTCTGCGAGGTCGCGCAGCGCTTCCAGAACGCCGTCGGAGCCGCGGGATTCATCGCCCGCATCGGGGGCGACGAGTTCACCGTGGTGCTCGATACGTCGGCGGACGACGCGGCCGTGAGCGAGGTGTCGCAGGCGCTCAACGACTCGCTGCGTGCGCCGATCGACGTGGCCGGCATTTCCCTCGAGGTCGGCGTGAGCATCGGCGTCGCGCGTTATCCGCACGACGCGCCCGATGCGCAGACGTTGCTGCGACACGCGGACATCGCGATGTACGTGGCCAAGCGCCGCGGCACGCCGTTCGAGTACTACGACGCGGCGCACGACGAGAATACGGTGCGCAAGCTGGCCATCGGCGGCGAGCTGCGTTCCGCGATCGCCTCCGACCAGCTCGAACTGCATTTGCAGCCGCAGGTGAACCTGCGCACCGGCCTCGTCGAGAGTGCCGAAGCGCTGCTGCGCTGGATGCATCCGACCCAGGGCGCGATCAACCCGGCCGAGTTCATCGCGATCGCCGAGGCCACCGACCTCATCCGTCCGCTCACCGAGTGGACGCTGCGCAGCGCGCTCACGCGGATCCGCGAATGGCGCGAGAAGGGCGTCCGCGTGCGCGTCGCCGTGAACCTCTCCGCGCGGCTGCTGCAGGACACGGCATTCCCGGCACAGCTCGCGGGATTGCTCGCGGATTCGGGCGTTGCCGCCGCGTCGCTCGAACTCGAGATTACCGAAAGCGCGATGATGCTCGACCCCGTGCGCGCCCTGCGCGTCATCCAGGAGATCGACAAGCTCGGCGTCTCCATCTCGATCGACGATTTCGGCACCGGGTACTCGTCGCTCGGCTATCTGCGCGACCTGCCGGTCCATTCCCTGAAGCTCGACAAGTCGTTCGTGCTCGGCATGCGGAACAACTCCGACGACCGGATCATCGTCGAGTCGACGGCGCAGATGGCGCACGCACTGCGTCTGGAACTCGTCGCCGAAGGCGTGGAGACTGAATGGGACGCGCAGTTTCTCGCCGCCGCCGGCTATGACTACGCGCAGGGCTGGCACTACGCGCGCGCGCTCCCGCCCGACCAGTGCTTTGCCTGGATCGTCGAATTCAACTCGAACGCGATGCTGACCGCGGGCGACACGAACGTGACGACGGTGCTGAGCCGGCGGATCGACGAAACGGCCGAAGTGAAGGGGACAGTCCCTAGTGCGGCCTGATCCCGGGACATAGGCGAAGCCGGCCTTAAAAATCCCACATCCGGCGTGTTGTTCAGATTCTACAGATTCTCCGTGACCGCGAATGACACCACGCAGCAGTCGAAGCGGTGCCTGAACCCGAGGCTCAACTGGTATTTGTCGGAGAGCAGCTCATCGAGGTCCGTCGGCTCGCGCCGGTAGACGCTCTTGCTCGCGCAGCACCTTCACCGCTGCCTCCACCGACATCTGCCAGCGCCCGGGTAGTTGGGATCCATGAAATCCTGCGGCTTGGGCGCGTCCGGGGTTCGGTGCCGGCCGCGAGAGGGAAGCAGTTGGGCGCGGCGGGCGCCGCGGGCAGCAACGCGACCGCGAGCTCGACGGGGAGATCCATGCCGCCTTGCCGCGGGCGACGGTGACGGTCACCCTCGCGGTGACCGTCACCCCGTAGCCGGCTCACTTCTGGCTGAGCGGGAAGCCCACGAAGATGTGCTTCACGACGGTGTCGATCGACTTGCCCGGGTCTTCGATCATCTTGTCGTCGACGCGGCCGTCGGCGATGCCCTGCCAGACCAGCGACTTCAGGTGGTTGTCCACGAGGTCGATGCTGACCGTGCCCTGGCGGTAGTTGACCAGGCTGTAGTCCTGCAGGCCGGCCCGGCGCACGAACACGCCATTGCTCGTCGGGTAGCTGCGCAGCTCCTGGCGCTCGGTGACCTGGACGTTGAAGTTCACCTTGAGGTCGGGGTTCTTGTCGCTGTAGACATAACCGTGACGCTCGAGCTCATCGCGCGTGGACTGCTTGAGGCGCGAGCTCATGATGCTCGTGTACGAACTGCCCTTGTCCGTCGGCAGATGGTCGTAGAAACCAAACGTACGGTACTGGGAAAGGTTCGCCGCCGGGGCCTTGTCGATGCGCACGTCGGGGGCCGTCGTGCAGCCCGTGAGCACCGCGACCACGAGGATCGCCTTGATCAGCAGCATCGCCAGGAAGACGGGGGATTCTAGTTTTCCAATCAGCTTTCGCATGTATCACCTTTACTTTGAGTTGCCGACGACATGTCGGGGTGGCGGCATGTTCGTCGTGGCGACCCACCCGCGCCGGGTATTGCGACGGCAGACGCGGTGAGGGTCGCGAGCGGTCATTAGACGGCGCGAACGGGACCCGCCGCGTCTGGCGGTCGGACAGGCGGGAGGTGCTCCCTTTTTCGCGCAATCGACGTCCCGAAAGGGATAGACGGCCGGGCCAGAGCCCTGCCGGGGGCGTTGTGCGCAGTCCACAGCTGCCGGAATGGCCGGCACTTGCGCGTACTTCCGGGTCGCGTTCCCGCTACAGACCCCTTTCCTTCTGTCGCGGCGAGGCGTACAAATGCGTCACTTCGCGGGAAGTGAGTCGAGAGGGGGGATGAGGGGCTGGATCGGAGTCCTTCGACCGAAACGCCGCCTGGCAACAGGCGGCGTTTTCTTTTGCCCTAACTATTTGGCGGGTGCCGTGCAGTCTTGCGAGCCGAACCGGACCCGCAGGGTGTTCGCGTGCAGGAGCACGGGACGGTTGGTCATCGGCGGCCGATCGAGCCCGGAAAGTGGTGCCGAAAAAAGGGGTCAGATCTATTTTCCGCGGCGGCCGCGGAAAATAGATCTGACCCCTTTTTTCTGACTCCTCAGTCCTTCGTCGTGGCCAGTACGGACGACTTGCGCAGGAACAGCGTCAGCACGGCGCCCGCCATGAGGATCCCGGCCAGTAGATAGAGCGGGCTGCGGAAGCTGCCGGTCGTATCCTTGAGATAGCCCACGGCATACGGCCCGATGAACCCGCCGACCGCGCCCATCGCGTTGATCAGCGCGATGCCTGCGGCCGCCGAACTACCCGACAGGAACCGCCCCGGTAGCGCCCAGAACGGGCCGCGCGTCGCGTAGTCGCCCACCGCGGCGACGGAGAGCGCCACCATCGCGGCCATCGGTGCCGAGATCATGCCGGTCGCGACGAATCCGAGCGCACCGATGGCTGACGGCACGGCGACATGCAGGAACCGCTCGCCGGTTCGGTCGGAGCTGCGGCCGATCAACACCATGCCGATCGCCGCGGCGATGTACGGGATCGCGGAAAAGAGCCCGACCTGCAGATCGGTGTAGCCCGAAAGACCCTTCACGATCGTCGGGACCCAGAGCGTGAGACCGTAACTGCCGGTCTGGCAGCAGAACATGATGACCGCGAGCATCCACACCGTGGGATGCGCGAGCGCCTGCCTCAGCGACACGCCATGTTGGGCGACGGCCGCGTTGTGCTCGGCTTCGATGCGCCCACTCAGCCAGGTGCGTTGCTCCGCAGTGAGCCAGCGTGCGTCGGCCGGCTTCTCCGTGAGGAAGCCGAGCACCACGAAGCCCAGTAGAACCGCGGGCAGGCCCTCGACCAGGAACATCCACTGCCAGCCGTGCAGACCGAGGTGACCGTCGAAGCCCAACAACCATCCGGACAGCGGGCCGCCAAACACGATCGACAGCGGGATGCCGATCATGAACCAGGACACTGCTTTCGCCCGGTGCGCGCGCGGGAACCATTGACTGAGGTAGTAGACGATGCCGGGGAGGAATCCCGCTTCCGCCGCGCCGAGGAGCACGCGCATGAAGTAGAAGCTCCACTCCCCCTGCACGAACATCATGCCGGCGGAAATGAGACCCCACGTGATCATGATTCGCGCGATCCAGATCCGCGCGCCGTAGCGTACGAGCAGCAGGTTGCTCGGGATCTCGCAGGCCGCGTACGCCAGGAAGAAGATGCCCGCGCCGAAGCCGTACATCGTGTCGGAGAGGCCGAGATCCTCGTTCATCTGCAGCTTCGCGAACCCGACGTTGACGCGATCGAGCCACGAGATGATGTAGAGGAGCAGCAGGAACGGCAGCAGCCGCCACGTGACGCGCGCCATCGTCGCGCGCTCCATCTCCTGCTCGGTGATCAATGCGTTCTCCCCGCCATGCGTTCCCGCGCAGTCTAGGCGAGTTTCGGCGATATCATGCGCATCTCGCGAGCGGAGAGCAGTCATGGCAGCAGAGGAATGGATCGACGTCGGCGCGGCCGAGGATTTCAGGCGCCAGCCGCTGCGCGAAGCCTCGCTCGGCGAACGCAAGGTGGCCGTCTCGTTCAAGGACGGGAAATTCGGCGTGATCTCGAATGTCTGCAATCACGTCGGCGGACCGCTGGGCAAGGGACGGCTCGACGGCGAGTTCGTCGTCTGCCCCTGGCACCAGTACAAATTCCATCGCTGCACGGGCGAGGGTGAGCCGGGCTACGAGGCCGACAAGGTCCCGGGCTACGGCGTGAAGGAGGAGAACGGACGGTTGTTGGTGACCGCGAAGCCCGTGAGCAAGCGCGGCCACCTGCCGCACGAGGCGCATCCGCTCGAGCGTTCGCTCGACCGCGCGCCGGGGGGCTTGCGCGTCGGCGGCATCTCGACGACGGCGATGGATCCGAAGAACCCGCGCTTCTCGACATCCGAGCACCTGCTCACCGTCGCGCTCGATCATGCGAAAGCCGCGCTCGGCGCGGAGACGAAACTGATCAGGCTCAACGACCTCAACTTCCGCCACTGCGAGGGCTACTACTCGAAGGCGGCGAAGGCGTGCACGTGGCCGTGTTCGATCACGTCGATGGACCAGACCGACCAGCTCGACCGGGTCTACGACATGGCGGTGTTCTGGGCCGACATCCTGATCGTCTCCACGCCGATCCGCTGGGGTGCGGCGAGCTCGCTCTACTACAAGATGGTCGAGCGCATGAACTGCATCCAGAACCAGATCACCATCAACGACAAGGTGATGATCCGCAACAAGGTCGCGGCGTTCATCATCACGGGCGGGCAGGACGGCATCCAGGCCGTGGCCGGGCAGATGATGGGCTTCTTCAGCGAGATCGGATTCCTGCTGCCGCAGTTCCCGTTCATCGCGCACTCGCTGGGCTGGGAAGCCGAGGACATGGAGCGCAACGTGGATTTCGTCGAGGCGAGCGATCACCTGCGCGCGGGCGCGCGCGAGCTCGTCGGGCGTGCGGCCGAGACGGCGCGCTGTGTGCTCGAGCAGCACATGACGACGTCGAGGAAGATCGAGCCCGGTGGGCGCAAGGCATCCGCTGACCGGTAGATAGTGGCCGGGAGGCCGCCTCAAGCCTTGGCGGCGTCCCCGAAGGACAGCGAACTCTGCCGCTGCGACTGCGACTGGCTCGGCCGCATGCGCAGCACGCCCGCGACCTCGCCCGACGGGAAATAGATCCCGGCAAGGCGCGCGTGGACGTTGCTGATGTGCAGCTGGATCTCGTCGATCAGCGCGTGCATGCCAGGCTGGTCCAGCGTCGCGAGCGCCGCGCGGTCGATGAACCGCTCCGCACCCTGCAGCACCTCGAGCACGCCCTCGCTGCGCGGCAGCGTCGCCAATGACGCCTCGACCTGCGTCAGGCAGAAGCGGCACGAGCGCGGGAACTCGTCGTCGCGCAACAGGAACTGGAGCACGTCGTCACGCCGCACGCGCGTGCGCATCTTGAGCCGGTACATCTGGTAGCCGGAGAGACTCTTCAACACGCTCATCCACTGCACGGTCTCGAACGGGCGCAGCTCCGGCGTTTCGGCCGGCAGCAACTGCGCCGAGCGGACGTCGACGATGCGGCTGGTCATGTCCGCGCGTTCGAGATTGCGGCCGATCCGCGCGAACGTGTACGCATCGTTGCGATTCATCGTGCCGTCGAGCATCCCGGCGATGGTCTGCAGCGTGATGACGATGCGTTTCAGGAATTCGAAGCGCGAACGCTTGTTGATGCCGGTGGGCAGGTCCTTCGTGAAGTCGGCGAAGAACTGGTTCAGCAGCTCCCACGCCTCGGCCGGCAGGATCTCGCGCAGCGTGCGCGCGTTCTCGCGCGCCATGCGCAAGGAGGTCGCGATGGAGCCGGGGTTCTTCTCTTCGGCCATCAGGAACTGGACGACGTCGCGCTCCTCGCCCTTCGTGCCGCGCGCATCGAACTCGGCGCGGTTGCCCGAGATGTCGACGAGCGGCAGCCAGCCCGGCGCGATGCCGCCCGGCAGGTCCAGCAACAGGTTGGTGTTGACGCCGATGAGACGCGCGGTGTTCTCCGCGCGTTCGAGATACCGCGTCAACCAGAATACGTTTTCGACGACCCGTGCCAGCATCTAACTATCCGTATCCACGATCCACGTGTCCTTGCTGCCGCCGCCCTGCGACGAGTTCACCACCAGCGATCCCTTGCGCAGCGCGACGCGCGTCAGGCCGCCCGTCGTCACGTGGATTTCGCGGCCCGAGAGGATGAACGGCCTGAGGTCCACGTGCCGCGGCTCGAGCCGGTCGCTCACGAGCGTCGGCACAGTGGACAGGGTGACCACCGGCTGCGCGATGAAGCTGCGCGGGTCCGACTTCAGCGAATCGGCGAACTTGCCGCGCTCCGCTTTCGTCGACATCGGCCCCATGAGCATGCCGTAGCCGCCGGAGCCGTCGACCGGCTTGACGACGAGCTGCTCGAGATTGTCGAGTACGTGCGCGAGCTGTTTGTCCTCGCCGCAACGCCACGACGGCACGTTTGGCAGGATCGCATCCTCGCCTAGGTAGTACTTGATCATGTCCGGAACGTACGTATAGACGAGTTTGTCGTCCGCGACGCCCGCGCCTGGCGCGTTGGCGAGCGCGACATTGCCCTTGGCCCACGCACGCATCAGGCCGGGCACGCCGAGCGAGGAGTCCTTGCGGAAGACTTCCTGGTCGAGGAAGTCGTCGTCGATGCGCCGGTAAATGACGTCGACCCGCGTCCAGCCGCGCACCGTCTGCATGTACACGCAGTCGTCGCTGTCCACCGCCAGGTCGCGGCCCTCGACGAGCTCGCAGCCCATCTGGCGCGCGAGGTAAGAGTGCTCGAAGTACGCGGAGTTGTAGATGCCGGGCGTGAGCACCACGACTTCGGGGCGCGTCTCCTTGCGCGGCGAGAGCGCGACCAGCATGTCGTAGAGCTGGGACGGATAGTCGTCGACGGGCAGGATCGCCGCGCTCTCGAAGAGTTCCGGGAACACACGCTTCACGACCTGCCGATTCTCGAGCATGTACGAAACGCCGGACGGCACGCGCAGGTTGTCTTCGAGCACGTAGACGGTGCCGTCCTTGTCGCGGATCAGGTCGGAGCCGCAGATGTGCGCCCACGTGCCGAGCGGCGGATCGATGCCCTTCACGTTCGGACGGTAGTTCTTCGAGGTCGCGATGATCGAGGCGGGCATGAGCCCGTCCTTGAGGAATCTCTGCTCGTGGTAGACGTCATCGATGAAGAGGTTGAGCGCGGCCGCGCGCTGCTTGAGGCCGGCCTCGATCTTTTGCCACTCCTTGCGCGAGATCGTTCGCGGGATGATGTCGAGCGGCCAGGCGCGGTCGATGGAGCCATCCTGCTCGTGGTAGACGGTGAACGTGATGCCCATGGCCTTGATGGCGAGCTCCGCCGCCTGCTGCCGGACGGCGATCTCGTCGCCGTCCATCTCGGTCAGGTAGCGCATCAGGGCGCGGCCCGCGGCGCGTGCTCCACCGCCGGGACCCACGAGTTCGTCGTGGATTCCGGGAGAAGGGTATGACGTCCAGTCGGTTTTCATTGTCGGAGTGGTTCGGGCCAAAATACCAGAGGCCGCCGGCGGCGTTCAAAAAAGTGCGGCCGCTCGTCGTGGGCGCTCCCGGATGGTGCCGCACGCCTTGTCTTGGCGCCTTTTGGTGCGAACCTCGCTGTTAGGGTGGTGTGTAGAATGCCGCCGTGTCCATCCACGTCGCGCTCAATCACGTCACGCACTACAAGTACGATCGCCTCGTGGCTCTCGGGCCGCAGGTCGTCCGGCTGCGTCCCGCGCCACACTGCCGGACGCGCATCCTGTCGTACTCCCTGCGTGTCTCTCCCGCGAAGCACTTCATCAACTGGCAGCAGGATCCCGAGGCTAACTATCTCGGCAGGTTCGTGTTCCCGGAGAAGACGCGCGAGCTGAAGATCGAAGTCGACCTGGTCGCCGAGATGGCGGTGCTGAACCCGTTCGACTTCTTCCTCGAGCCGTACGCGGAGGAGTATCCGTTCGCCTACCAGGGCGCGGAGAAGCGCGACCTCGCGCCGTACCTCGTCATGTTCCGCGGCGAGCCGCTGTTCAAGGAATACCTGCGCACGATTCCGCGCGAGCGCAAGCGCACGATCGACTGGCTGGTGGAGCTCAACCTCAAGCTGTCGCGCGACATCAAGTACCTCATCCGCATGGAGCCCGGCGTGCAGACGCCCGAGCTCACGCTGCTGCGCAAGTCCGGCTCGTGCCGCGACTCCGCCTGGTTGCTCGTGCAGCTCATGCGGCACCTCGGACTCGCCGCGCGCTTCGTGTCCGGCTATCTCATCCAGCTCACGGCGGACATGAAATCCCTCGACGGTCCTTCGGGTCCGGAGAAGGATTTCACCGATCTGCACGCCTGGTGCGAGGTCTATCTACCCGGCGCCGGCTGGATCGGTCTCGACCCGACCTCCGGGCTGCTCGCCGGCGAGGGCCACATCCCGCTCGCCTGCACGCCGGAACCGGTGGCCGCGGCCCCCGTGACCGGTGCCGTCGAGAAGGCCGAGGTGGAGTTCGCGCATCACATGAAAGTGGAACGCGTCTGGGAAGCCCCGCGCGTCACGAAGCCTTACGCGGAAGAACAGTGGTCCGAGATCGAGAAGCTCGGACACCAGATCGACGCGCAGCTGCTCGCGGGCGACGTGCGGCTCACGATGGGCGGCGAGCCGACCTTCGTGAGCATCGACGACCCGGACGGCGCCGAGTGGAATACGACGGCGATGGGGCCGAACAAGCGGCGGCTCGCGGTCGATCTCTACAATCGTCTCAGGCAGAGATATGCGCCCACGGGACTCGCGCACTTCGGCCAGGGCAAGTGGTACCCGGGGGAGCAACTGCCGCGCTGGTCGCTCAACTGCTTCTGGCGCCGCGACGGCGAGCCGATCTGGCAGAACCCCGCGCTGCTCGACGACGAGAGACCCGGCCGTGGTGTCGACGCCGGTCTGGCGGGCGCGTTTCTCGCGAGCGTCGCCGGCCGATTGGGCCTCGCGCGCGAGCATCTTTTCGCGGCGTACGAAGATGCGTTCTACTACCTGTGGCGCGAGCGCCGCCTGCCGTCGAACGTCGACCCGTTCGATTCCAGGCTGGAGGATCCGCTCGAGCGAGCGCGCCTCGCGAAGATCTTCGAGCAGGGCCTCGACACCGTGATCGGCCACGTGTTGCCGATCACGCGCGATCCCGGCTCGTCGAGCTGGCGCACCGGCCCGTGGTTCCTGCGGCGCGAGCGCTGCTACCTGGTGCCGGGCGATTCACCGATCGGTTATCGCTTGCCTCTCGATTCGCAGCCGTGGGTCTCGAAGTCGGAGTATCCGTACGTCCACGAGCCGGATCCGATGGCGCCGCCGCGGCCGCTGCCGCGCGCGGCCGATATCCGCCGGCAGTTCTTCGGCGATCCGCGCGACGGCGATCCTGCCGGCGGCGAGCCCGGCATGCGCAAGGTGGCGCGCCCGCGTGAAGGCATCGTGGCGCCGCTGCAGCCACCCGCGTTCCTGAAATCGAAGGCGGAGCTCACGCGTACCGCGCTGTGCGCGGAGCCGCGCAACGGCACGCTCTATCTGTTCATGCCGCCGACACACGAGCTCGAGCACTATCTCGAACTCGTCACCGCGATCGAGGCGACGGCGGAGGAGCTGGGCACGCCCGTCGTGCTCGAGGGTTACGAGCCGCCGAAGGACCCGCGGCTCCACAGTTTCCGTGTCACGCCGGATCCGGGCGTGATCGAGGTCAACATCCACCCGTCGTCGAGCTGGGACGAACTCGTCGAGCGCACGACTCATCTGTACGAGGTCGCGCGCCAGGGCCGACTGACCACCGAGAAATTCATGCTCGACGGCCGCCACACGGGAACCGGAGGCGGCAATCACTTCGTGCTCGGCGGCGCGACTCCCGCGGATTCGCCGTTCCTGCGGCGGCCGGACCTGCTGCGCAGCCTGCTGGCCTACTGGCACAACCATCCCGCGTTGTCCTATCTGTTCAGCGGGTTGTTCGTCGGTCCGACGTCGCAGGCGCCGCGCGTGGACGAAGCGCGTAACGATTCGCTGTACGAGCTCGAACTCGCCTTCAGGCAACTGCCGCCGCAGGGCCAGAACACCCCACCCTGGGTCGTCGACCGGCTGTTCCGCAACTTGCTGATCGACTCCACGGGCAACACGCACCGCTCGGAGTTCTGCATCGACAAGATGTTCTCGCCCGACGGGAACACGGGTCGCCTCGGGCTGCTCGAGATGCGCGCGTTCGAGATGCCGCCGCACGAGCGCATGAGCCTCACGCAGCAGCTCATGCTGCGCTCGTTGATCGCCAGGTTCTGGCGCGATCCTTATGTGCCCGCGCGCCTGGCGCGCTGGGGCACCGAGCTGCACGACCGGTTCATGCTGCCGTACTTCATCGAGCAGGATCTGCGCGACGTCGTCGCGGAGCAGAACGGCGCGGGCTTTCCACTGAAGACGGAGTGGTTCGCGCCGCATCTCGAATTCCGCTTCCCGAAGTACGGCGATTTCGCCGTCTCCGGCGCCGAGGTCGAGCTGCGGCAGGCGCTCGAGCCCTGGCACGTGATGGGCGAGGAGGGCGCGGCCGGCGGCGCCGTGCGCTACGTGGATTCCTCGGTCGAGCGCCTGCAGGTGAAAGTCACGGGCCTCGCGCTGGACCGGTACACGCTCACCTGCAACGGGCGGTGCATCCCGCTGC
The DNA here is from genome assembly GCA_902826225.1 of uncultured Pseudomonadota bacterium. Lineage (GTDB taxonomy): Bacteria > Pseudomonadota > Gammaproteobacteria > Steroidobacterales > Steroidobacteraceae > CADEED01. The sequence continues at coordinate 73,138 of CADEED010000004.1, read as the reverse complement.
GGCCGACGGGCACGGTGGGCGAGTTCGTCGCCGGCGTCCGATACAAGGCATGGCAGCCGCCGTCCGCGCTGCATCCGCTGCTCAACTCCCACGCGCCGCTCACGTTCGATCTGCTCGATACGTGGATGGGCCGCTCGATGGGCGGCGCGCAGTACCACGTGGCGCATCCCGGCGGCCGCAGCTACGACACGTTCCCCGTGAATGCCTTCGAGTCGGAGAGCCGGCGGCTCGCGCGATTTGTCAGAATGGGGCACACGCCGAACAAAGTCTCAGTGCCGCCCGAGTCCATCAATCCGGAATTCCCGTTCACGCTCGACCTGCGTAAAGTCTGATGGGTGGGGGACGCTGAAGAAATGCGCGCAGTCCTCGAGCCGGACGACCTGCGCCGCTACGACGAGCTGAACGACGGGCAGGGCGGGATGCGCCCGCACTGGCGCGAGCTCTTCTCGCGCCTGCGGCTCCACGAATCTCCCGACGCGGTCCGGCGCTCGCTCGAGCTCACGCGCCGCCTCATCGTCGAGAACGGGGTCACCTACAACGTCTATGCCGATCCGCAGGGCGCGGACCGGCCGTGGGCGCTCGACCCGCTGCCGTTCGTGCTGCCGGCCACCGAGTGGCAGACCATCGAGGCGGGCGTCGCGCAACGGGCACGCCTGCTGAACGCGCTGCTGGCGGATCTGTACGGTCCGCAACGACTGCTGGCCGAGGGGCACATCCCCGCGGAGCTGCCGTTCGGACACCCTAACTATCTTTGGCCCTGCCATGGTCTGCGGCCGGTCGATGGCCAGTGGCTGCACGTCTACGCCGCCGACCTCGCGCGTGCGCCGGACGGCCGCTGGTGGCTGCTCGCGGACCGCACGCAGGCGCCGTCGGGCGCGGGCTACGCGCTCGAGAACCGCGAGATCCTCGAGCAGGTGCATCCCGAGACGATCCCCGAACTGTCGGTGCGGCGCACGCGCGGGTTCTTCGGCGCGCTGCGCTCGCTCATGCTCGGCTACGCCGGCGACGAAGCGCCCCTCGCGGTGATCCTCACGCCCGGGCCCTACAACGAGACCTATTTCGAGCACGCCTATCTCGCGCGCCAGCTCGGCATGCCGCTCGTCGAGGGCCACGACCTCACGGTGCGCGGCGACACGGTGTTCCTGAAGACACTCGGCGGCCTGCGCCGGGTGCACGCGATCCTGCGCCGCCTCGACGACGATTTCTGCGACCCGCTCGAACTGCGTGGCGATTCCGCGCTCGGAATTCCCGGGCTGCTGGGCAGCCTGCGCGCGGGCCGCGTCGTGCTCTCGAACGCGCTCGGCACGGGCGTCATCGAATCCGCCGCATGGCTCGGCTTCCTGCCGCCGATCTCCGAGCGTCTCATCGGCGAGAGACTGCTCCTGCCGGAAGTCGCCACGTGGTGGCTCGGCGAGAAGCCGGCGCTCGAATACGTGCTGTCCAACCTCGACCGGCTCGTCATCAAGCCGACGTATCCGAACCAGCGCTTCGAACCGATGTTCGGCCGCGACTTCACCGGTGTCCGCCGCGACGAGCTGATCGAGCGATTGCGCAATCGACCCTACGCCTACGTGGCGCAGGAACACGTGCGTCTTTCACAGGCGCCCGTGTGGAAATCCGCGTCGTCGTCGGAGCTCGACGCGCGCGCGCTCACGATCCGCGTGTACGCCGTCGTGACCCCGGCGGGCGTGCAGGTGATGCCGGGAGGCCTCGCGCGAGTCGCGAACGAAGCGGCCGCCGACGTCGTGTCGACGCAGCGCGGCGGCGGTGCCAAGGACATCTGGGTGCTGGCGCCCGAGGCGCGGCAGGACGCGGGCGAGGAATTCCCGATGCCCACGGGAAAATGGTCCGCGAACCAGCGCCAGGACTACATTCCCTCGCGTCTCGTCGAGAACCTCTACTGGCTGGGCCGCTATACCGTGCGCTGCGAGAACAACGCACGCCTGCTGCTGCGCACGCTCGCCGGCCGCAGCGACGCACGCGTGTGGGCCCACGCGCGTCAGACCTGCCGCGACCTGGGCGCCGTCGCGCCGGATGGCGACGTGCTCGACGCTCTGCGCACCGGCGACCAGGGACTGCACGCCGACGTGAAGCACCTGGCGTGGTGCGCCGCGCAGTCGCGCAACCGGCTCTCCGCGCGGTACTGGCGCGGCGTCGTCGGCCTGCAGCGCCAGATGCAGGAGGCGCCCGCGACGCGCGGGAGCAGCCGCGAGATCTACGAGCGCGCCTTGCTCTCTCTGGCCGCGCTCACCGGCTTCTCCGAGGAAGACATGATGCACGACGAGGGCTGGCGCGTGATGCGGCTCGGGCGGCGCATCGAGCGCCTGCAGTTCATCGCGCGCATCCTCGTGAGCCAGCTCACGAGCAGGCATGCGACGCGCCCCGAAACCGTGGAATGGCTGCTCGACGTCTGCGACAGCACGCCCATCTACCGCGCGCGCTACATCGGCGCGCCGCGGCTGTCGCAGATGCTGAACCTGCTGCTGTACGACGACGGACACCCGATGGCGCTCGTGTTCCTGCGCCGCTCGATCGACCGCGACCTGGATGACCTGGCCCGTTCGCTCCAGGGCGAGCGCGAGCGCGGCGTGCCCGATGTGCCGATGCTGCCGCAGGGCGCGGCCGAGCGGCTCGATGCCGCGGGCCCGGTGGGCGAGGGCGAACGCGCCGGCCTGGCGCGCGAACTCGGCGAACTGCTCGACAAGTCTGGCGAGCTCTCGGACCGGCTGTCCCGGCGATACTTCGCGCTCATCGATTCCGACGCGCAAGCGCTCGCGACATGAAACGCAAGTACCGCATCCGCCACGAGACGCGCTACACGTACGCTGCGGACGTCGTGCATTCGCACCACCTGCTGCACCTGGTGCCGCGCCCCGCGCCCTACCAGGAATGCCTGGAACACGACATCGAGATCTGCCCGGAGAACCACCGCCGCGTGAACGAGTTCGATGCCTTCGGCAACCCGCTCGTCCGCGTCGAGCTCGCGCAGCCGCATCGCGAGCTCGCGGTGGTTTCGCGCATGGAAATCGAAGTGCATCCGCGGCCGGCGGTGAACGCGGACACCACCGAGGCCTGGGAGAAAGTCGGCGAAGAATTCGCCTACCGCGGCGCGTGGCCGTCGCGCGACCAGCTGGATGCCGCGCGGTTCCGGCACGAGTCGCCGCACGTCCGGCTCAAGCAGTCGTTCACCGACTACGCGCACGACTGTTTCGCGGCCGGGCAGCCGATCCTGGTGTGCGCGGAGCGGCTGACGGAAAAGCTGCACAAGGAGATCGTCTATGCGCCCGGCGAGACCACGATCAGCACGCCGGTCACCGAGGTGCTCGAGAAGCGTCGCGGCGTCTGCCAGGACTTCGCGCATCTCATGATCTCTTGCCTGCGCTCACGCGGGCTTCCCGCCCGCTACGTGAGCGGCTATCTACGCACGAACGTGGCCTCGGCCGGCGGCGAGAAGAAGCTGGTCGGAGATGCCGCATCGCATGCGTGGGTGGCGGTGTGGAGCCCGCCGTACGGCTGGATCGAGTTCGACCCCACGAACGGCTGCTTCGCCGGTACCGATCACGTGGCGGTGGCGTGGGGACGCGACTTCGGGGACGTGTCGCCCTTGCGCGGCGTGATCCTGGGCGGCGCCGAGCATCAATTGTCGGTGACGGTGCGCGTCGAGCCCGTGGACGAGACGTCCGTCGAATCGGCGATGGCGGCGCGCAGCTTGTCGACGTCCGCCGAGCGCAGATAGCGCGGGATGTTGCGCCACATCGAGTGGTAGCCGTATCCGCCCTCGGTCAGTTCCCGCAGCGCATCGTCGGCGCTCCAGTCCTGCTCCAGCATGCGATACATCGCGGTAATGAGCCCGGTGCGATCCGCCCCGTGCTGGCAGTGGATGAGGAACGGGCCGTTCCCCGGGTTGCGCAGCATCCGCAGCACTTCGATGACGTGCCGGTCGTCGACACGCCAGGTCAGGATCTTCGTGCGCTCGGTGCGCAGGTTCGTGCCGCGCGCCTCCTTTTCGTCGTCGTTGAACGCGCGCAGGTTGATGATCGTTCGGACGCCGAGTTTCTCGAGATTCTTCATGCCGAGCGCGGTCGGCTGCTCGCTGCGATAGAGCGTCGGGGTGATGCGGTGGAGATTCGGTACGCCTTCCAGCGCGATGGGCTGTGCCCAGTGCGCGGGGCGCGGCGGCTGCACCGAATTCTCCGCCGCGGCACAGGCGGCGACGAGACCCAGGGCGAGGACGATGAGGCGCTTCATGGCGGCGCCGACAATAGCGCGATGACGTCTCGCGCGGCGTGCGGCCGGGCGATTCCGTGCGCCATTTCACCCATCCGCAGGCGCCGCGCGGGGTCAGACAGCAGGACCGCAAGCTTGAACTCCAGCGTCGCCGCGTCGACCGCCTTGATGGCGGCGCCGGCCTCGAGTAGATAGTCGGCGTTGCGTTCCTCCTGGCCGGGGATGGGCGAGACGAGCAGCATCGGCTTGCCCTTCGCCAGGCATTCCGAGACCGAGAGGCCACCGGGCTTGGTGACGACGAGATCGGCGGCGGTCATCACGCGCTCGACCGTCGTGGTGAACCCGACAGGGAACAGCCGGCCGGGATGGGTGCGCGCGAGAAACTGCAGCCGTTCCAGCAACTCCGCGTTGCGTCCGGCGAGCGCCACCAGCTGCAGGTCGTTCGGCAGGCGCAGCAGACGTGCCGCGAGTTCGTCGAGCGACCCGACGCCGGCCCCGCCCGCCATCATGAGCACGGTGAACTTCTCCGGCGCGATCCCGAGTTCCGCCGCGCAGGCGGCGCGCTCGAGCGGTGCCGAGAATTGCGGCCCGACCGGGATGCCGGTGACCGATATCCGCTCGCGCGGCACTCCCCGGTCCGCGAGCCGGAAGGCGACTTCGTCGTTCGCCACGCAGTAGCGGTCGATGTGGGGGTGTACCCACAAGGCGTGCACGTCGAAATCGGTGACCTGGACCCAAACGGGGGGAAGCGCCCGCCCCTGCCTGCCGGCCCGCGCTTTGCGCCGCGAGAGCAACTCCGCGGGCAGGAAGTGCGTGCACAGGATCGCGTCGGGTTCGAGCCGGTCGATCTCGGCGAACAGCTTGCGCGTGTTGAGTTTTTCCGCGGCGCGTTTGAGGCTGCCGATGAAGCTGTCGCGCGTGGGCCGGTCCGACTTCGCATACAGGTATGACCACAGCTGCGGCAGTTTGTCGACGAGCTTGATGTACTGACGGCCGTAGAGCGCCCGGAATTCCTTCGGAACCAGCGTCAGCAGATCGATATGAGTGGGGTCGAGCGTGGGGCTCGCGACGCGGGCCGCGGCTTCGAGCGCCTGGGCGGCACGGACGTGTCCGGCGCCGGCCGACACGCTGAGGATGAGGAGTCGTCTGGGTCGTTTCACCCGGCCATTCTAGCGGCCGGGTCGAGAGGCGGACACCGGATCCCCAAAGAGGGGGGATAGGGGACCGGTGTCCGCGCCTCGCCGTACTCAGCTGCGATAGTTAGTACCTCTGTCGTGGATCAGGACTTCAGCGGAATCGCCTTGAAAGAGAGGATCTGGCCCGACGGCGTCGCGCGACACGAAGCCTTGGCCAGCAGGGCCTGGGTCTTCGTGTCCTTCGCGAATACCGTGAAGGAGTGCGGGTCCACGAGGTCGGACACGAAGCCGCTCGGCGCCCTCAGCGTGTAGGTGGGCAGCGTCTCGTTCTTCGCCAGCGTTTCGACGAGTGCCTTGCTGCACGCGGCGAACGCCGGAGTGACCACCGACGGACCGGCGTTCGCATGAGCCGCGAACGCAACGATGCTCGACAGAAGAATGAGTTTCGAGGCTCGACGAATCATGTTGTGCTCCTGGCTGAAAGTGGATCTGACGATCGTCAAACTACTGGCCGTCGCGTGCACGTACAAACGAGATGTTTCGTCCGGCTCATCAGTTTTCCTCAACCGTCCGGCAGGAACCCACCAGCCACTCGCACAATGCGCGAATATCTTCACGGTTCTCGTCTTCACTCCTCACCAGCAATGTGTAGTCTTCCTGCGTAACCAGTTCGTCATCGAACACGCGCGCCAGGCGCCCGGTGGCGAACTTGCGCCGCGAAAGCTCCGCGGGCAGCAACGCGATGCCTATCTTCTTCTCGGCCGCGCGCGTCGCCGCGGACATCGAATCGATGCGCACGATCTGCGCCGGATTCAGCTTCTTCAGTCCGACGGCGGCCGCCCAGCGGTCCCAGTCGTCGCGCCGTGCCTCGTGCACGAGCAGCGTGTGCGCATTCAGATCCTCGTGGCGGCGCACCGGCTTCTCCGCGAGCAGTTCCGGCGCGCACGCCGGCACGAGCGATTGCGCAAACAGCGGGTGCGCGACCAGTCCTGGCCACGGCCCCGCGCCGACGACGATCGAGATGTCCGCCTCGGCCGCGTGTTCGCGGCCATGCGTGCCCGACGTGTCGATGCGCAGGTCGACGGCGTCGTGCAGCTTCGAGAACTCCGACAGTCGCGGCAGCAGCATCTCGCTCGCGAAATACGCGGGGACGTGCAGTCGCACGCTCACGCGGCCGAAGCGCGCGCGCAACTGTTCCGTCACCGATTCCAGACGCACGAAGAGATCGTCTATCTGCTCGAGGTAGCGCGCACCGGCATCGGTGAGCGCGAGCGCCCGCGCGGTACGCGAAAACAGCGGCAGGCCCAGCTGCGTTTCCAGCGTCTTGATCTGGTGGCTCACCGCCGAGGGCGTTATGCACAACTCGTCGGCCGCCACCGCGAAACTCGTGTGTTTGGCTGCGATCTGAAAGGTCTTGATGGCCTTCAGCGAGGGGGTACGCATTCCATTGGATCACCCGTTCGACTCAGCATTCAAAGCTGCGATGCCAGGAGTAAAGCAAACGACGTGCCATCCCGTGAAACGGCGTAAGTGCATGTTCTTGTTCGCGCCGCACCATTGACGTGCCGTCAGATTGTTCAGCGATGGCGCGTACGCGGGGATCTTGCACCGGCGACGGGTGAAGGATCGATGACAATGCCGCACGGATGCGTTCGCCGCCCGGCGCTCAGGGACGCGACACCGAGACCGGCGCAAGTGTGACCGAAATCCCGCCGTTCTCACGGCGGAAAGCCACCGGCTGGCATTCGGGAACGCTCATGGGTATAGTCGCGCCCGCTTACTCAGGGTCGTGCGGTCATCGCCCCCTCAAGCGCGCAAGTCACCCGATGCTCCCTGCGAGTGTCGCGATTCGCAAAATCCCTCGCTAATGACCGCTCCCGCCAGTCGGGCAGTGCGAGTCTGTTCTCTCTTTCCAAAAGGCATTTCAATGTCATTCGATTCTCTCGGGCTCAAGCCCGAGCTGCTCCGTGCTGTGGCCGACAAGGGCTACACCGAACCCACTCCCATCCAGTTGCAGGCCATCCCGGCCGTGCTGTCCGGCCGCGACGTCCTCGCGGGCGCGCAGACGGGCACCGGCAAGACGGCCGGCTTCACGTTGCCGCTGCTGCAGAAACTCGCTGCCCGCGGCGCGCGCAATCCGCGCGCGCTCGTGCTGACGCCGACGCGCGAGTTGTGCGCGCAGGTCGAACAGAGCGTCAAGGACTACGGCAAGTACGTGGACCTGCGGTCGGTGGCCATCTTCGGCGGCGTCTCCGAGAAACCGCAGATCGACAAGCTGCGTCAGGGGACCGACATCCTCGTCGCGACGCCGGGCCGGCTGCTGGACCTCTGTGAACAGCGCGTGGTGTCGCTCGCGGAGATCCAGATCTTCATCCTCGACGAAGCCGATCGCATGCTCGACATGGGCTTCATCCACGACATCAAGCGCGTGCTCAAGATGCTGCCCGTGCAGCGCCAGAACCTCATGTTCTCGGCGACCTACTCGGACGACATCCGCGACCTCGCGAACCGTTTCGTGAAGAATCCCCTGAGCCTGCAGGTCACGCCGCGCAACGCCACCGCCGAGAAAGTCGAGCAGAGCGCATACCGCGTTCCGAAAGAACACAAGCGGCACCTGCTCGCGCATCTCATCAACGAGGGCAATTGGCACCAGGTGCTCGTGTTCACGCGCACCAAGCATGGTGCGAACCGTCTCACGCAGCAGCTGGAGCGCGCCGGTATCAACGCCATGGCGATCCACGGCAACAAGAGCCAGAACGCACGCGTGAAAGCGCTGCAGGATTTCAAGGACAACAAGATCACCGCGCTCGTCGCGACGGAAGTCGCGGCGCGAGGTCTCGACATCAAGGAGCTGCCGCACGTCGTCAACTACGAGCTGCCGAACGTGCCCGAGGACTACGTGCACCGCATCGGCCGCACCGCGCGCGCCGGATCGGCAGGTGCCGCCGTGTCGCTCGTGTCGCCGGACGAAGTTTCACTGCTGCGGGACATCGAGAAGCTGCTCAAGCGCACGATCGAGTTTGCGCCGACGCCGAAGTTCGAGATCAAGGAGGGGACGCACACGCCCCGCGCGGAAAGCCGCGAGTCCGGCGAGTATTCGCCGCACCAGGATCCGCGCCGACGGCCCGAGCAGCGCCGCTCTCACGGCGGTGGTGGGCGCGGCCAAGGCGGAGGTCGCGGTCGCGGCGGCCATTCACCGCGCGCCCAGGCTGGACGCGCGGACCATGGCGCGTACGTCGAATTGGCTGACGCGCCGGCGGACGGCGCGCCGCGCGTCGAATCCGCGCCGGCCACGGATGCCAATGCGCCGCGCGTCGACGCTCCGCGATCCGACGCGCCTCGCCCCCGGGGCGAGCAACGCGGCGGGCGAGGCGGTGGTCGCGGAGGCCGCCGCGGACACGGCGCGCCGCAAGGCAAACAGGGACAGGGCCGGCACGAACAGGGCGGTTCCACCCCCGACTCGCGCCAGGGCGGCCCGCAAGGTGCGAGCGGCACCGGCCAGGGCGGCCAGCGCCGCGATCATCGCGGTGGTGGCGGCGGCGGCGGCCGTCGCGGCGGACGGCCCGGATTCGCCCGCGGCGCGCGTTCGCAGGGTGGTCGCGGTCCCGGCGCCGGCGGCAGCTCGGGAGGCAGCTCGGGCGGCTTCTCGAGGATGAACTAGTCACGAAAAAACCCGCACAGCCGCGGGCGCCGTGCGGGCTTCCGATCAACGGCAGGTCACTGCCGCGGAGTTTCCGTATCGGCCGGCGCAGGTGCCGACTGGTCCTGTTGGGGCATCGACGATTCCGGCGCCGTGGGGTCGGCGGTCGGCTCCTCGCTGGACTGTGTCGCCGCGCCATCCTTGGCAGCCTTGTGGGCTTTCTTGAACTCGGACTTGTCGAGATAACCGTCCGCGTTCGCGTCCGCCGTCGCGAAGACGATCTTCGAATCGGCCGCCGCCTCGGCGCTGGAGATGCGGCCGTCGCGGTTGGTATCGAGCGAATCGAAAGTGGAACCGGCCATGCCGGAGTCCTTGCCCTCGTTGGCCAGCGCGGTGCCGGCGACCGGAATCAGCACGGCTGCGGCCGCGGCGATCAGCGTCTTTCGGTATTTCATGTCGTAACTCCTGTTCATCGGAAAGGTGCGGCTATGGCGCCCGAAGGGTGAATTCGGCGTCCGGCCGCGTACCAGCAGAGAAAGCAATCCCCGTGCCAGCGTGAAATCGCCCGTTCGCGCGCCGGGTTCGCGCCGCGGGTCGGCCGCACACGACAATCCGCGCTGCGAGCGACGCCGATTCGCGACGCGCGCACGCAGCCTAACTACAAACAGCCACTTGCGGGTCGGCGAACGCGGACGTGGGAATGCGGAGGACACCTGCCGGTCCCGATTTCCGGCAACGAGCGCGGCCGCCGCGAAGGAACCCGGCCGAACCCGCGATTCCAGTCGGCTTTGAATGTCGGCGCATTCCTCGTCATGCTGGAGCCTCGGAACGACGGGGGAGCGATGGCCGACACTGAAGCGGGCAAGAGACTCGCACCCTGGGCACGGGCGGACCTGCCGGAACCACCTTATCCGCGCGGCCTGTCGTGGATCGGGGTCTGTGGGCCCGGCGTCATCGTGCTCGGCGTCTCGATCGGCAGCGGCGAGTTCCTGCTCGGACCCGCGATGTTCGTCAAGCACGGTCTCTCGCTGTTGTGGGTCACCCTGGTGGCTGTCTTCTTCCAGACGGTGTTCAACACGGAACTGATGCGGTACACCCTCGCGACGGGCGAACCCGTGGTCACCGGATTCATGCGCACGCCGGGCGGCAAACGGTTCTGGGCGTGGTTCTACTCGTTGCTGTACTTCCTCCAGATCGGGTGGCCGGCCTGGGCGGCGACCGCGGCTGGCGCGATCTTCTTCCTGGCGCTGGGCCGCCTCGCCGCGCCTCCCGCCGATTCGCTCGCAATCTACTGGATCGGCGTCGGCACGTTCGTCGCGACCGTCCTGGTTCTGATGCTCGGCAGGCGCATCGCGCGCACGCTCGAGCTGCTGAACTGGGTGCTCGTCACGTGCATCCTCGGCGGGTTCCTCGTGCTGGCGTGCATCTACGTGCCGCTCGAGACCTGGGCGAGCGCCCTCGTCGGCTTCATCGGGTTCGATGCCGTGCATCGCGAGTTCAGCTTCCTGCCTGACAATCTCGACATCCTGCTGCTCGGTGCACTGGTCGGCTATTCGGGCGGCGGCGGCGTGCTCAATCTCACGCTGTCGAACTGGGCCCGCGACAAGGGCTACGGCATGGGCTCGCGCGTCGGGCACATCGGCGGCGTGGTCGGCGGCGAGAAATCGCGCCTCGCGGAAACCGGCTTCATCTTCGAGCCCGATGCGCCGAACCTCTCGCGCTGGAAAGGCTGGTGGCGCATCGTGCGCGTCGACCAGTGGGGCATCTTCTTCGTCGGCGCGCTGCTCGGCATGATGTTGCCCGCGCTGCTGTACGTCACGTTCCTGCCGCCCGGCACCGACATCAAGGGCCTCGCCATCAGCGCAGTGCTCGCGCAATCCATCGGCTCCACCGCCGGGCTGTGGCTCGGAATCGTCGTCGCCGTTCTCGGCGCGTGGATCCTGTTCAAGACCCAGCTCGACGTCATCGAAGGCATGACGCGTTCGATCACCGACATCCTCTGGACCGGCAGCGCCCGCGTCCGGAAGGCGGTCAAGGAAGACGTGCGGACTATCTACTACGCCGTGCTCGGTGTCGTCGTGGTGTGGGGCGTCATCGCGCTCAAGCTCGCGCAGCCCGTGATGCTGCTGCAGATCGGCGCGAACATCGGCGGCGCCGTGTTCGTCATCTGCTCGCTGCACCTGCTGTACCTGAACACGCGGATCCTGCCCGCGGCGCTGCGGCCGCCCCGGTGGCGCCGGCTCGCGCTCGTGGGCATGGCGCTCTTCTACGGCTTCTTCGTGGCGCTGGTATCGCGGTCGTTCTTCTAGCGCTTGCGGCTGATCTCGATGCCGTTGCCGACCTCGACCAGCACCGAATCCAGGTCTCCCGCGGCGCGCACGCGCCTGCGGTAGGCATCCGCGTGGGGGCGCGCGGATTCGGGATGGAGCATGTTGTCCGCGCAGATGATCGCGCCCGGCGCCAGCTTCGGGTGCATGAGTTCGAAGCAGGGCACGTAGAGATCCTTCCACACGTCGAGCAACACGAAGTCGAAGGGTCCGGGCAGCGCCTTCAGGGTCTCGAGGCAGTCTCCCTCGTGGAACTCCACGCGGCTGGAGAGCCCGGCGCGCGTGAGCGCCTGGCGCGCGTGCTCGATCTTGAAATCCTTGAGCTCGAGCGACTGCACTTTTCCGCCGTTCGCGCGGGCCGCCGCGCCCAGCCACACCGTCGAATAGCCGTACGACGAGCCGACTTCGAGGATGCGGCGTGATACCGCGCCCGTCGCTAGTAGATAGAGCAGCGTCCCGGCTTCGCGCCCGACGGACAGCAGCAGGTCGTCGAGCGCGATGCCGGGCGTACCCGGCGCCGCAGTCCGGCGGGATTCCTCTTCAGCGCGGCGCTCGAACTCCGCGAGAATGCGTTCGATGGCGGGATCGAAGAGTGGCATGTCGGCTTCTTGGAGTTTGTCGGGTCGGCGCTCGAGAGAGGCGCGGCCGGAATTCTGCACGGTTGTCAGCGGGTTGGCGAGTCCCCGTTGCGCCGCAACCGGTTCGACCGCACTATCGCGCTCCGGTGGTGCAACGGGCGTCCACCGCGAGAATCACAGGAGACCCGAGGACCCCATGCACGCGAAACTTCCCCGTGTAATAGTTAGAATCGCCAATGTGGCCGCCGCCGTTTGCGCGGCCCTGTTCGCGGGCGCCGCGATGGGGCAGGACGCCGCCCCCACGCTGCCGCCGGGGTTCACGGCGACGGTCGTCCAGCCCGGGACCGGCGCGGGGCGCCACCTCGCCATCGCGCCGAACGGCGACATCTACCTGGCGAGCCGCAACGGCCTCACCGCGATGCGCGACACGAATGGCGATTTCGTGGTGGATGAGGTAACCACGTTCGGCGACGTGAAAGGCACCGGCGTCCGAATTTATAAGGGTTACCTCTACGCCTCGGACAACGTCGGCGTGTATCGCTACAAGCTCGGGAAGGCCCTCGTCCCCGACGTGGCGACGAAGGAAACCGTGGTCTCGCAATTCCCGCCGGAACGCCAGCACGCGGACAAGACGTTCGCCCTCGACGAGAAGGGCACCCTGTACGTGAACGTCGGCGCACCGTCGAACTCCTGCCAGGCGAAGGACCGCGAGGAGGGATCGCCCGGCCGGAATCCCTGCCCGATCCTCGAAAGGTACGGCGGCGTCTGGGTCTTCGACGGCAACAAGCAGAACCAGACACCGGCGGATGGACGCCGCTTCGCGACCGGCATGCGCAATGCCGTCGCCATCACGTGGAACCCGCGGCAGAAGGCGCTGTACTCGGCGATCCACGGTCGTGACGGGTTGGACACGCTCTTCCCGGCGCTCTACAACGCCGTCGACAACGCGACGCGCACCGCCGAGGAATTCCACCAGATCGAGGACGGCGGAGACTACGGCTGGCCGTACACGTTCTGGGACCTGAAGCTGAACGAGCGCATCGTCGCGCCCGAGTATGGCGGCGACACGAAGAAGAAGGCGGACAAGGGAAAGTACCCTGACCCGCTGGTCGCGTTTCCCGCGCATTGGGCGCCCAACGACCTGCTGTTCTACGACGGCAGGAGTTTCCCGAAGAAGTACCGGGGTGGCGCGTTCATCGCCTTCCACGGCAGCTGGAACCGCGCTCCCGAGCCGCAGGCGGGCTACAAGGTGGTGTTCCAGCCGCTGAAGGACGGCAAGCCGTCGGGCAAGTTCGAAGAATTCGCTGACGGTTTCGCCGGGACGCTCGAAGGCAACAATCCGCGCAACGCGGTGTTCCGACCGGTCGGTCTCGCGGTCCACCCGGATGGGGCGCTGTACATTTCGGATTCGCAGAAGGGCCGCATCTGGCGCATCGCGCACTCCGGCAAATGAGACGACGCCTCGTCGGGGCACTGGGGTTCATCGCGCTCGCCGCGGGCGCGGCCGCGGACGACGGCGCGAAGCTGTATCAGCGGCACTGCCTGACTTGCCACCAGTCCGACGGCTACGGCGTGCCCAACATGCAGCCGGCGATCACCGGCGGCGCATGGGTGCGGGGAGAGATCGCGCCACTCGCGCTGTTCGTTCTCACGGGTGGCTTCGATTCGGCGGCGCGCAGGGACGGCGAGAACACCAACGTGATGCCGCCGTTCGCGCGGCTCGACGACGACGAGCTGGCCGCGATCCTGACCTTCATCCGCGCGACTTTCGGCGGCGGCGCGTCCGCGGTGACTGCCGCGGACGTCGCCCGGGCGCGCGCCTCCCTGCCGAAGGCCGCGAACTGAAATCAGTTCGCGGCGGCGGTATTCGCCGGCGGCGGAATCCGCGTGATCTGCACGCTCACGATCTTCCACTTGCCGGCGCGCCGCACGTAGATGTCGATGTAGCGGTAGTTCGATACGAAAGGCTTGCCATCGAACGAGCCGGTCATGCGCGACCGCCCGGAAAGCAGCGCGGTGTCGCCGTACAGCCGCACCTCGAAATCTTCGACGGTGTACGGGTCGATCTTGAGCTTCGGATCCAAGAGTCCGGCGACGAAGGATTTCTTCGTCTCCAGGTTCGCGGCGCCGTCGATCTGGCGGAAGTCCTCCGCCATGTTGTCCGCGATGGCCCTCTCGTCCTTGCGGACGATTGCCTTGTCCCAGTCGTCCGAGAGTTTCGTGAGAGCCGCGACGTCTTCCTTCTCGCCGGCGAGGGCGAAGGCGCCGCAGCCCCACAGCAGGGCGCCCGCGATGACGAAGGCGGTGCGCATCATTTCACCCGGTACATCTGTACGTAACGGTCCGTCTTGCCCTTCACGGCCGCGTCGTAGACCATCTTGTCGAACTGGTCGGCCGGATTACGCAGGCCGTCGTAGGCTTTCTCGAAGACGAAGCCGTGCGCCGCGAGGGTCTTCTTCACCCACTCTTCATTGAGCCGGTGGAGTTTGCCGACGGCTTCCTTGCCACTGCCGGCGGCCGCGTTGTGATCGATGATCACCAGCTTGCCGCCCGGCTTGAGGACACGCTTGAGAGACTCGATGAAGCCGTCCGTATGGATCTCGGGCCAGCCTTCCTTCTCGTCGATCCAGTAGACGTCGTGAAAGGCCATCACGATGAGCACGAGGTCCGCGCTCTTCGGCGGGAGGTTGAACCAGCTCGCTTCGATGAGACGGCGCTCGACGTTCGGCAGGCGGCCCTCGGTGAACCGCTTGGCCGCACCTTCCTTGGAAAAGGCCGCGTAGGGGAGGTTGTTGACCGCGAGCACCTTGCCCGACGGCCCGACGGCACCGGCTAACAACTCCGTCCAGTACCCGCCGGCCGAGAACATGTCGACGACGGTCATGCCGGGCTTGATGCCCGCGAAGGCCATCACTTCTCCGGGCTTGTCGCGCGCGTCGCGTTCGCGATCGGAGTCCGGGCGCTCGGTGCTGGCGACCGATTTCTGGATGAGGCTGGCTTCGGCGGCCGGCGCCATGGCCGGGATAGCTAGGGCGAGCAGGGCGCTCAAGGCGAATGTTTTCATGGGAGTCTCCTTGAGTGCATTATGCGGGCAGCAGACTCGGGCGCGGAGAGTTCCGGCGCGCGAGCCACTCGACTCATCGACCCGCACTCCGGAGATTCGTCATGCGTCCTGCCCGAGTCATCGTTTCCGTCCTGACGGCTTATCTTGCCGTCGCAACGTGGACCGCATTCGGGGCCGAAACCGAGTCCGGTACCGACACAGGCCCGAATTCCACGCGCGTGGATCGCAAGTCCGGCACGGCGTCGCGCCTGGCGAAGGAACAGACGCCCGAAGCCGCGGCGCGCACGCAGTACAACATCGGCGTCCGTGGTTTGGAGAAGGGCGACGAACTGGCCGCCGACGCGGCGCGGCAATCCGACGCCCAGAAGCGCGAGAAGCTCGCCACCCGCTCGCGGGATGCCTACGAGGACGCGCTCGAGAAGATGATGAAGGCGACGAAGCTCAATCCGCGCCTGGCCGAAGCGTGGAATGCCGCAGGTTCACTCAACCGGAAGCTGGGCCGATACGACGCCGCGCTGGTCGCTTACGACCGGGCAGTGGCCCTCAAGGCGGACTACGCCGAGGCGATCGAAGGGCGCGGGTACGCGTACCTCGGTCTCCACCGCGTGGAAGACGCGAAGCGCGCCTATCTCAACCTGTTCGACGGCAGACGCGAGCTCGCCGCGAAGCTGCTCAAGGCGATGCACGAGTACGTCGGCGAACGCCGCGGCGTCGCGGGCGCCGACGCCGCGCAGCTCGATGCTTTCGCGTCGTGGATCAGCGAACGCAGCGGCGCGCACACCTAACTACCGGCCGGCGGCCGGCGTTGCGGCGATCCACCGCATCCCCGGCCGGGGAGTGGGTTATGCTTCGGGGCCACCATGACCCAGCAATCCTCCGTTCGCCACAGGCTGGCGCCGCATCCCATGAGCCCCATGCGCGCCGTCACCGGCATCGCGGTGCTGGTGGACCGTCCCGCACCCGAGGTCCTGCGGCTCACCTACCAGCTCGAGGGCGACCTGGCCGCGCTGCGGCTGCCGGAGCCGCGCCCGCCAGTGCGCGCCGACGGGCTGTGGCGTCACACCTGCTTCGAGGCGTTCGTCGGCCGACCCGACGGTTCGGACTATTGGGAGTACAACTTCTCACCGTCCGGCGCCTGGGCGGCCTACCACTTCACGGGCTTTCGCGAGGGGATGGCGCCGCACATCAAGGGCGCCGCGCCCGTGATGTCCCTGGACATGGCGGCGCAGATGCTGAGCCTCGAGGTGACCATCGACCTGGCGTGGTACGTGAAGGCCTCCGCGAGCCCGGGACTGCGTCTCGGTTTGTCCGCGGTGGTCGAGGACAAGGCGCGCGTACTGTCATACTGGGCGCTCAAACATCCGGCCGACAAGCCCGACTTCCACCATCCGGACGGTCGGACCATCTTGCTCGGTTGAAGGGACGTCCTTGATCCAGTTCGGTATCGATCGCCTCCTGGGCGACCACAAGCTGCTGCAGGAGCTCGAAGGGCGTCGTGTCGCGCTGCTCGCGCATCCGGCGTCCATGACCGCGGATTTCGAGCACTCGCTGTACGCACTGCGTGCCGTGCGTGGGCTCGACATCACCGCGGCGTTCGGTCCGCAACACGGACTGCGCGGCGACAAGCAGGACAACATGATCGAGTCGCAGGATTTCCGCGACCCGGTCCACGGCATCCCGGTGTTCAGCCTGTACGGCGAAGTCCGCCGACCCACGGAAGAGATGCTCGCGCACTTCGACGTGCTGCTCGTCGACCTGCAGGACCTCGGCTGCCGCATCTACACGTTCATCACCACACTCTTATATGTGCTCGAGGCGGCGGCGAAGCACGGCAAGACCGTGTGGGTGCTCGACCGCCCCAATCCCGCCGGACGCCCGGTCGAAGGACTGCGCCTGCGCAAGGGCTGGGAGAGTTTCGTCGGCGCCGGCCCGCTGCCGATGCGTCACGGCCTCACGCTCGGCGAACTCGGGATCTGGTTCATCAGCCACTTCCATCTCGCGGTGGACTACCGCGTGATCCCCATGCGCGGCTGGAAGCCGGAGGAATCGCCCGGCTACGGCTGGCCGCTCCTCGAGCGCAACTGGGTGAACCCGAGCCCCAATGCCGCGAACGTCTCGATGGCGCGCGCGTACGCAGGCACCGTGATGCTCGAGGGAACGACGTTGTCCGAGGGACGTGGCACGACGCGGCCGCTCGAGTTGTTAGGCGCGCCCGGGCTCGATCCGCGCTCGCTGCTGACGACGATGCAGCGCATCATGCCTGGCTGGCTGCGCGGCTGCCGACTGCGTCCGATCTGGTTCGAGCCGACCTTCCAGAAGCATTCGGGCAAACTCTGCTCGGGATTCCAGATCCACGTCGAGGACGGCGCCTACAACCACGGCGAGTTCCGCCCGTGGCGCCTCGTCGCAGGGGCCTTCAAGTGCATCCGGCGCCTGCGCGGCGAGTACCCGCTGTGGCGCGACTTCCCGTACGAATACGAACGCACCCGTCTCGCCATCGACCTCATCAACGGCAGTGAGCTGCTGCGCGAGTGGGTAGACGACCCGGCGGCGACGCCCGGCGATCTCGACCGCATCGCGGCCCGCGACGAGCAGTCCTGGGAAGAGGAACGCGCGGAGATCCTGCTGTACCGCTGACCGATCGGCAGTGCGCCGGGGGTCACCGGCGCGCCGCCTCGATCATGCGGTCAGCCCGACTTCGTCGCCTTCGACGTATGCAGGGCGGACAGCTGCGGCCGGTTGATCCTGGCGACCACGTCCGCCAGCGTCTCCGCGGCGCACTTCTGGGCGCGCGTGCGTTCCTGGAGGTTCAGGAACCCGCCGCCCAGGCCGCACGCCTTGCGCGAGGCCTGCTTGATCTTGCCGTAGAGGCGTTCCGCATCCGCGCTGGAGTTGAGCTCCTCCTGCGAATACTGGATCGCGATGCCTTCCGCCCCGGCGGATAGTTCGGCAGCGCCCGCGCTCGCGGCGAACAGGAAGCAGGCGGACAGCGCGACGGCACCGGCGCTCACGGTGATTTTTTCGAGAATACGAGTCATGGGCAAAGCCTCCTCTGGTGAAGAAACCGCCGACGACGCATCGACTCATCGCTTGCCGGCGTGAGTAACGAAATCGAATCGTGTCGATCGGATCGCTTGTATAGACGCACGAGCACGCAAAAGCGTTGCAGCTGGATCGGCAGAATCTCGGTGAAGCGTTCGCGGATATCGCCGGGCTGAAAAAAGAGCGGCCGCTTTCGCGGCCGCGCGGGCGATTCTGTCAAAGGCCTCGCTTATCCGACGACTTCGATCGTCACCGTCGGGACGAGGATCGTGACGCTCGGCGTGACGTTCTGGGCGGCGACGGCGTTGGCCGCGGCGGCGGCATTCACGCTGAACAGGAAAACGGCGGTCACGGCGAGCGCGGCGGCGCTGGAGGTGAACTGTTCGTAGGCGCGGCGCAGCGGGGAATCGTTCGAGCGGGTCATGGAAGTCTCCGTAAAGTGGTTTGAAGCGTTGCTGTCTGTTGTGTCCATATAGACGCCGCACTCCCCACAACGGTTGCAACGCGTAACAAACAATTCATGGACGGCGCCGCCTCGGCGCCGGTTTCCGAAGTGGGGCACGAGCCCCTGGAAAAGCTAACTTGCGCGGCGCAGGAGCGCCAGCAGGGCCCGGGCGGGCGATTTTCCGCCAACCGCGCGGCTGCGCAGCCGGCCGTCCTGCCAGGCGACGAACACGGCGGGATTGATATACGACTTGCGGCAGACCGCGGGGGTGTTCCGCAGGCCGGTGGCCACGTCCTTCACCACGGCATTCATGCAGCGACGCAGCGCGGCTTCCGAGCGGCGCTCCGGCAGGGGGACGTCGCCGAGCAGCGTGAGCGCGTGCAGCGTCGCGTGCCAGGTGCGGAAATCCTTTGCGGTGAACTCACCGCCCATCCGCTCGCGTAGATAGCCGTTCACCTGCCCGGAGTCGATGGCGTGGTGTCCGCCGTCCTCGCCGACGTACTGGAACAACGCCTGTCCCGGCAACTCCTGGCAGCGGCGCACGAGTTTCGCGAGGCGCGCATCGTCGATGAGTACGTCGTGCTCGGAGCCG
Source organism: uncultured Pseudomonadota bacterium (assembly GCA_902826225.1). Lineage (GTDB taxonomy): Bacteria > Pseudomonadota > Gammaproteobacteria > Steroidobacterales > Steroidobacteraceae > CADEED01. The sequence goes on along the minus strand of CADEED010000004.1, from coordinate 54,087 downwards.
CCCTTGCCGCGGAAGTGCAGCAACGCCTTGCCACGGCCCGGGAAGCGCGCGTGACGATTGCGCAACGTCGTGAGACCGAAGCTGCCGTTGCTGCGCGCGTACTCTTCGTTGCCGACGCGTACCTGGGTCGAGTCGAGTAGTTTGACGACCAGCGCCAGCACCTTTTCGCGCGGCATTCCCGGGCGGCGCAGGTCGCGGCGGACGCCGGCGCGCAACTTCGCCAGCGCCTTGCCGAAGCTCAGCATGCGCGAGTGCTTGTGATCGTCGCGTGCGGTTCGCCAGCCCGGGTGATAGCGATACTGCTTGCGGCCGCGCGCGTCGCGGCCTGTGGCCTGAAGGTGGCCGCGCGGGTTCCTGCAGATCCAGACGTCTTCGTACGCGGGCGGGATGGCGAGCTTCGCGATTCGGTCCAGCGTGCGGGCGTCGCTGATCCGACGTCCCGAGGGCCCGGTGTAGTGGAAGCGGGGCGGGGCATCCTTGCGCCCGGGCCGCCTCACGCGATGAATGCCGCGCGAGTCATCGCTGACATAGACGAGGCCTCGCGGGACGGGTGGCATGTCCCGAGCCTGACGTTCGCCCCGGCGCGCGGCTGTAGGCCCGGATCACCCTACGGGGTCAACACTTCACGATCGGGTTGTAAGCCAGCCATTGCCGCGCGAGCTGCGCGGTCTCGAAGAAGCGCACGCCGTTGTGCCTGCGATGTTCGCAGGCGAGTTCGCTGAAGCGGCTGCCATGGGCGAGGGGGTTCGCGACGACGATGGCCAGGCGTACCCGGTAGTTCGTGAACTTCTGCAGCACTTCACCCGCGAGACCGCTACGCATGTCGAAGAACTTCGCGCCGAGCTGGGACTCGTCCAGCAGCAACCCGCCGGAGTTCATGCCTGCGCTGAGCGCGTCGGCGATGTCGCCCGGTTCGTCTATTCGCGGAGCGGTCAATCGGCTGACTCGGCGCCGGCGGCAACGAAGGCCAGGTCGCTCATGTTCACCCGGGAGAGATCGAACTTCTTCGCCGCCGACACCATGCGCAACAGCGCCTGGGCGATCGGCATCGCCGGCTTCTTGTCGCCCGGCTTCGCCTTGTGGAAGCGCACCGGGTTGATGCGCGCCACGACGTAGCTGCGCAGGTAGGGCGACTTCATGCCGCGCGCCTGGAGCTCGCCGACGATGCGCTTCACTTCGTTGTCGATCTCCTGCAGCCGCGCCGCATAGGCCGTGCGCTCGCGCAGGCCTTCCGGCAACTTCTTCGTCGACAGTCGATCCACCTTCTTGAGCACCGGGCTGTAGGCTCCGCCGCCGAAGCGCAGGTTCTTCTCGTACACCAGTCCCAGCGTGAGCAGCTCGGCCGCCTCGAACTCCGCGGCCAGGGACGCCTCGGTCCGCGCCGGTTCCCGCTTCGCAAGATTGCGCGCCATGCGCACGACCTCGAGGGACTTGTCCTTGAGGTTGTGCGCCTTCTCCGTGTTCAACGCCAGGATGCGGTACGACAGCGACTCGTCGGGCGAGATCAGCACGGTGATCTGCTTGAGGCCCAGCACTTTCGCGGCGGCGAGGCGATGACGTCCGTTCGGCGTCCAGAAGCGGCCGTCCTCGCCACGCACGACGATCAGCGGATCCAGGAATGCGGAGGTCGCCTCGATGGCCACCGCGAGCTTCTTCGCGTGCGTGGGCGAAAGATCGCGTTGGAATGGCGTGGGCTGCACCGCCGAGAACGGCAGAGATGCCAGCAGCAGCGGTCGACCGCCGAGCGGCTCGCGGTAGGCGCCGAGCGGCGCGCCGCCCGCGGCGCGCACGAGTTCGACCACGGGCGCGATGTCCGGGTGATCCAGCGCCAACGCCACCTCGGTCGCGGACAGCCCGCGCTTCACCGCGTTCGGTGCGAGCCTGGGCGAGCGCCTCGCCTTACGCGCCCCGGCTTTCGCCGCGGACTTCTTCTTCGCTGCCATGAATTTCCCTGTCGGAATCGGTGTTGATGATGATGCGCGCGCCGCGGGCGTACGTGAAATAGGCCCACGCCCAGTTGATGAGCACGATGAGACGGCTGCGGAAGCCGATCAGGAAATAGATGTGGAGGACGAGCCAGAACCACCACGCCAGCGCGCCGGACATGCGCAGGTTCGGCCATTGCACGATCGCGGAGTGGCGGCCGATCGTCGCGAGAGAACCGAAGTCCCGGTACCGGAACGCCGTCGTCGGCCTGCCGGCGAGGAGCGCGCGGATATTGTCCGCCACCCGGTTGCCCATCTGCTTCGCGGCCGGCGCCACGCCGGGGACGGGCTTGCCTTCGAGCTCGATCGAGACGAGGTCGCCCGCGACGAAGATCCCGGGGTGACCGGGCAGCGACAGATCGGACGCGACCCGCACGCGCCCGGCGCGATCGATCCCCGGACTGCCGGTTCCTTCGACGAGTTGTTTGCCGAGCGGCGAGGCGGCGACACCGGCGGCCCACAGGATGTTGCGCGCGTCGACGCGTTGCCCGCCGAACTCGAGATAGCCATCCCCGATATGGGTGACGGGCTTGCCCAGGTGCACCTCGACGCCGAGTTTCACCAGTTGCGCGCGCGCCTTTTCCGACAGCCCTTCGGTGAACGTCGACAACACGCGCGGCCCGGCCTCGATGAGCAGCACCCGCGCGCGGCGGGAATCGATGTGGCGAAACTCCCGCGCCAGCGTGTGTCGCGCGATCTCGGCCAGCGTCCCGGCGAGTTCGACGCCCGTCGGACCCGCGCCGATCACGGCAAACGTGAGGCACGCGTCGCGCGTGGCGCTGTCCTGCGCGGCCTCCGCCTCCTCGAAGGCAGAGAGCACGCGGCGGCGGATCAGGAACGCGTCGTCGAGCGTCTTGAGTCCGGGCGCGTGCGTCGCCCACTGGTCGCGGCCGAAGTAGGCATGCGTCGCGCCGCTGGCGACGAGCAGATAGTCGAAGGACAGCGCCTGCCCGCCGACATGGACGGTACGCGCGGTCACGTCGATGCGGTCGACCTCGCCCATGAGCACCGTCACGTTGCGCTGGTCGCGCAGGATGTAGCGCAACGGCGCGGCGATCGAGGGCGCCGCGAGGCCGGCCGTCGCGACCTGGTAGAGCAGCGGCTGGAAGAGATGGTGATTGCTGCGGTCGATGAGCGTGATGTCGACCGGCGCCTTGGCGAGCCGCTGGACGCACCACAGCCCCGCGAATCCGCCACCGATCACGATGACTCGTTTCCTTTGCGTCATGAGCCAAAACTTAACCGAAACGGCGCGAATTCGGCGCGCTAAAATGTGAACGCCACTTAAGCAAAAGACATCATGCAAGCCATCCGCCAGCAGGACCTCATCGACAGCGTCGCCGACGCGCTTCAGTACATCTCGTACTACCACCCGCCGGACTACATCCGGGCGCTCGGCAAGGCCTACGAGCTCGAGCAGTCCCCGGCCGCGCGCGATGCGATCGCGCAGATCCTCACGAACTCGCGCATGTGCGCCGAGGGTCGCCGGCCGATCTGCCAGGACACGGGCATCGTCGTGGTGTTCGCGAAGGTGGGCATGAACGTGCGGTGGGACGCGCGGCTCTCCTTCGAAGAGATGATCAACGAAGGCGTGCGCCGCGCCTATCTGCACCCCGACAACAAGCTGCGTGCGTCGATCGTCGCGGATCCGAATTTCACGCGCAGGAACACTCGGGACAACACGCCGGCCGTCATCCACACCCGCCTCGTGCCGGGGGACGAACTCGAGATCACCGTCGCGGCGAAGGGCGGCGGTTCGGAAAACAAGTCGAAGTTCGTGATGCTGAATCCGTCGGATTCGCTCGTGGACTGGGTGCTCAAGACGGTGCCTCTCATGGGCGCGGGCTGGTGCCCGCCGGGGATGCTCGGCATCGGTATCGGCGGTTCGGCGGAGAAGGCGATGCTGCTCGCCAAGGAATCGCTGATGGAACCCATCGACATGGCGGATCTCAAGGCGCGCGGCCCGTCCAGCAAGACCGAGGAGCTGCGCATCGAACTCTACGAGCGCGTGAACGCGCTCGGCATCGGCGCGCAGGGTCTCGGCGGCCTATCTACCGTGCTCGACGTCAAGATCTTCGAGTACCCGACCCACGCGGCATCGAAGCCCGTCGCGATGATCCCGAACTGCGCGGCGACGCGGCACGTGCATTTCACGCTCGACGGCAGCGGACCCGCGAGGCTCGAGCCGCCGAAGCTTGCGGACTGGCCGAAGGTCGACTGGGCGCCGGCCGCCGATGCGCGCCGCGTGAACCTCGATACGCTGACGCCCGCGGAGGTCGCGACCTGGAAGCCGGGTGAATCGCTGTTGCTTAACGGCCGCATGCTCACGGGGCGCGACGCGGCCCACAAGCGCATCGCGGACCTGTTCGCGAAAGGCGAGCCGTTGCCGCCCGGCGTCGATTTCCGCAATCGCGTCATCTACTACGTCGGTCCCGTCGACCCGGTGCGCAGCGAGGTCGTGGGACCCGCGGGCCCGACCACCGCGACGCGCATGGACAAGTTCACGGAGATGATGCTCGCGAAGACCGGCCTCATCGCGATGGTCGGCAAGGCCGAGCGCGGCCCGGCCGGCGTCGAAGCCATCCAGAAGCATCGCGCGGCGTATCTCATGGCCGTGGGCGGCGCGGCTTACCTCGTGTCCAAGGCGATCAAGGCATCGCGCGTCGTGGCGTTCGAGGATCTCGGCATGGAAGCGATCTATGAGTTCACCGTCGAGGACATGCCGGTGACGGTGGCGGTCGATGCGAACGGGACGTCGGTGCATCGGACGGGGCCGGCGGAGTGGTCGCAGAGGATTGCTGCGGGGTCTATCGGGCGTCGCTGAGACAAGGTGACTATGCCCTCGCCGACACGGGCACCCTCAAGCCTGGCGGGGGAACCAGCAGCTCACCACCGTGCCGCGAGCCGCGTCGCTCTCGATGCGCAGGCTCCCGGCCATCATCTGCGCGCGGTAATGCATGATGCGCAGGCCCAGTCCCTTGGCATGCGGCGTCGCGGGGTTGAAGCCCCTGCCGTTGTCCTCGATGCGCAGCAACCCGCGATCCCCGTCGCGCACCAGCGTGATGTACACGTGCCCCGCGCCGCCGTGCTGGGCGGCATTGGTCACGGCTTCCTGCGCGATGCGGTACAGATGCAGCGCATTCACCGAGTCGAGCCCGCCGTCGATCGCCTCGATCGCCTCGCAGCGCACGTCGATGCGGAACATGGCCGACAGGCGGCGTGCGAGTTCTTCCAGCGCGAGCGAGAGACCGCCACGATCGAAGGTCACCGGTGACAATCCGCGCGCGAGCGCGCGCGTCGTGAAGATCGCGTCGTTGACGAGCAGCGCGATTTCCTCGATCGACTGCGACAGCGCGGGCGCCTCTCGCTCCGCACGGTTCTCGAGGCCGCGCAGCAGCAGGGCGATTCCGGTGAGTTCCTGCCCCAGGCCGTCGTGCAGGTCGCTGCCGATGCGTTGCTGCTCGCGGTTGCTGACCTCGAGCACTTCGCGTTCGAGCTGACGCCGCGCGGTCGCATCCTGCAGCATCGTGAGCCAGAAGCGTTCACCGCGCAGGACGAGCGAGGTGATCGCCGCCTCGACGAACAAGGGCGTGCCGTCGTGGGCGCCACGCACGGTGAGTTCGCTCACGAGCGGCGCGCCCGCGCGCACCAGGCCGGCCTCGCCGGCGAATTCGGCAATGCGCCGATCGAGCGGCGGCTCGCAGGGCAGCTGATCGAGATGCTTGCCGGCCAGGGTGCCGGGTTCGGCGCGAAACATGCGATCGAATGCCGGGTTCGTCATGCGGATCACGCCGCCGCCGTCGGACAGCACGACGCCCTCGTGCATCACCTCGATGGCGAGGGCCTGAGTACGCAGGACCTCTTCGTTCGCCTTGCGGTCCGTGATGTCGTGAACCACGCCGATGTAACGCGTCACGCTCCCGTCCGGCGCGACGAGCGGCTGGTTCGCGAGGTGCACCCACCGTGTTGCGCCGTTCAGCGTGCGCAGCGCGACCTCCATCACGGTGCGCTCGCCGCGGCGCAGCTTCAGGCGCCGGCGGATCGCGGCCGCGTGGTCTGAGGGCGGGAAGAAATGCCTCCAGCCGATGCGGTTGAGTTCTTCGAATGGTCCGCCGAAGAATTTGTCCCACCCGGGGCTGGCCCATACGACCTGCACCTCGCCGCGCTCGTCGACGGCGGCCTCGTACACGAACCCCGAGGTGAGTTCGGCCACGGTGCGATAGCGGAACTCGCTCTCGCGCAAGGCATCGGCGGCCAGCTTGCGCTCGGTGACGTCGATCGCCACGCCGATCAGCCGCGTGAACTTGCCCGTCGCGGGATCGGCGATCGGCGTATTGCGCGCTTCGATCCAGCGGACCAACCCGTCGGCGCGCCGGATCTGCGCGCCGAACTCGACCGTCTCGCCGCGCAGGTAGCGTTCGGTGCGCGCGAGACTCAAATCCTTCCAGCCTTGGCCGACGACGAAGCTGTCCCAGCCGCGACGGCGGTACTCCTCGTCGCTGCAGCCGTAGACGCGCTCCGCGCCCAGCGTCCATTCGAGCTCGAAGCGGCCCGCGGCATTGATGACGTACTCGTGCACCGCGCCCTCGGACAGGTCGGCGACGGTGCGGTAACGCGCGTGGTTCAGCGACAGGCTCCGCTCGTTGGCCTTGCGGCGCGAGATGTCGCGCGAATGCGCGATGACGCCCAGCACCGCGGGATTCCTCAGCGCATTGACGGCGACGCTCTCGAGCCAGCGCCAGGTCCCGTCGCGATGGCGGAACCGGTACTCGAAGTAGTTCGCATCGGGGTTCGGCTCCGTCGACGCCAGCACGCTGCGGAAACGCTGGCGCATTGCATCGAGATCGTCCGCGTGGATGAAATCGGCGGCGCTTCGACCGATGATCTCGGCGACGGAGTAGCCGAGGTGCCGTTTCACGGCTTCGTTGACGTACGTGAAGGTGCCCTCGACGTCCTGGATCGTGATGATCTCGAAGGCGTATTCGGTGAGCGCCCGCAGCCGGGCTTCCGCGCGTGCCGACAGGTCGGTGTTCACGCGGATATCCACGGGCGGCTTCGAGGTCATGTCCCGGATTCTAGCCAGCGGAGCGTTCCCGCCGTGCCGCAAACCGCCGGAAACGTCCGCCCCCGGACGCAGGCGGCCCGGAAGACCGGACATCGCGCTGACGGTGCGGCTCGTGGGGTGACCCGCAAGGCAATTCATGGGCCCGTCCCGCACCGGGAACCTGCTTCACGCTTCAGCGCACCGCGCGCCTTTCGCGGAACGATTGGAGTAATGTTTCGACATGGCGCATCGAATTCAGGCAGTCGTAGTCCTGGCGATCATCGCCTCGGCGCCCGTCGCGCGCGCCTCCGCACACGTCGAACCGACTGCCGCCGGGCAGCCGGCCGGCGCACCCGTCGTGTTGCCTTCGCTGGAAGTGGTGCCGCCCGCCGAGATCAAGCCCGAGAGCTTCGTATACGTCGCGGCCACGCAGCCCGACCGCATCGGACGCGTGATGGCGCCGGTCTACGTGAATGGCGTTGGCCCGTTCGCGTTCGTCGTCGACACGGGCGCCTCGAGCACGGTCATCGCGCCGCGCGTCGTGCGGCGGCTGTCTCTGCCCGTCGACCACTCGAACAGCAAACTGCTGCGCGGCATCACCGGCTCCGAGGTCGTGCCGACGGTGCTCGTCGACGACATCACCGCGGGCGGCATCAAGCTCACGAACAGCAGCCTGCCCGTCGTCGAGCCCCGTGTATTCGCCGATGCCGACGGAATCTTCGGCGCGGATGCGTTCGCGCGCGGCTGTCTCGTCGTGAACTTCGTGCGCGGCCGGCTCGCGATCCACGACAAGGCCTGCCCGCGCGTCGGCGAGGAATGGGAGCGGGCGCGCGCGCGGCTGGAGTTCGGTGGGCTCGTGGTGGTCGACGCGCGCGTCGGCAACATCAAGACCGCCGCGATCATCGACACCGGCGCGGAGCGGTCGCTCGGCAATCCCGCGCTGCTCCGGGCCCTCCGCGAACGCCGCAAGATCGCGCCGGAGCCGACCCGAACGCAGGTCTACGCGGCGACCTCGCACGCGGTGTTCGGCGACCTGGTCAAGACGCCGCAGATCCGCGTCGCGGGCGTGGAGATCGGCAGCCTGCAGGTGGTCTACGGGGACTTCGAGGTCTTCAGGATCTGGGGAGTCGAGGACGAGCCGGCGATCGTGCTCGGCATCGACGTGCTCGGCAGCACCGACGCGATGATGATCGACTATCGCAAGAGCGAGGTGCGCTTCCTGCCGCGCGGCGGCGCGAGCAACGTCACCATGAAACGGCACGGCATCCCGAGCCGCCTCCCGCAGCGGGACTAGCCGATCGGCCGGTCAACGGTCGCGGCGCACCCGGGTCTCGACGCCATGCTCGGTGACGAGCGTGTACGAGCCGAGCGTGCTCTTCTGGATCTTGACCTCGTCGCCGATGCCGACGGTCACGTCCGGTTTGCTCTCCGTCTGCGACCAGCGCTGACCGTTGTCGAGCGTCACGATGAAGCGCCCCGTGCGCTTGCGGACACTGAGCTTCACGATCGTGGCCGAGAGGTAGCCCATCTCGTGAGGACGCTTCTCGATGGCGCGGGTGTCCTCGGTCGTCCAGCCCTTCGTGGCGCCGGTAGGTGGGAGGATCGGCGGCTGCACCTGGGCCAGCGCCGAGGCGGCCAGTAACCCGCCGGCAACTATCGCGAGTGCGGATTTCTTCATGGCCCGAGAATAGCGCAGAATCCGCGCAGGTCTCCCAGGGAAACAACCTTGGCGTCGTCAGAAGAAGAAAGCCGGCTGCGCGGGCTCCTGCAGCAGTCGGATCGCGCCTTTGCGTCGGGCGACATGGCGCGCGGAATGCACTTGCTCTTCGAGGCGCAAAAGATGGCGCCCGAGAGTCCGCTCGTCCTGAATACGGCCGGCATCCGCGCCCTGGACGCCGGCCGCCCGGTGGAGGCCGCCGACCTGCTGCGCCGCGCGCTGGAGCGCGACGATCGCATCGCGTCCATCTGGGTAAACCTCGCTTCCGCGCTGCGACAACTGGATCGGCCGGACGAAGAAGCCGTGGCCCTGGAACGGGCCCTCGCGCTCGAACCGCGCCACCTGCTGGCGCTGCTGCGCAAGGCGGATCTCACCCGCCGCCGGCACGGCGCACGCGCCGCCGCGGTGATCTACGAGAACGCGTTGAAGACCCTTCCCGAGGGTGCGACATTGCCCGAGGCGCTGCGTCCCGCGATCGAGGAAGCGACCGAAGCCGTCCGCGTGAACGCCGCGGCGCTCGAGCGCCATCTGGCACAAAAGATCGGCGCCGCCGTGCCGGAAAGCGCTCGCTCGTCACGCATCGAGCACGCGCTCGGCGCACTCGTCGGCAAGCGCCGGATCTATTACCCGGAACCGACGCAGTTGCACGTGCCCATGCTGCCCGCGCTCGAGTTCTATCCACGCGAGCATTTCCCGTGGCTCGCGGTGCTCGAAGCCGCGACGGCGACCGTGCGCGAGGAATTCGAGCGCGTGTTCGCGGAAGACCAGGATTCCCTGCGGCCGTACATCGCCTATCCGGACGGCGTGCCGCTCGACCAATGGCGCGACCTCAACCGGTCGCGCAAGTGGAGCGCGTATTTCCTGTGGCGCGACGGCCAGCCCGTCGAGGCAAATGTCGCGCGCTGCCCGCGCACGGCCGCGCTGCTGCGGACGCTGCCGATGCACGACGTTCCCGGCCACGCGCCCACCGCGTTCTTCTCGATCCTCGACGCCGGCTCGCACATTCCCCCGCACACGGGCGTGACGAATTCGCGCGTCATCGTGCACCTGCCGCTCGTGCTGCCCGGGCAATGCCGTTTCCGCGTCGGCTCCACGACGCGCGAGTGGCGCGCGGGCGAGGCCTGGGTGTTCGACGACACCATCGAGCACGAGGCCTGGAACGACAGCAGGCTTCCGCGGGCGGTGCTGATCTTCGATGTCTGGAATCCCTTCCTCTCGGACGACGATCGCGCCGTCATCCGGCAGGCGATTCCGGCGATGGCGGAGTTCTATGGCGGCCGCGGCCCGGGCTCGTACGGCGCTTGAGCCGGAGCGGCGTTAAGATCGCGCCATGAAATTCCACTGGCTCGTCTCACTCGCGCTCGCCACGACCGCCGCGGCCGACACGCCGCCGCCGGTTCCGCCCGAACTCCTCAATTGCGCTGCCATCGGCCGCAACAACGAGCGGCTGGCGTGTTTCGATCGCGCCGTCGCCGCGCTGGCGGCCGGCAAACCGGCGGGCGGTCCCGCGGCCACGCCCGAAGCGACGTTCGGCATGCTGTCGAGCACCCCCGCGCCGACGCGCCCCGCGGACAGCGGCGGAGATCTGCAATCGTTGCAATCGACCGTGAAGGCATTCGGCCGCGCTGATGACGGCTCGCTGTTGATCAAGCTCGAGAACGGCCAGGCCTGGAAGCAGATCTCCGGCACCGATCCGCTGCTGCGGAAAGGCGACACCGTCACCATCAATCGCGCGGCGCTCGGCTCCTTCCAGATGATCATGCCGAGCGGCCGCTCGGCGAAGGTACGCCGCGTCGACTAACGCGGGTCCTTCAGTCCGAACCAGCAATTGAAAGCGACGCTGATGCGCTCGCCGTCGCCTTCGAACGGCTGCACTTCGTGCAGCACCCACGACGGGAACAGCACGAGCTGACCCGGCTCCATCCGCAAGGTGCGGATGCCGCTCGCGAACGCGCCCTGGAGCGAGGCATTGCCTGCATCGACGTGCATCGTCGACGTCAGCGTGGGATTCACGAACGTCAGCGCGCCGCCGCGCTGGTCGGCCTCGCTCGTGCCCGAGTCGACGCAGTACACGCCGGACCAGGATGCGTTCGGATGGTTGTGCAGCGAGAAGAACCCGCCACGTCGGGTGACGTGGAACCAGGCGTCGTTGTAGATCAGCAGCTGCGCGCGCATCGCCGCGTCGTAGCGGTTGATTTCGCACAGCACGTTGAGCATCTCGTGCCAGCAGAACTCCTTGAGCTGCTGCACCGGCTTGTCGGGCCAGCGGAAGAGATCGAAACGGCTCTCGAACACGGTCGAGTTCCGCAGCGTGATGGGCCGCGGATTCGCATACGCGGCTCCTTCGGCGGACTTCGCGACGAACAGGTCCCGAAGCTCGCGGTTGAGCGCGGCGGGATCCGGGTGCCGCGAGAACGCGAACGGCACGGCGAAGAAGGGGACGATATCGGCCATGGGCCGCACTTTACCCGCGCGCAAAAAAAACGGCGGGCTTTCGCCCGCCGTCTTTCGTTCGTACCGAACGCCTTCTTGCGAAGGTTGGCCGTTAGAACTCGGCGCCGATCGTGAGGAACACCTGACGACCGAGGGCGTCGTAGGCCTGCGGCCACGTGTTGCCGTTGCAAGGACCGGTCGGGCAGGTGTTCGAGCCGTTGAGCGGCGGATCCTTGTCCAACAGGTTGTTCGCGCCGACACGCAGCGTGTACTTCTCGAACAGCGACACGGAGGCCGACAGGTCGACGTAGCTGCGCGAGCCCAGCTCGGAGTCGGTCGCGAATGCGCCCGTCGCCGAACCCAGGAACGCCAGCGACTCCTGCGAGTCCTCGAGGTCGCGCTTCGACGCGCCGTAGTAGCGGAAGCCCAGGTTCAGGTCGATGCCGCTCCACGGCGTCGTCCAGGTGATGTCCGCCTTGCTGCGGAACTTCGCGACCGGGGCGCCATTCGGGTTTCCCGGGGTGCAGATGCTGCCGTAGAGGCCGACGCAGTCGTAGGTGATGCCGTCCTGCGGCGTCACTTCGTACTTGTCGAGCAGCGTGCCGATGAGGCCGAAGCGCAGCTTGCCGGCGCCACCGATGTCGAACGCATAGCTCGCGTCGATGTCGATACCGCTGGTCTCGATCGAGCCGATGTTCTGCAGCGTGTCGATCACGAAGCCCTCGTTCGTCTCGAACAGCGAGCCCTGCGAGTCACGATTGACCTGGCCGCAAGCCGCCGCCGCACCCGTGAGGGCGCACTGCAGCAGCGTGAAGTCCTGGTTCGGGTTCTGGATCGCATCGTCGATCTTGATGTTGTACCAGTCGAGGTTCACTCGCAGGCCGGGCGCGAAGTTCGGGTGGAACTCGATGCCGAACGACATCGTGTCCGCCTCTTCCGGATTCAGGTTCGGGTTGCCGCCGATGAAGCCGTTGTACTGCGCCGCCGGATTCGCTTCGACGTTGCCGTACTGGCCCGCGGTCATGCCCGTGTTCAAGCACTGCGCGGCCGTGAGGACCGGCGTCGCGCCGGCGCAGGGATCGAGCGTGCCGTTGAGGCCGACCTGGTTCGTGCCGAACAGCTCATAGATGTTCGGAACGCGCGTGGCGTGCTGGAAGCTGCCGCGCAGGCGGACCGCATCCACCGGCGAGTACTCGAGACCGACCTTCCACGTGTCGGTGCTCGTGTCGAACGCGCCCGAGTAGTCGGAGTAGCGATAGCCGAGTTCGGCCGAGACGTTGTTGAGGATCGGGAGGCGTGCTTCGAAGAACGCTTCCTTCGCCTTGAACGAGCCCGACAGCGGCAGCGTCGCGCCACCCTGGCCGGCGCCGTCGCCGGCGATGTAGTTGCCGTCCGGCTGGAAGTCCGTTTCGACCTTGCGCATTTCGAAGCCGAAGTTCACGAGGATGCCGTCATCCGCCGCGAGCTTGACGCCGTATTCGCCGAGGTCGACCGTGAACGTCGAGTTCACGATGCGCTCGGTGACTTCACCCACCGAGACGAGCGGGATCTGCATGTAGTTCAACGCGGCGGGTGTGACCGAGTCGGCCGCCCAGATGTTGTACGGAACGCAGTTGGCGTCCGTGCCGTCGATGACCGACTGGCAGGTCGGAACGCCGCCCGGACCCGGGACGACGTTCAGGGCACGGCCGGAGCGCGTGATCGAGAAGTCGTTCAGGTACGTGTTGGAGATGCGCGCGGTGCCCTGGAACAGGGACGCGTCATAGCTCCACGCTTCGTTGATGTCGCCCTTGACGCCGCCACCGGCGCGATAGGCGCTGTGTTCGAGGTCCTGCTGGCGACCGCCACCTTCGATGTTGCGGCGGTTGAAGCGGATGTTGGTGTCGTCCGCGGCGGTGAGGCCGAACTGGCCGCAGAACGCGGTGAACTGAGCCGCCGTCCACAGCGGGTTCGAGCAGCTGACCGTTGCGTCGAGCGTGAACAGACCCGAGGGGGCGATCTGCGACACCGACTGGTCCTTGAGGAAGTTGAATTCGCCGTAGACCTCGGCCTTCTCATTGAGCGCGAAGTTCAGGAACGAACCGACCGTGTAGCGCTTGTTCGGACGCTGGTAATAGTTCAGCGGACCGAAGTTGTAGGCCGGGGCGTTGCCGGCCTGGAACACGCCGGTCTGCGGGTTCAGCGTGTAGCTGCCGACCGCGCCGCCCGTGACGGGGCTGAGCGGACGGAAGCGCGCCGGGAAGGCCGTGCCCGAGCCGCCGCAGGTGAATTCGTCACCCGAGAAGTACGTGCAGGCGGAGTAGTCGTAGTCCGCCTGGAACACCGGATCGGTGTCGCGGTACGTCGCATAGAACGTCGCGTTGCCGCGATCGTCGGCGAAGTTCGAGCCGACGGCGAACGAGAAGTTCTTGTCGTAGCCCTTGTTGACCGTGCTCTCCGGCGCGTCGATGCCACCGGCTTCGAGCACGTCCTGCGCGTTCGAGTTGTCGTTCTTGTGGTTGAAGAAGCTGTAACCACCACTGATCTTCACGCCTTCGAACTTCTTGTCGATGATGAAGTTCACGACACCGCCGACGGCGTCGGCGCCGTACACCGACGAGGCGCCGCCGGTGAGGATTTCGACGCGCTGCACGAGCATCGTCGGGACGATGTTGATGTCGGAGGCGAACGTCACGGAGCCCGGGTCGCCGGGGCCGAGACGACGGCCGTTCAACAGCACCAGCGTGCGGTTGGAGCCGAGGCCGCGGAGGTTGACCGTCGCCGTACCGTTGGCGCCGTTCGAAACGTTCGCGCCCTGCGCCGCGAACACCTGCGGCAGTTCGTTGATCACGTCTTCGATCGAGCTGCGGCCGGTGCGGACGATTTCTTCGGCGGACAGCGCGGTGACCGGGCTGATGGCCTGAAGGTTGGGAGTGATGATGCGTGAGCCCGTGACGACGACGGTGTCTTGTTCCTGTGCGTCCGGATTCTCTTGGTCCTGCGCGAGCGCGGTGCTCGCGCCGCCAGCCGCGCAAGCACTCATGAAGAGTGCCCGACGGATAGAACGTGCGATCTCGGTATTGCGAGTCATTCAGATATCTCCTGAAAGCTTTGTGCGAAAACAGTGAACGGAACGCTGAAGATGAATGTCTCGGTCGTTGCGTTTCGAACACTAACCCCTGAATACCGGAACAAAGGCTTTTCTAGGGCTTTCGTCACGGTAGTTGTGGCGCCGATACTAACCACGAACCCCCCGGAACAAAAGCCTGTAGCACAAAAACAACGTCTATTTGTAAGGATTTGCGACGAGCCGTGCCCCGTTCCCGGGCCGGTCCCCGGCGACACGAGGGACGGTTGCGGAGCCCGGATCGATGCCTAGAATCGCCGCCCCCATGAGTACGTTGAGTCCCGAAGCCCGAGAACGTCTGCGCCAGGTGCGGGACTTCGTCCAGTCCGGCGACGTGGCCGGTGCGGCGGGCCTGGCCGAACGCGCGCTGGCCGACGGCATCCGCCATCCCTTCGTGCACAACACACTGGCCATGCATCGCGAATCGGTGGGCCGGTTAGCGGAGGCCGAGGCCAGCCTGCGGCAGGGCCTGGCACTGGCTCCCGATGACGCCGGCTGCCTACATGCCCTGGGCCTGCTCCTGCTGCGGCTCGAGCGGCCGGACGAGGCAAAACCGCTGTTCGAGCGCGTGGTCGAGCTGCACGCCGATTTCGCCCCGGCCCTGGTCGCGCTCGGGCAGGTCCTCGAGACCCTGGCCGAGTTGCCGGCAGCCGAGTCGCGTTACGCGCGGGCTCTCGAACTCCAGCCCGGCAACCTGCTCGCCCGGGCCGGGCTCGCGTCCGTCTGCGTCCGGCGCGGTGACCGGGCCGCCGCCCGCCAGCACGGCGCGGCGGTGCTCGCCGCAGAACCCAACTATCCCCCGGCGGCGATGGTCGTGGCCGAGGCCGAGATCGCGGACAACGACGCCGCCGCGGCCGAGCAGCGGCTGCGCGCGTTGCTGGATGAGCCGCGCCTCACCGACGTCGAGCGTTCACTCGCGCTGAGCACCTTGGGGGACGCGCTGGACAAGCAGCGTCGCGCGCCGGAGGCGTTTGCCGCTTACCGCGAATCGAACGAAATGCGTCGCGCCCATTACGCGCGCGACTTCGGCGGTCCGGGCACGCTCGCTTATGCGCAGGAGCTGCGCGACTGGTTGCGGGCGCACGGCGCGCGCGACCTCATGACCGTCGTGCCGCCGGAAGTCTCGAACTCGCCGGCGAACGGGCACGCGTTCCTCATCGGCTTTCCGCGGTCGGGCACGACGCTGCTCGAGCAGATCCTCGCGAGTCACCCGCGCGTCGTGGCGCTGGAGGAGCGGGAGACCCTGATCGACGCCGTGCGCACCTACATGCGCTCGCCGGGCGACCTCGCGCGGCTGGGTCTGGCGGGCGAGGCGCAGCTCGGGCCGCTGCGGGACGCCTACTGGCGCCGCGTCGCGGAGTCGGGCGTGTTCGTGAACCGCAACCTGTTCGTCGACAAGTACCCGCTCAACGGACTCAAGCTGCCGCTCATCGCGCGGCTGTTCCCCGAGGCGAAGATCCTGCTGGCATTGCGCGATCCACGCGACGTCGTGTGGAGCTGCTACCGGCGCCGATTCCGGATGAACGCGTCGATGTACGAAATGCTCGACCTCGAGACGGCGGCGGCGCTCTACGACGCGGTGATGGAGATCACGGAGATCCTGGTCCGCGATCTCGAGCTGCGTGTGCATCGCGTGCAACTCGAGAAACTCATCGGCGACTTCGAGAACGAGGCGCGCGGACTGTGCGCGTTCCTCGACCTCGACTGGAACGAGAAGATGCGGGACTTCGCCGGAACGGCGCGCGCCCGTGGTGTCGCGACGCCGAGCGGCGCGCAGCTCGCGCAGGGCCTCAACGCGGGCGGCGTCGGCGAGTGGCGCAGATACCGCGAACAGCTCGCGCCCATCCTGCCCGCGCTCGCCCCATGGGCCGAGAAGTTCGGATACGGCGCGGACTGAGTCGGGCGACGGGCACGCGAAAAAAAGGGGCGCGCCAGTCACCCGGCGCGCCCCGTCATTTGCGTCGTCTTCAGTTCAGGACGCGCAGCACCACGCGACGGTTGGACTGGCGACCTTCGTCCGTGCTGTTGCTCGCGACCGGCTGGCGCTCGCCGTAGCCGCGCGACGTCATCGAGTTCGCCACGCCGCCGTCCTGCAGATACTTGAGCACGGTGGCCGCGCGACGCGTCGAGAGATCCAGGTTGTAAGCGTCCGAGCCGCGGCTGTCGGTGTGACCCGCCACCTCGACCTTGAGATCAGGGTAGCGCTTGAGCGTCGAGATCGCGCCTTCGAGCACCGGCAGACTCTCGGGCAGCAGTTCGGCCTTGTTGGTCTCGAACACCACGCCGGGTAGTTTGATCTCCTCCTTGAAGGAGCAGCCCTGCGCATCGACGCGGTCGCCCTTCGGCGTGTCCGGGCACTTGTCCTGGCTGTCGAGGACGCCGTCGCCGTCGCTGTCGAGCTCGCACCCGCGCTCGTCGACCTTCGCGCCGGCTGGCGTGTTCGGGCACTGGTCGCGGCTGTCGACGACGCCGTCGCCGTCACTGTCGAGCTCGCAGCCATTCGCATCGACGCGCGCGCCCGCTGGCGTGCCCGGGCACTTGTCGATGTCGTTCGTGACGCCGTCGCCGTCATCGTCCTGCGGCAGCGGGCAGCCGCTCGAATCCACGGGCGTGCCGGCCGGCGTGCCCGGACAGTTGTCGAGCGTATCGTTCACGCCGTCCCCGTCGGAATCGAGCGGGGCAGTCTTGCCGCCCCAGCTCAACTGGATGCCGAGCCCGGCGACGTAGTCCACCGGACGATCCGGAACACTGCTGGTCGACAGTCCGCGGCGCGCGCCGATCTCGGCGCGCAGCTGCACGGCGCGGCCGCGCTCGCGCGAGGACGACAGGTCCACGAGCACTCCCGCGCCGTAGGTCGCGGATGTTTCTTCCTGGTCGCCGAAGAGATCCGAGTCCGCCTTGACGCGGGCCAGGCCGAACGTGAGGAAAGGGTTCACGCGGCTGGTGTTGCGGTAGAACACCCGGTTCGCCGAGAGGCCGTAGCCGCGCAGCTTGGTGTCGCCACCGCCCAGCGTTTCATGGCTCGACTGGAACAGCGACAACTCGCCGTCCCAGTTCTCCGTGAAGCTGTGTCCCAGCGACAGCGTGAAACCGACGTCGTCGTCCGCGCTGCGCCCGTCGTCGACCCACAATGCGTTCACGCGCGGGGCGACATACCAACCGCCCTCGGGCGCGCCCGCATGGACAGATGCACTGGCGAACGCCGCGACGCACGCGACCAGACCCAAACGACCGATTGTTCTCATGGTTCTTCTCCGGAAGGGAACCCCTAATAAGTGCGCAATGATATCAGCGGCGCACGAGCGACGGATGCCGCACCGACTGCCCCGGGCGGATTCCGAGGCGCGCGGCTTCGCCTCCGCCGATTTCGAGGACTGCCAATCCCGGCTCTTTGCTGCGCATGGTGTCGAGCGTATGGGGTTTGGCGTTGGCGAAGATCTGCCGGATGCGGCCGCGTTCGTCGATGAAGATGACGTCCAGCGGGATGTACGTGTTCTTCATCCAGATACCGAGGGACTGCGGTTCGGGATACACGAACAGCATTCCGTGCAGTACCGGCAGCGAGCGGACGAACATCAGTCCCTGCGCCTGGCGGCTGGGGCTGTCCGCCAGCCAGACCTTGAAAGTGTGCTTGACCGCCTTGCCCTCGGTGATCTCCAGGGTCCCGGACGGAAAGTTAGCCAGGTCCTCGAGCGGCGCGATCTGCGCGCGCGCGAGCGTGCCGGCCGCCAGCAACAGCACGAACAGCCAGCCGGCCACCCGCAGGCCACCGGAAGGCTCAGTTCGGAGCGGGGGTCGTCGCGGGGGCCGGTTCATGGCGGTCATCGTCACTGAATTCCACGCGGCCTGCAAAATCGAAGCTGGTCACGACGACGCGCTCGCCTTGCGTCAGGCTGGTCGCCGGTCCGAGGCAAAAGCCGCGGCCGACCACCCGATAGACGGCCCTGCCGGCGCCGAGCACTTCGATCCGCTGCTGATCGAGGTCGACGCTGCACTTGTCGTCGCCGAGCGTCGCGAAGGCCCGTTGCTCGCCTTCGAGGAACAGCGTGACGTTGGTTTTCAGCGCCTGGCCGCTCGCGCCTTCGGCCACGCCGCCCACGCCGAACACGAGGCGGATGCGCCGGCCGTCGCCGCGCGGGGGTCCCCCGATGCTGACCCGCAGACCCCGACTGTCGTTCTTGCCACGCGGCCGCGGTCCTCCCTCGCACTGCATTTCGTCGTTCTTCCAGTCGAGATCGAGGTCGAGCGCGCCGCGCACGCGCGCCCGCAGGTAACCGTCTCCGGCAACGAGGCAGCCGGCGGCTGGTGGTGTCGGACTGGCGGACGGAGTTGCGCCGACGGCCAGCAGCGGCGCCATCAAGGCGAACAGATGAGACATGCTTATACGGTAGCACGCGCCCTATACTGCAAAAAAACCGGGGGAACCATGGCCAAGCGCCCTGCGCGAGCAACGTCCGGACGATACGTGAGCCGTCTAACCAGCGGCACCCTCGCGGTGATCATGGCGGGTGGCCGCGGTGAACGCCTGAAGGGGCTCACGGAACATCGTGCCAAGCCTGCGACGCCGTTCGGCGGCAAGTTCCGCATCATCGACTTCGTGCTGTCGAACTGCGTGAACTCCGGTATCCGCCAGATCACCGTGCTCACGCAGTACAAGGCGCAGTCGCTGATCCAGCACATCCATCGCGGCTGGGGTTACATGCGCGGCGAGTTCGGCGAGTTCGTCGAAGTCGTGCCGGCGCAGCAGAAAACCGGCAGCCACTGGTATCGCGGCACCGCGGACGCGGTGTACCAGAACATCGACGTGATGCACGCGCACCATCCGAAGCACGTGCTCGTGCTCGCCGGCGATCACATCTACAAGATGGACTACGGCCCGATGATCGCGTACCACGTGGAGAAGGGCGCCGATATCACCGTGGGCGTGGTGGAGGTGCCGATCGCCGACGCAAAGGAGTTCGGCGTGCTTACGGTCACGGAGTGGAATCGCGTGACGCGGTTCGTCGAGAAGTCACCGACACCGGATCCGATGCCGGGGCGTCCCGACGTCGCGCTGGCCTCGATGGGCATCTACGTCTTCAATCCGGACCTGCTCGAAAAGATGCTCGTCGCGGACGCGGCGAACGAGAACTCGAAGCACGACTTCGGCAAGAACGTCGTCCCCGACGCCATCGAGAAGATGCAGGTCTTTGCCTATCCTTTCCGGGACGTCAAGACGCGTGCGCAGTCCTATTGGCGCGATGTTGGAACAATCGATGCCTTCTACGAGGCGAACATCGAGATGGTCTGGGTCAATCCCGAGCTCAACATCTACGACGAGGACTGGCCCATCTGGACCTACCAGGCGCAGACCCCGCCTGCCAAGTTCGTGCTCGACGAGGACGGCCGGCGCGGGGTCGCGATCAACTCGCTGGTGTCGGGTGGCACGATCATCTCGGGCGCGACGGTGCGCGAGTCGCTGCTGTTCTCGGGCGTGCGCGTCGAGGAGCGCTCCACCGTCGAACGATCCGTCGTGCTGCCGAACGTGCGCATCGGCGCGAACTGCCTGATCCGCAACGCCATCATCGACGAGGGCTGCGAGTTGCCCGCGGGCACCCGCATCGGCCACGACCATGCCGAGGACGCGCAGCGGTTCCTGGTGACCGAGAAGGGCGTGGTGCTCGTGACCGTGGACATGCTGCATGCCTGAGCTGCGCCGGCTGCTGCTCGCCGGGATCGTCGCATTCGCGGCCGCGTTCTCGCTGGGCGGCTGCGCCTCGGCGTTGCAGCTCGAGGCGCCGAACCTGTCCGTCGTCTCGATCAAGATGCAGAGCGCCGACATCTTCTCGCAGCGCGTCCTCGTGCGCATGCGCGTGCAGAACCCGAACGATCGCGCGTTGCCCATCAAGGGCATCACCTACCGCATCGAGGTCAACGACGCGGAGCTCGCGAACGGGGTCTCGGATACGCCATTCACCGTGCCCGCGATGGGCGAGGCCGAGTTCGACGTGAACCTCACGGCGAACCTCGCGAGCGCGCTCTCGCAGCTGCTCGGCAGGCGGGGAAACTCGGACTCGCTCGACTACCGACTGATCGGCAATGTCGCGCTATCCAGCGGATTTCTGCGGCGCATCCCCTTCGATGAGCGCGGCAGCGTCAAGCTGAAGTAGCTCGGCGAACAGCTTGAGATACTCGGTGGACTGCGTGCGCCACGAGAAATCCATGCGCATCGCGTTCTGCACGAGCCGGTCCCACAGCTTCTCGTCCGCGTACCACTCAATCGCCTGGTCGAGCGCCCAGGCCATCGCCGGCGCGTCGAAATCGTTGAACACGATGCCCGTCCCCGCGCCGGTGGCAGGGTCGAAGTGCTGCACGGAATCCGCGAGTCCGCCCGTGTTGCGCACGATCGGGATCGTGCCGTAGCGCAGCGAGTACATCTGGTTGAGCCCACAGGGTTCGTACAGCGAGGGCATCAGGAAAGCGTCGCTCGCGCCCTCGATCCAGTGCGCGAGGCTCTCGTCGTATCCCGAGAAGAACCACATGCGGCCCTTGTACTTCTGGGCCAGGCCCGCGAAGAACTTCTCGTATTTCGGATCGCCGGTGCCGACCGTGGCGACGCGCACGTCGTTGTTCGACAGCAGCGCGGGCAGCGTGTCCGTGAGCAGGTCGAAGCCCTTCTGCGAAGTGAGGCGGCTCACCATGCCGAACAGCGGCACGCGGCCGTGGATGGCCGTCATGTTCTGACGCAGCAGGAAGTTGCGCTTCAGTTCCGCTTTCTTCGCGAGAGTCGCGGGGTCGAAGTGGATGGGCAGGTAGCGATCGTGCCGTGGATCCCATTCGTCGTAGTCGACGCCGTTCAGGATGCCGCGCACGGCCGCTCCGCGCGCGGCCAGCGCCTGCTCCATTCCCATGCCATAGCGCGGAGTCGCGATCTCGCGCGCGTAGGTGGGGCTCACGGTGGTCACGGCGTCCGCGTGCAGGATGCCGCTCTTCAGCGCGTTGATCTTCCCGGCCCTGAGGTCATCCTGGTGCAGTAGATAGGAATCGACGCCGAGATCGAGGTCCGCGAGGTTCTCCGCGCCGAACTCCCCCTGGTAGCCGATGTTGTGGATCGTCATCACCGACCTGGTGCCGGCGAACATCGGCTCGTGCCGGTAATTCGAGCGCAGCCACAGCGGCGCGATGGCCGCATGCCAGTCGTGCGAGTGCACGATGTGCGGCCGGAAATGCATGCGCTTGCAGCACTCCAGCGCCGCGCGCGTGAGCACGAGGAAGCGGCGATGCTCGTCCGGATCGTTCGTGTAGAGCGCCGGGCGCGAATACAGGCCGTCGTTCTCCACCAGGTACACCGGGGTCGCGGAGCCGGGGAGCCTGGCGCGCCAGATGTCCACCACGTGCTGGTGGCTGCCGGTGACCACGGGTACCTTCTGCAGGAAGTCGACGCGGGCCAGTTCGAGCTTGTCGCGCCTGATCTGCGTATAGAACGGCACGAACAGCCGTACGTCGTGTCCGGCCAGCGTGAGCTGGCGCGACAGCGCGCTCGCGACGTCGGCGAGACCACCGCTCTTGGCGAGGGGGACCACTTCTGAGGCGATGGCGCAGATCGAGAGTTTCACGGGCGGGCATTCTAGCCATGGGATGTGACTGGTAGCATTGGGCCAGGTCTTCCTCGTCCTTCCATGCGCCGCGTTCTCACAATCCTGACGGCCCTCGCGCTGTTGCTGGCTTCACTGTGCGTCGGTGTCTTCACCGCCGACCTGCCTTTCTGGCAGCGCGCATACGACTTGCCCCTCGCGCCCGGCGAGGCCTATTCGCCGACGGTTTCGGTTCACGCCGACGCGCGGACGGGCACCGGGATGGTCGACGGCTCGCTGATCGATCTCGATCGTGCGGCCCTGGAAGAGGCATCCGAGCGGGCGCGGCTGACGGGCGCGGATGCGATTCTCGTGATGCACGGCACGCGTCTGCAGACGGCTCGTCACTTCTCGACGGAGTCGCGCGAGCTTGCCGACGGCCGGATGGGGCCGGCCGACTTTCTCGCCAGGCCGCTCGCCGCGCTGGCGCTGGGCGTGGCCATCGGTGAGGGCCTGATCGGGTCCCTGGATGAGCCGGTCGCGACGTGGCTGCACGAGTGGGAAGGCGAGGCGCGCGGCCGCATCACGCTTCGTCAGTTGCTCAACGAGACGAGTGGATTGGAGACCGGCGTCGATGCGGCCGACGTGCTCGGCTCGAGACCCTTCGCGGACTGGGAGCGCCTCCCCCGGTTCGCCACGTCGCGCGGCGTGCGCCTCTTGTTAGGCAACGATTTCGAGTCGACGGCGCTCGGCTTCCGTCTCGATCACGAGCCCGGTGGATTCTTCAACGTCTCGCCCGCCAACGTGCAGCTCGTGGCCATCATCCTCGAGCGGGCGACCGGCATGCAGTACGAGCGGTACGTGGGGGACCGCGTACTGACCGACGTGATTTCCGGTGACGTGCAGATGCAGATGGACCGCCGCAGCGGAATGCCGGCGGCCCATTGCTGTCTGATGGCGAGCCCGAACGTCGCGCTGACCCTGGCGAACCGCCTCATGGCGGCGATGGACCCGGGTGGCGGTCTGTCGCTGGGCAAGTCGAGAATCGCGCCCCGGTGGATCGACGAGATGCGCCGCGGATCACGCGCCAATCCGGAGTTCGGCCTGCAGATGGAGCGGCTGGCGAATGTCGACCTCGAGGTCTGGCGTCTCGGGAACGGTCGGGGCGGCGGCGCATGGATCGCTCCCGCTGCCGGGCTGGTCGTGGTCGTGACTGCCCGGCGCGATGCGCCGACGCCGGATGAAATCGTGGAGCCGCTGCTGGCCGCCGTGCGCAAATAACGGGTCGAACCGGCGCGCTCGCGCCCCCAGAATGCCGCCCATGGACATGGCCGCCGAACCGGGTTTCGTCGACAGCCGCGAATTCGCGCGGATGACCCGCGCCATCGAGTTCATCGAGCGCGAATACCAGCGGCAGCCGAAGCTCGCGCAGATCGCCCGTCACGTCGGTCTCTCCGAGTATCACTTCAACCGCCTGTTCCGCCGCTGGACGGGACTTACGCCGAAGCAGTATCTGGCCGAGGTCACGAGCCGCGCGGCGGGCGCAGCGCTGCAGGCCGAGCCGTCGGTTCTCGACGCGGCGCACTCCGTCGGACTTTCGGGCGGCGGACGGTTACATGATCTGACGGTGACTCTCGACGCGCTGACGCCCGGCGAAATCCGCGCGCAGGGCAAAGGCGTCACGATCCGTCACGGCCTGGCGCATACACCCTTCGGTTCGGCGTTCATCGCCGAGACCCCGCGGGGTCTGTGCCGGCTCTCGTTCGTCGAGACCCTCGAGGCCACGCGCGAGCTCGCCGAACTGCGCGCGGCCTGGCCCGCGGCCACGTTCTTGCGGGACGACACCCGGACGGCCGAGCTCGTGTCGACGATCTGGGGTCGCGAAGCCGCGTCGCTGCCGCTGGCCGTCGTCGGCACGAATTTCCAGGTGCAGGTGTGGCGCGCGTTGCTAGAACTCACACCCGGGTCGACGGTCACATACAGCGCGCTCGCGAAACAACTGGGAAGACCCAACGGCGCGCGCGCCATTGGAAATGCAGTGGGTGCGAATCCGGTTGCCTGGGTCATTCCCTGCCATCGGGTCCTGAGGGCCGGCGGCGACCTCGGCGGGTATCGCTGGGGCGTCGCGCGCAAGCAGATGATTCGCCGCTGGGAACACGCGCGCGGGGTGTCATAACTTTCTGATTACCCTCGTGTAAGGTGCTTTCGGCAATGCCATACTCGTCGTCCGTTAGCGGTACCCGAACACGATGTCGCAGCCTCGCAGTCTCGTCACTCCCATCAGTCTCGTCGTGGCCGTCCTGTGCGCGGGCTGGGCCATTTACGCGACGCAGCATCGCCCCGAGCCCGGTGCCGCGCCGACCGGCGGCGGCGGCCGCAGCAACGCGGTCCCGGCGGTGACCCTCGCCGCGGTGCGCAGCGAGCGCGTCGCGCAGCGGCTGGAAGCGCTCGGCAATGCGCGCGCCAACGAATCCGTCGACGTGAGCTCGAAGACCTCCAACGTCGTCATCGGGGTGAAGTTCCGCGACGGTGAACGCGTGCAGCGGGGACAGGTGCTGGTCCAGCTCGACGACGCGGCCACCCGGGCCGACGTGGCGGCTGCCCAGGCGGCGGTCACCGAAAGCGAAGCGCAGTACAACCGCAGCCGCGAACTGCTGAACACGCAGGCGCTGTCGAAATCCCAGTTCGACCAGCTCGAAGCCACGCTCAAGGCCAATCGCGCGCGCCTGCAGGCCGCCACCTCCCGGCTCGAGGACACGCTCATCCGCGCGCCATTCAGCGGACGTGTCGGGCTGCGCCGCGTCAGCGTGGGCGCGCTCATCAGTCCCGGGGACGTCATCACCACGCTCGACGACACGAGCGTGATCAAGCTCGACTTCGCGGTGCCGGAAAATTTCGTCGCGACGCTGCGTGAAGGCCTCACCGTGCGCGCAACGGCGCCCGCGTTTCCCGGCCGTGCCTTTTCCGGCAAGGTTGCGAGCATCGACTCCCGCGTCGACCAGAACACGCGCTCGGTAACCGTTCGTGCGCTGCTCGCGAACGACGACGGTGCGCTCAAGCCAGGCATGTTCATGAGCGTGCAGCTCGCGAAGGAAGAGCGCGACGCGCTCCTGATCCCGGAGGAAGCGTTGACGCCCGAGGCGGACAAGCAGTTCGTGTTCGTCGTGACCGACGGCAAGGCCGAGCGGCGCGAAGTGCGTATCGGTGGCCGCCAGCCGGGCACCGTCGAAGTGCTCGCGGGCCTCTCCCCCGGTGAGCGCGTGATCGTCGAAGGCACCCAGAAAGTCCGCGATGGCGCCGCCGTGAGCGGCATCGAACGCGAGCCGGAGTTGGTCGCGGACGATTCCGGCCATGCCGCCAGCGCATCCCCGCCGAGTTCGCGTCAATGAAGATCTCCGACCTCTCCGTCCGGCGCCCGGTGTTCGCCACGGTGATGTCCTTGCTGCTGTTCATCCTCGGACTGGGGGCCGTCACGCGCCTGAGCCTGCGTGAATTCCCGGACGTGGAGCGGCCCGTCGTCAACGTCGAGACGCGCTATCGCGGCGCTTCGTCGGACGTCGTCGAGTCGCGGATCACGCAGATCATCGAGAACGAGATCTCGGGTATCGAGGGCGTCGAGCGCCTCAACTCCGCGAGTCGCGACGAGCGCTCGCAGATCAACGTCGAGTTCACGCTCGAGCGCGATCTCGACAGCGCGGCCAACGACGTGCGCGAGCGCCTCTCGCGGGTCTCCGCCCGCTTGCCGATCGAAGCGGATCCACCGCAGATCACGAAGGTCGACAGCGGTGCGGATCCGATCATCTGGCTCAACGTCGCGAGCACCCAGCGAAACATGCTGGAGATCACCGACTACATGGAGCGCTACCTCATCGACCAGTTCTCGACGCTGGAGGGCGTGGCGAGCGTGCGCATGAACGGCGCGCGGCGCTATGCCATGCGTGTGTGGCTGTCGCGCGAGAATCTCGCCGCGCGACAGCTGACGGTGGCGGACGTCGAGAATTCGCTGTTGCGCGAAAACGTGGAGCTGCCCGCGGGGCGGCTCGAATCGACGGAGCGCGAATTCACGCTCCGCACGGATACGAACCTGCGCACGGAGGAAGACTTCCGCAACCTGGTCGTGGGGCGCGGTCCCGACGGCTACCTGGTGCGCCTGGGTGAGGTGTCGGAAGTCAGGCTGGCCTCGGATGACGACCGGAGCATCTCGCGATCGAACGGTTCCATCGGCCTGTCGATGGCGATCATCCCGCAGTCGAAGGCGAATGTCCTGGCGACGTCCAACGCCGTGAAGACGAAGCTCGCCGAAATCCGGCCGACGCTGCCCAAGGACATGTCGCTCGAGATCAACATCGACAACGGCGTGTACATCGCGGCATCTCTCAAGAACGTGGTGTTCGCGTTGTCCGAAACGCTCATCCTCGTCCTCATCGTCATCTTCCTGTTCCTCGGCACCGCGCGCGCGACCCTCATCCCCGCCGTCACGATCCCGGTGTCGATCATCGCGGCCGCGATCGTGATGGCGGCGCTCGACTACTCGGTCAACACGCTGACGCTGCTCGCGGCGGTGCTCGCCATCGGTCTGGTCGTGGACGATGCGATCGTCGTGCTCGAGAACATCGTGAGGCGCATCGAGAACGGCGAGCCCGCCGTGCTCGCCTCGATCGATGGGTCGCGCGAAATCGGCTTCGCCGTCATCGCGACCACGCTGGTGTTGATGGCCGTGTTCATTCCGGTGTCGTTCATGACGGGCGATACGGGGCGACTGTTCGGCGAATTCGGCGTGACCGTCGCGGCGGCGGTCGGATTCTCGGCTTTCGTCGCGCTCAGTCTCACGCCGATGATGGCATCGAAGTTGTTCGCCAATGGCATGCCGAAATCGCGCATGGCCGGCGGCGTGGACCGCCTGTTCCACAATCTCGACGACAAGTACGCCGCGGCCCTCAAGCGCGCGCTCACGGGCCGGCGCCCGCTGTGGATCGTGGGCGGGGCGCTCGCCGGCTTCGGGGTTCTCGTGATGCTGTTCATGGTCGGCTGGCCAGTGGGCTCGCTCAAACTCCCGAGCGAACTCGCGCCGCAGGAAGACCGCGCGATGGTCCGCATCTTCGTGACGGCGCCCGAGGGCGCGAGTCTCGGTTACCTCGATCGTCAGCTGCGCCAGATCGAACACATCACCATGGCCGAAGTGGAGAATGGCAACGCTCGCCGCGTGAACGTCCGTACCGGCGGCTTCGGCCGCAGTGGCGACGTCAGCACCGGCATGGTGATCCTGCCCCTCAATCTGTGGGACGAGCGCGACGAGAGCGCCGGCGCGATCGCCGATCGCATCCGCCGGCAGACTCAGAACATCTCCGGCGCGCGTGTCAACGTGAACCAGGTGGGTTCTCCCCTCACGCGCAACAGCACGCGGCCGCTGGCCATCGCCATGGGTGGCGGCGAATACGAAGAGATCGTGCAGTGGCGCGACAAGGTCATGCAGCGCGTGGCGCAGGAGAATCCGCGCATCCTCAATCTCGAGTCCGATTACCTCGAGCGCCAGCCGCGCGTGATCGTGCAGATCGATCGCAACAAGGCGGCGGACCTCGGGGTGTCGTTGCAGACGGTGGGACGCACGCTCGAGACCATGATGGGTTCGCGCATCGTCACGACGTTCGAGCGCGCCGGCGAGGAGTACGACGTCATGCTGCAGGCCCGCGATACCCAGCGCGCGTCGGTCGGCGACCTCGACAACCTGTACGTTCGTTCGGACAAGAACAACGACCTGATCCCCTTGTCGGCGCTGGTGCGCGTCGAGGAGCGCGCCGGGCCCACCGAGCTGCGACGCACGGATCGCATGCGCGCGATCGAGGTCGCGGGTTCGCTCGCGCCCGGTTACACGCTGGGTGAAGCGGTGGCCTACATGGAGCGCGTCATCCGCGAGGAAGCGCCGAACGCGCAGATCATCTACAACGGCGAGACCTACCAGTACAAGAAATCGGGGGACGCGCTGTGGGTGACCTTCGCGTTCGCGCTGCTGGTGGTGTACCTCGTGCTCGCGGCGCAATTCGAGAGCTTCATCCATCCGGTCGTCATCCTCGTCACCGTGCCGCTCGCGCTGACCGGCGCGCTGCTCGGCCTCTTCCTGTTCAACTCGACGATCAACATCTTCAGCCAGATCGGCTGCATCATGCTGATCGGCATCGCGTGCAAGAACGGCATCCTCATCGTCGAGTTCGCCAACCAGCTGCGCGACCGTGGCGTCGAGTTCGTCGACGCGGTGATCCAGTCTTCCGCGACGCGTCTCCGGCCGGTGCTCATGACCAGTCTGTGCACGGCGTTCGGCGCGCTTCCGCTCATGCTGGCGCATGGCGCGGGCGCGGAGAGCCGTGAATCCATCGGCGCCACCGTATTCTTCGGCACCCTGGTGTCGCTCGGCATGACGCTGTACGTGTTGCCTGCGCTGTACCTGTTGATCGCGCGGAACACGCGGTCGCCGGAGTACATGACCCGGCTGATCGACGGCCTGCTTCGTCGCGGCCCGCCGCTGCGCGAACCCAAGGCCGAGGGGACGGCATCACCCCAGTCGCATTGATGCCGTCCGGCGCGTCCGCTGCCGCCGATTTGACATCGCGAGGCCCTTTTCGACAAGCGCGCTGTCAACCCGATCCTGATCATTTAAATCGCTGATTCAAAAGGATTTTCTGCGGTCGAGAACGGGGCGGGAGATGGGTCGCTGGTAAACTCGCGGCCACTTCCCCGACCCCGCGATCGCCATGGCCCAGACCCCGTACAAGCAGCTCGAGCAGGAATGGAAACGCCTGCACGCGTTCCGCGGCGCCATGGCCGTCCTGCGCTGGGACGCGGCGGTGATGATGCCGCGCGGCAGCGCGGACGTACGCGGTGAGCAGCTCGCCGCGCTCGAGACCGAATACCACACGCTCGTCACCTCGCCGAAAATCACGCGCCTGCTCGATCGCGCGCAGGCCAGCACGGCCGGCCTCGAGGATTGGCACATCGCGAATCTGCGCGAGATGCGCCGGCAGCGGGACTTCGCGATCGCCACGCCGGTCGCGCTGGTCTCACGCCTTGCGAAGGCCGCGTCCAAGGCCGAGATGAAATGGCTGGCGGCGCGCGAGACGGGCAAGTTCGAAGACTTCGCACCGCACCTCGAAGAGGTCGTGCACCTGGTGCGCGACAAGGCGCAGCTGCTCGGGCAGTCGCGCAATCTCTCGCCCTATGACGCGCTGGTTGACGAATTCAGCCCCGGGCTCACCTCGGCCGAGATCGATGCGATGTTCAAGGCGCTGGGGCGCCGCCTGCCCGGGCTGATCCGCGAGGTGGTCGCGCAGCAGGAGCGCCGGCCGCTGTTGCCCATCACCGGCAAGTTCAGCGCGAGCAAGCAGCGCGCGCTCTCGGTCGAGCTCATGAAGGCCGTCGGATTTCCCTTCGACCGCGGCCGGCTCGACGAAAGCGAACATCCGTTCACCGAGGGCGTCCCGGGCGACGTCCGCGTCACTACGCGTTTCGACACCTCCGAGCCATTCCAGGGCTTCCTGGGCGCGCTGCACGAGACGGGCCACGCGATGTACGACATCGGCTTGCCGGCGGAATTCGCCGACCAACCGGTCGGCCGCGACCGTGGCATGGCGCTCGAGGAGAGCCAGTCATTGCTGATGGAGATGATCGTCTGCCGCAGCCGGCCGTTCGTGCGCTACCTCAAGCCGCTCCTCGAGAAGCACTTCGGGGTCTCGGGTCCGGAGTGGTCCGAGGAAAACCTCTACGCCCACCTGACGCGCGTGCGCCGCGGTCCCATCCGCGTCGACGCGGACGAGCTCACTTATTCGCTGCACATCCAGCTGCGTTACGAAATCGAGAACGAGCTGCTCTCGGGCAAGCTTGCGGTCCGCAACCTGCGTGACGCCTGGAACGCCGCCATGGAGCAGCGTCTCGGCTTCAAGCCGCAGAACGATCTCGAGGGCGTGCTCCAGGACGTCCACTGGGCGGTAGGGTCATTCGGATACTTCCCGTCGTACGCGCTCGGCGCCGTCATGGCCGCGCAGTTCTACGAAGCGCTGCGTGCGGCGGTGCCGGATGTCGACGACCAGATCGGGCGCGGTGAGTTCGCCGGGCTCATGGGCTGGCTGCGCGAGAACGTGCACGCGCAGGGCGCCCGCGTGAGTCCGCAGGAGCTTCTCAAGCAGGCCACCGGCAAGCCGCTGTCCGCGGCCGCCTCGCTGCGGTATCTCGAGGCGAAGTACCTCCACGGGGAACCGGTCGTCGGCAGCGCCGCGGCATGAGCGTCGCCGCGGGGCGCTTTCACAACGGCTGGCGCGGCTGGCTTCTCATCGGTTCCCTGATCGCCTGCGCGATCGCCGCGGTGGCCGTGCCGGCGATGCCGCAGCCGCTGTCGTATCACCAGTTCGCGGATTGCCGCATCTTCTGGGCCATCCCTAACTTCTTCAACGTGCTGTCGAACCTGCCGTTCCTCGTCGCGGGCGGCGCGGGGCTCGGCATGATCCTCGCCGGTCGCGGCGGCTTCATCGAGCCCCGCGAGAGCCAGGCTTACCTGGTCTTTTTCCTGGGCGGACTGCTCACGGCCTTCGGTTCGGCGTACTACCACCTCGCGCCCGACAACGCGCGGCTGGTCTGGGACCGGTTGCCGATGACCCTGGGCTTCGCCGGGCTGGTCTCGGCGGCCGTTGCGGAGCGCGCCAGCCTCAAGGGAGGGCTGAAGCTCCTGTGGCCGCTGCTCGCGCTGGGGGCGCTGACGGTCATGTACTGGTACGCCACGGAGCGCACCGGCCACGGCAATGTCATTCCCTACGGCCTCTACCAGGGCTGGTCGATCCTCGCGATCGTGCTGTTGATCGCGTTGTTCCCGGCCCGGAGATACACCGGCGGCAAGTACCTGGTCTGGGCCGCCGTGCTGTACGGCGTGGCCAAGGTGTTCGAAACCTTCGATCTCGCGGTCTACCGGGCGCTGGCCGGGACACTGAGCGGCCACACCATCAAGCACGTGTTCGCGGCCGCGGCGGTGTTCGCGATCGTGCGGCAGCTCCAGGTCCGCAAGAGTCTGTCAGCCGACCCCCGCGTTCCCTAAACTCACCGCCCGATGAACGCGACCCCCCAGACACTCGAGACCCCGGTCGAGAACTCGCCCGAATGGCCTTCGCAAACCGCGAAGAAGCTCGGCGCGCAGCTGCGCGGGCTCGTGGGCAAGGCGATCGAGGACTATTCGATGATCTCCGCTGGCGACCGCGTGATGGTCTGCCTCTCGGGCGGCAAGGACTCGTACACGCTGCTCGACATCCTGCTGTCGCTCAAGCGCTCCGCGCCGGTCGATTTCGATCTCGTCGCCGTGAACCTCGACCAGAAGCAGCCGGACTTCCCGGCCGAGGTGCTGCCCAACTACCTGCGCGGCGCCGGCGTGCCGTTCCACGTGATCGAGCAGGACACCTACAGCGTGGTGAAGCGCGTGATCCCCGAAGGCAAGACGATGTGCGGGCTGTGCTCGCGCCTGCGGCGCGGCGCGCTGTATCGCTACGCGGCGGAGAACGGGATCACGAAGATCGCGCTCGGCCATCATCGCGACGACATCGTCGAGACGCTGTTCCTCAACATGTTCTTTGGCGGCCGGCTCAAGGCGATGGCGCCCAAGCTCAAGTCGGAAGACGGCCGGCACATCGTCATCCGCCCGCTCGCGTACGTCGCGGAATCGCAAATCGAGCGTTATTCGCGGGCGCGCGGCTTCCCGATCATTCCCTGCAAACTGTGCGGGTCGCAGGACAACGCGCAGCGTCGCCAGGTGAAACGCATGCTGGCGGAGTGGGAACGGGAGTACCCGGGCCGCACGGAATCCATCTTCTCGGCGCTGCGCAACGTCGAGGCAGGACATCTCGCCGACCCGCAGGTCTTCGACTTCAAGAGTCTCGATGACGAGCGTCATCAAGCCCCTCGCTGAATCCTATTGGGTCGTTCCGGACCGCTTCCTCGCGGGCAAGTATCCGGGCGGCAAGAACGAGCAGGAGATCGAGCGTCGTCTTGGCGCGCTGCTTGGCGCCGGCTTCGATTTCTTCCTCGACCTGACCGAGGCGGGCGAGCTGCCGCCGTACGACGGCTATCTACCCGAGAGTGTCCAGCACGTCCGCCGGCCCATCCCGGACCATGGCGTGCCGCGCGCGCCGGAGCACATGGCGGAGATCCTCGCGGAACTCGATGGCGCGTTGCGCGCGGGCCGGCGTGTCTACGTGCACTGTCGCGCGGGGATCGGGCGCACGGGCACAGTGGTCGCCTGCCACCTCGTCGAAGGCGGCCTCTCGGGCGAGCAGGCCCTGCGACGGCTCAACGACCTGTGGAAGCAGAGCGACCGCTCTGACACCTGGCCGGAGGTGCCCGAGACCCAGGAGCAGTACGCGTACGTGCGGGACTGGGTATCGCGTGCGGACCCGACCAGCGCCCCCGAGGTCATGGATGCCGCCCGGACGCTGCGCGAACGCTTCCAGGGGGCGCTCGTGGGCCTGGCCGTGGGCGATGCGCTCGCCGCGCACACCCAGTTCCGCAAGCCCGGGACGTTTCCGCCCGTCGGCGATCTGCTGGGGGGTGGCCCCTTCGACCTGCCCCGCGGCGCCTGGACGGACGACACGGCCATGGCCCTGCTGCTGGCCGAAAGCCTGATCGAGCGCGACGGGTTCGATGCGCGTGACCAGGTCGACCGGTACGCGCGCTGGCAGCGCGAGGGCTACGGCAGCTCGACGGGGCAGTGCGTCGGGATCTCGGCCAATGTCGCGCGCTCGCTCGCGAACGCGCTGTACAAGCGCCAGCCGTTCGCCGGGTCCCATGATCCCGACCAGCTCGACAAGGATCCGCTGTCGCGGGTCGCGCCCACCGTCATGTATTTCTTCGATGATCCGCCGGCTGCCGTCGCCCGTGCCGCCGAGGCGGCGCGGGTCACGGCGCAGGCCCCCCTGGTGCTCGACTGCGTCCGCCTGCTGGCCGCCATGCTGCACCTGGCGCTCGCCGGGCGCGACAAGACGGCCGTGCTGCGCCCGCCGCGCGAGTGGTGGGTCACCGCCACCACCCGCCCGGAGTCGCTCGCGCTGTACGAGGGCGGGTTCACGCGAAAGCCGGCGGAGGAGATCGGCGGCGGCGGCCATGTCCTGCAGGCGCTCGAGGCGGCACTGTGGATTTTCCAGCGCAGCGGGACATTCAAGGAGGGCGCGCTGCATGCCGCCAACCTGGGCGCGGACTCGGACGTGGTCGGCGCGGTCCACGGCCAGCTCGCCGGTGCGTACCACGGCGTGAGTGCCATTCCCGGAATCTGGCGCAAGAGCCTGATGAAACGGGAAGTGATCATCGACCGTGCGGATCGACTTCTCACTCACGCGCTCGTGACGCTCGGAAGCTGATTCCGAACCGGCCCGCCGTGCCTTAGAGTCCGGACCATGTCGTCCACGCGCACTCCCCGCGTCCGGCGGGCCACGCGCTCCTGGACTCGCATGACCGACGAGCAATTGCTCGGGCTGCGCTTCTGCGACCTCAAGCTGCGCATCGAACGCACGCCGGTCGCCCGGCGCGTGCGCCGGCTCTACCGCGAGCTCGACAAGCGCCAGATCGGATTTCGTCCGCATGTCTGGCTGTCCGAAGAGTGGTTCTCGCCGGACGGCGTGCCCGGGATCGCCGTGCCGTTCTATCTCGCTCATCCGCGGCTTGAGCGTCTCGAACGCCGGATGATGCGCAACGTGGAGGGCGGCAGCGCCGAGAGCGCGATGCGCATCCTGCGCCACGAGGCGGGCCATGCC
The DNA here is from genome assembly GCA_902826225.1 of uncultured Pseudomonadota bacterium. GTDB lineage: Bacteria > Pseudomonadota > Gammaproteobacteria > Steroidobacterales > Steroidobacteraceae > CADEED01. The sequence goes on along the minus strand of CADEED010000004.1, from coordinate 20,478 downwards.
ATCGATACCGCCTACCGGCTGCGCCGGCGCAAGCGCTGGCGCGAGGTGTTCGGTCCGGCATCGCTGCCGTATCCCGACACGTACCGCGCGCGCCCCGGCAGCCGCCGCTACGTGCAGCATCTCGGCGAGTGGTACGCGCAGGCGCATCCCTGCGAGGATTTCGCGGAGACCTTCGCCGTCTGGCTGAAGCCGAATTCTTCGTGGCGCCGCACGTACGCGCAGTGGCCCGCGTTCCACAAGCTCGAGTTCGTCGACGACCTGCTGAGCGAAGTGCGCACGCGGCGCGCGTCGGTGCGCAACCGCGAGGTCATCGAGCCGTTGCGCGAGAACACGCGCACCCTGGCCGACCACTATCGCCGCAAGCTGCGCCGCCACAGCATGTATCGCCGCACGGTCACCGACCACCTGCTGGAGCGCGTGTTCGCGCCCGAGCGGCTGAAGTCCGAGTCGCGCCGCGCGGCCACGTTCCTGCGCGCGCACACCACGAATCTCGTGAACTCCGCGATGCGCGAGCTCGACGCGGAGCGTTACAACGTCGAACAGATCCTGCGCATCATGGTCGAGCGCGCCGAGAAGCTAGGATTGTGGGTGCGCGGCAGCCGTCGAGACGCCCTGCGGCACTCACGCTGGATGCTAGTTTATCTGACGCGCTTGTACGCGCAGGGTGAAAGTCCGACACTCGCGCTATGAAGCGACTGCGCACGCTCGTCGTGATGCACTCAACGCTGGTCCCGCCCGATTCACTCGACGGTCACAGCGACAAAGCAATCGAAGAATGGCGTACGGAGTACGACGTGGTCTCGACTCTCAAGAAGTCGGGGCACGAAGTGCGCTGCCTCGGGATCTCCGACTCCGTCGAGGAGCTGCGCAGCGTCATCACCGAGTTCAAGCCCGAGATCGTCTTCAACCTGCTCGAGGAGTTCGACGGCATCGTCACGTACGACCAGCACGTGGTCGCGTTCCTCGAGCTGCTGCGCCAGCCGTACACGGGCTGCAATCCCCGCGGGCTGCTGCTGTCGCGCGACAAGCCGCTGTGCAAGCAACTCATGAGCTATCACCGAATCCCGTCGCCGCAGTTCGCCGTATTCAGGCGCGGCATCAAGCTCCGGCTGCCGCGCAAGATCAAGTACCCGCTGTTCGTGAAGTCGACGACCGAAGACGCGTCGCTCGGCATCTCGCAGGCATCGATCGTCACCGACAAGGCCGCGCTCAGGCAACGCATCGAGTTCGTGCACGAGCAGGTGCAGACGGACGCGCTGGTCGAGGAGTACATCGAGGGGCGCGAGCTCTACATCGGCGTGATGGGCAACGACCGTCTCACGCGGCTGCCGATCTGGGAGATGAAGTTCGGGTCGGTCGCGGAATCCGGCGCGGGCATCGCGACGCGGCGCGTGAAGTGGGACAAGAAGTATCAGAAGAAGCACGGCATCGACACGCACGAGGCGAAGGATCTCGCGCCCGCGCTCGTCGCGCGCCTGGACAAGCTCTCGCGCCGCGTCTATCGATCGCTTGGCCTCTCCGGGTGCGCGCGCGTCGACTACCGAATGACCGCCGACGGCCAGATCTACGTGATCGAAGCGAATCCGAATCCGAACCTCGCGGCGGACGAGGACTTCGCGCAGTCCGCGCTGGCCGCGGGCATCAAGTACCCGGAGTTGTTGGAGAAATTGCTCACGCTTGGCGGCGGTTATCAGGCAGAGTGGCGCGCGTACTACGGCTGAGAAGGGTCCTCATGAGCATTCGTTTCGCGCAACCCGTGGCCATGGCGGTCGCGATGTCCGTGCTGCTCGCGGCCTGCATGACGGCGGAGCAGAAGAATCGTGCGGCGGTCGACAAGTTCTTCAAGTCGACGGCAGGGCAGTACATGAGCGACGGCGGCTCGCAGCTGTTCATCGCGCCGGTGCGCGCGCGCATGGTGACTGACGAGGCCATCTACGTGGAACACCATGCACCGAACGGGGCGGTGACGGCGCGCATCGTCGACGTCGCGCTGGCGAAAGACGGCAAGAAGATCCTGCAGCGCGCGTTGATGTTCGCCACGGAAGGGCAGTGGCGCGATCTGCGCGAAAACCCGGAGCTGCTGACGGCGTTGTTGCCCAAGGACGTGCGGCCCGCGGGCACCTGCGACATCCAGCCGGCCGAGGACGGCAACTCGCTGAGCTATTCCTGCAGCGGTTCGCCGCCGGAACACTTCAAGCGCAAGTGAGCGCGGCCGCGCGGACTGCGCCGGCGGCCGCCGTCTACTTCTTCGTGTGCGCGTCGAGCCAGTCGAGGATGGCGCCGTACCACTGCACGTTGTTGGCCGGCTTCAGCACCCAGTGGTTCTCGTCGGGGAACACCAGCAACCGGCTCTCGACGCCGCGCCGCTGCAGCGCCGTGAAAGTCGCGATGCCCTGAGTGTACGGCACGCGGAAATCCTTCTCGCCGTGCGTCACGAGCATCGGCGTCTTCCATTGCTTCACGAAATTCGCTGGGTTGAACTTCTCGTGGACCTGCGGCGCGTCGTGGTACGGGCCGCCGTTCTCCCATTCCGTGAACCACAACTCCTCGGTCGTGTAGTACATCGAGCGCGTGTCGAAGATTCCCGCGTGGTTCACGATGCAGCGGAAGCCATCGCTCCAGTTGCCGGCGATCCAGTTCTGCATGTAGCCGCCGTAGGATGCGCCCAGCGAGCATGCCCGTTTACCGTCGAGCCACGAGTACTTCTCCAGGGCGGCGGCCAGACCTTTCTGCAGATCCTCGAACGGGCGATCGCCCCAGTGCTCGCTGATGGAGTCGGTGAACGCCTGGCCGTAGCCGGGTGAACCGTGGAAGTCGATGAAGACGACGCCGTATCCGCGCGCGGCGTATGTCTGCGCGTTCCAGCGCCAGTTCCACTGGTTGGCGAAGCTCACCTGCGGGCCGCCGTGCACGATGAACGCGATCGGGTATTGGCCGCCGGCCGCGAACGTCGCGGGCTTCATGACGTAGCCGTAGACGGTTTCGCCGTTCCAGCCCCTGAACGAGTACTGCTCGAACTCGCCGAGGCTGCGCGCGCCCAGCCGCGCGGCGTTGACGTTCGTGAGGCGGCGCGGCGCGGCGCCACCGGTCGCGTAGAGATCGGGCGGAGTGGCGAGGTCGTGCCACACGACGACAGCGCCTCCGGGCGTCGTCGAGAACTCGCCGACCGAGCCCGCGCCCGTGAGCTTCGCGATGCGGCCGCTGCCGGCGTCGACGCTGAACAGCACGTTCTGGCCGAGATCGTTCGCGGTGGCGAGCAGCGTGCGGCCGTCGCGCGCGACGTCGAGATGGCCTACCGAGCGATCCCAATCCGCGGCGATTTCGCGCACCGCGCCCTTGCGCAAGATCCGGATGCCGAACCGGTCGGCTTCGAAACCCGGTCGCTTCATTGCGAGCCAGGCGAGGTCGCCGTTTGCGAGATAGACGGGTTGCGTGTCCCACGCCGGATTGTTCGCGGTGAGGTTCCTGGGCCTGGTGCTTCCGTCGGACCGCACTTCGTACAGGTCGAAATTCGTGGACCACGCCTCCTCGCGGCCGGCGACGCGTGCGCTGAAGACCACGCGACCGCCGTCGGGGCTGAACGTGTATTCCTCGGCGCCACCGAACGGCTTCGACGGAACGTCTGCCGCGAGCGCACTGCTCACGTTGACGGGGGTGCCGGCGCGGCCGCCGTTGACCAGCGGCGCGACGAACAGGTTCGACCGCGTGCCGTTGCGCCACTCGTCCCAATGCCGCACGAACAGTTCGGCGAATTGCCGGCCCGAGGGCTTGTTCTTCGCGGCCGCATCGAGCCGGTCGCGCGTGCACTTCAGATCGGCGCAGTCGGGGAACACGTCCAGCGGAAATGCGATGCGGCCCCCGCCCGCCGACAGGCGGAACGAACCGATGTCGAGCGGCAGATCGGTGATCTGCACCGCCTCGCCGCCGTTGAGCGGCAGCCGCCACACCTGGCTCGAACCCCCTCGGGTCGAGAGGAAGAACACGCCGGTGCCGTCGACGGACCAGCGCGGATGCGTGTCGTTGGCGGAGTGTTGCGTGAGGCGCCGCGGCGTCGCACCGGCGGTCGACAGATCGAGCAGCCAGAGGTCGTTGCGGCCGCGATTGGCGTCGAAGTCGGTTTCGCGCTGCACGTAGACGACGAGGCGCCCGTTCGGCGAGACCTGCGGATCGCTCACCCGCGCGAGCGCGTTGAGATCCGTCGGCGTGAACACGCGCGATGTTTCCTGCGCCATGACCGGCAGGCAGAACACGCACGACAGGGCGAGCCAGGCTTTCGTTTTCATCGTCCGATCTCCGAATCTTCGATTGTCCAGGTTTCCGCCGCCGCGCTGGTCAGCCAATCGCGCAAATGCACATCCGCCCGCACCGTGGCGGCATAGGCCGCCGACGGCGCCCGCAGCCGCGGGCCGTACGTGCGGAATCGCAGGACGACGGGCGCGAACATCGCGTCGGCGACGCTGTACTCACCGAACAACCACGGGCCGCCGGCGCCGTAACGCGTGCGGCAATCGTTCCACAGATCCTCGATGCGCGCGATGTCCGCATCGCGTTCCGGATTCGGGGCGGTTCGACGTCCTTCGGCACGCGCATTCATCGGCCATTGCGAGCGCAGGATGCTGAAACCCGAGTGCATCTCGGCGCACACCGAACGCGCCACGGCGCGCGCCGCACGATCGGAGGGCCAACCGCGGCCGGTGAGCTCGCAGACATACTCGCAGATCGCGAGCGAGTCCCAGATGGTGAGCGCGCCGTGCGTGAGCAGCGGTACGCGACGCGACGGGCTCAACGCGGCGATGTCGCGGGCGAACTGCGGCGTGTCGAGCGGCAGGACGCGTTCGCTGAATTCGAGGCCCAGGTGCTTCAGCAGAATCCACGGGCGCAGCGACCAAGACGAGTAATTCTTGTTGCCGATCGTCAGCCGCAAATCTTCCATCGAAAGCCCCCCGAAGACGACAATGCACGGCGATGAATCCCGGCGCCGTTCGCGCGATCTGTTTCGATCTCGACAATACCCTCTGGGACATCGAGCCCGTGCTCGTTCGCGCGGAGCGCATTCTCGCCGATTGGCTGCACCGCCGGTACCCACGCATCCCGCAGCGTTTTCCCCATGCCCTCATGCTCGAGATGCGCGCGGCGCTCGCGCGCGAACGGCCGGACATGGCGCACGACTTCACGTTCCTGCGGCGCGAGACGCTGGCCCGCGCGGCGGTGGCCGCCGGCTACGCGAGTGCCGACGCCGGGCGGATCGCGCACGAGGCTTTCGTGGCGTGGCATGCGGCGCGCAACCGATGCACGCCCTACGCGGAGGTGCTGCCCGCCCTGGCGACGCTCGGGCGCCGCTTCCGGCTGGCGACGCTCAGCAACGGCAACGCAGACCTGGGCGTGATCGGCATCGCGCACCATTTCGAGGTGTCGCTGCATGCCGCTGCACTCGGATGCGCCAAACCCGATGCGCGGGCATACCGGGCGCTGGCGCGTTCGCTGACGCTCGAACCCGCCGAAATCCTGTTCGTAGGCGACGAACCCCACGCCGATGTCATCGGACCCCGCAGCGTTGGCATGCAAACTGTATGGATGAATCGGGACAAAGGCGCATGGCCGGCCGCGCTGACGGCGCCGGATGCTTGCGTCTGCGACCTCGACGGGCTCGTGACGCTGCTCACGTTCTGACGGCGTTCCCTGGCCGCGAGGGAGCTAGCACTGTGCATCGTCGGCTGCCAATGACCGAAACCGATCCTGCGTCACGGAATCGATGACGCGATCGCGCTCAACTGGCAACCGACCGACGGCGTAACTCAGCGGAGGTCTGCGATGGCCGGTTCCTCGACGACGATTCAACCCGTTGCGAATCTGAAGGAGTTCTTCCGCGACGCCTTGCACGACGCGCTCGCGCACCAGCACGTGGCCGTCGAGGACCAGACCGAACACTACGTCGTCAACATGCTCACGCTGTTCGCCGACGCCGACGCACTGTACGAGCGCGATCATCACGGCCGCAGCGCGCGGCTCAAGCCACTCGTGGTGATGCTCGGCGAGGCGCTCGAAGCGCCGACCCACGAGGCCCGGTGCCGCGGCCTGCAGCGGCTCGGCGACGTGTCGCTGTTCATCGCCGGGTTCTTCTCCGCCGGCTTCGCGCGCAAGCTCGTCGACATCGACTACCACATCGCCATGGGCGGTCGTGCCTACGGCACGCTTGCCGATACCTGCCCGCCGGCGCGGGGACGCACGCTGCGCCAGGTGTTCGCCGAGCTGGCCGCGAAGTTCGTGCCGATGGTCGACGCGCTCAACGAGATCAGCGAGAGCTCGTACCAGCACTCGGACCGCGATCGACTGCGTCTTTACGAACTGTGGTTGAAGACGGGCAGCGAGCGCTCCCGCACGCTCCTGCGGAAGCTCGGACTCGAACCCGCGCCCGCGGCGCGCAGCCGGCTGGCGCATTGATGAGCGCCAGCACTCTCGCCTCGTTGCAGGGTGCGCTCGCTGACATCTACGACCTGCCTGGCACGCCCGATGTCCACGACTTCCTGCTGACCGATCGCGCGACGCTGCCGCTGGCCACGGCGCGCGGCGCGGACGAACAACTGTGGGTCGCGGACGAGGGCGATACGGTCTCGCTCGCGCTCTACATCGACGAGCGGGTGCTCGAGCGCCTGGGGCGCCGCGATCCGTTCGAGGCGCTGACCGGCGACAACCTGGCCGACTACCTCACGGTCGCCGAGGGCGTGAGCCACTTCGTGTACGTCGCGTGGAATGCGAGTCACGACAAGCCGGTGACCCTGCTCGAACTGGAGTTGCAGGCCGAGATCGACAAGTACGTGATGGGCGCATGGTTGCTGCGCGCGCAGGGCGCAGGCCGGTTTCCGCGGGAGTTGCATCGCGCCCTGTTCGAGCGGGCGCACGTGGATGCCTGCCTGGCCGGCGAGCGCACCGGCCTCTATCGGCGCGCATCGGAGTACGCGGGCCGGTTCTGCCGGCGCGTCGCAACGCGACTCGAGCGCGAATGCCACGCGCGGGCACACGACACCGGAGAACTGCTCGCGGAGTTGCGGCGGTTCTACCGCTGGAGCAGCGCCCGCAAGTTCTCGTTCATCGAGAACCTGGGGTGACGCTCTTCCATATCCGCCATTCGTGGCGGTCCCGCGTGAACCTCGACACCGGCGTGAACCGCGCCGAGCGGTCGAAGAGATCCTGGCACAAGGCGTTTCGATAGACGACGTGGAGTTCGCGCGGCGCGGCGGCGAGCGACGACTCGATATTGCGGATCACGTCGGCCACCACGGGGCAGGGAAACGGGTTGTACAGATAGATGTGCGTCACGTCGTCGAGTTCGCGGAATTTCGCGGCATCGGACACGAAGAAGCGCGCCCGCTCGAGACCCAGGCGCCGCATGTTCTCCCGCGCCACCGCGACGAGCGGCTCCGACAGCTCGACGCCGCGTATCTCGGCAAAGCCGAACTGGTGCAGCGAAATGATGGCGCCACCCTTGCCGCTGCCAAAGTCGAGCGCGACGCTGCCTTTCGGGATGGGCAGCCGCGCGAAGACCTGGCGCAGAAGGTCGCCGCCCGACTGGCTGTGGAAATGCGCGACGTCGGCCGGAAGACCGAGGTCCGCCACGCTCACGTACTCGAGGTCCACGCGCCGCAGCCGGTTGCGAACGTCGAAATACAGTTGCCGCGCGTCGCCCCGCAGGATCGCGCGGGTGGCGTTTCCGAGAAATCGGACGATCGAAAACGGCGACGCCATGCAGGCCGGCCCTTGTCGTTGTTCTCTCGGGGAACGCGCGCCGCGCGCGTCGGCGCTACTCGGCGTCGGGTTCGCCCGACTCTTTGCGGGCTTCGAGCTCGCGCTTCATCTTGATCCACTCGCCGAGTTTGCGCAGGTCACGCTTGCCCTGCGGCTTTTTTTCTTCGCGAATGTGGGCGGCACCGACGCGAGCGTACGGATCGAATCCGCCGGCGCGAGTGCGTTCGACAGCCATGCGGCCGATCTGCGGCTCGCCGCGGCCCGGCGTCGGTTCGACGCTGAGCGGCGCCCGCTCGAGGACATCCCCGGCGTTGCCCGCATCGATCCACTCGACGCGCGCGTTACCACGTTCGTCGTGGACGATCTGAGACGCACGACGCCGGTTCCCGATAACCGACTTATCTTTGGGATCGCTGTCGTTCACGGTGTACAGAATACCGAACGGGCGACGCCGAATGTTTGACATAGACGGCATTTGGCCCTGTGAAAATCGCGCGCTGTGAAGCGCTTCACGCAATTTTTCTGGCGTGCGCGGCCCGCAGTATACCGATGATCGTCTTCGCATCCGTGAGCTCCCCGCGGGTGGCGCGCTGCACGGCCAGTTCCAGGGGCCACCACTCGATCTGGAAGACTTCGTCGGCCTCGGGGCGGGGCGGGGTGGCCGTGAGTCCGGTGGCGAGATACAGGTGGATGACTTCGGTGAAGACGCCGGGCGAGCTGAAGTACTGCCCCAGGGATTCCCAGCGCGCGGCATTGACGCCGCCTTCCTCCACCAGCTCGCGCCGTGCCGTCTCTTCGGGCGGTTCGTCCGGTTCGAGCTTTCCCGCCGGCAGTTCGTAGATGTAACCGCCGGCGGCGTGGCGATACTGCCGCAGCAGGCAGATGCGCTCCTGCGCGTCGATGGCGACGGCCGCGGCGCCGCCCGGGTGACGCACGATCTCGAGCGGCAGCCGGATGCCATTCGGCAGGTCCACGGTGTCGATGCTCACCTTGATGACGCGTCCTTCAAAGATCACTTTTCGGTCGACCAGCATGGCGCGAGTGTACCTGCGAGCCACGTCTGCGCCGGGAGTAGTGAGTCCGCCGAAGATTGTTCGAGACGCGCGATGCGTCCCTGCAACAGGCGCGATGCGGCTTGTACGCCCGATCGCCCGCGCCAATAATGAGCGCGCGCGATGGTGACGACGACGCCCGTGCAATTTTGGATCAAAAAGGCGTCACATTCCGGCACTTGGCCACGTGACGGCCGTCACGGCTCTCTCGGGGGCCGGGCGCCGATTGTCATGCCCTTTCGTATATTGTTGTATCCATGTCCACGCCCGAACAACTCGGCAGCCTGAACACTCCGCAACGCAAGGCGGTGACGTTTGGCGAAGCGCTTCCCGGCGGAAAAGGATTCCGCGCGGGTCCGTTGCTCATCGTGGCCGGTGCGGGCACCGGCAAGACGAACACCCTCGCGCACCGCGTCGCGCATCTTGCGATGTCCGGCGTGGATCCGGCGCGCATCCTGATGCTCACCTTCACGCGCCGCGCGGCCATCGAGATGAAGCGCCGGGCGAACGAGATCATGCGCACCGCGCTGAACGACCAGCTCGGCGGCAAGGCGTCGCAGCTCTCGCAGCGCCTCACCTGGTCGGGCACCTTCCATTCGATCGGCAACCGTTTGCTGCGCCACTACGCGAAGCACGTCGGCCTCGATCCTTCCTTCAGCGTTCTCGATCGCTCGGACGCCGCGGATCTGCTCGACACCGTGCGCACGGAACTGGGTTTATCCGGCAAGGGCCAGCGTTTCCCGCGCAAGGACACCTGCCTCGGCATCTATTCGTATCGGGTCAACACGCAGAAGTCGCTGAAGGACACGCTCGACAGCCAGTATCCCTGGTGCGTCAGCCACGAAGAAGACATCGCGAAGCTGCTGCGCGCATACGTGGAGCGGAAGTCGCAATACCGAGTGCTCGATTTCGACGACCTGCTGCTCTACTGGCACGCGATGATGGGGGAAGAGCGCATCGCCAAGTCCGTGTCGCAGCTCTTCGATCACGTGCTCGTCGACGAATACCAGGATACGAACAAGCTCCAGGGCGACATCCTGCAGGCACTCAAGCCCGACGGCGCCGGCGTCACAGTGGTCGGCGACGACGCCCAGGCGATCTACTCCTTCCGCGCCGCCGCGGTCGAGAACATCCTGGGTTTTCCGGACCGCTTCCGCCCGAAGGCCGAGGTCATCACGCTCGCGCAGAACTATCGCTCGAGCCAGAGCGTGCTCGATGCCTCGAACGCGCTGATGGCGGATGCGCCGCGCCAGTATCGAAAACACCTGCTGTCGATGCGCGGCCAGGGTCCGAGGCCGAAGCTCGTGACCGTGGACGATCTGCCGACCCAGGCCGAGTTCATCGCCACGCGCGTGCTCGCGTCGCGCGAAGCGGGCATCCCGCTGCGCCGCCAGGCCGTGTTGTTCCGTACCGGCTCGCACAGCGACATGCTCGAAATCGAGCTCGCCAAGCGCAACATCCCGTTCGTGAAGTATGGCGGCCTGCAGTTCCTCGAGGCCGCGCACGTGAAGGATCTCCTCGCGGTGCTGCGCTGGGCGGACAACCCGCGCAACCAGGTCGCCGCATTCCGCGTGCTGCAGTTCATGCCGGGCATGGGTCCCGCGAACGCCAGGCGCGCGCTCGACCACTTCGTCTCCAAGAACTACCTGTGGGCCGGCTTCGAGACTTTCGAGGCGCCCGGCGACGCCAAGGTCGCGTGGAAGAAATTCGTCGAGCTGTTCTCGGCGTTGGGCGATCCGAATCGCGAATGGCGCGGCCAGATCAACATGGTCCGCGAATGGTACCGGCCGCACATGGAGCGCCTGTACGAACACGTGCACATGCGCATCGGCGACCTCGACCAGCTCGAACTGCTGTCGTCGCAGTACCCGACGCGCGAACGATTCGTCACGGAGCTCACGCTGGATCCTCCGCAGGCCACCGGCGCTCAATCGAGCGGCGCACACCAGGACGAGGAATATCTCGTCCTTTCGACCATCCACTCCGCCAAGGGCATGGAGTGGGACCAGGTCTACGTGCTGAACGTGGTCGAGGGCAGCTTCCCGAACGAGTTCGCCGCGGGCAAGCCCGAACAGATCGAAGAGGAGCGGCGGCTTCTCTACGTCGCGATGACCCGTGCGCGCAACGAGCTCACCTGCGTGGTGCCGCTGCGCTTCCAGATCACGAGTCCGCGCAGCACCGACGGCCACGTCTACGGCGCGCGCAGCCGCTTCATGACCGAAAAGGTCATCAAGTGTTTCGACGAGCAGACGTTCCAGGGTTCGAACACCGAAGTGAAGATCGCCGAGTCCGCCGCGGATTCGGGGACGATCGACGTGGCCTCGCGCCTCAAGCAGATGTGGTAGGGGCGACAGGGGTCTGACCCCATTCTCCCCGGCCGGCGGTCAACGTCGGCGGAATTTCAGCGTCATCCGGTCGCTCTCACCGATCGCCTCGTACCGTGCGCGATCGCGGTTGCCCGCGCGGTAGTCGGGCGGCAGCGCCCATACACCCTGCTCGTAGTCCTTCGTATCCTCAGAGTTGGCGTTGATCTCCGAACGGTCGACGAGTTCGAATCCGGCTGCCTCGATGAGTTCGATCGCCGCCTTTTCGCTGACGTATCCGTTCGCGGCGCGGGGATCCTGGGGCTTCGCGGGGTCGCCGCGGTGTTCGACGAGCCCCAGGATTCCACCCGGCTCGAGCGCTCGATGCATCGCGGCGATGGCGTCCGGCGCGAACCCCAGGTTCATCCAGTCGTGCAGGTTGTCGAACGCGAGCACCATGTCCGCGCTCCCGGGCGGCGCGATCTCGAAGTTGCCGGGACCCATCCGGGTGACTTCGACCTTTCCGTAGAGGTCGGGTCGTGACGCGAGTTTTTCGTGGAAGCGTTCGAGGCTCAAGGTCACGTACTCGTTGCCGGGCACCGGCGGCATCGTCGCCGTGTAGAACCTGCCGCGATCGCGAAGCAGCGGCGCGAGAACTTCGGTGTACCAGCCGCCCACGCCCGGCCAGACCTCGACCACCGTCATCTCCGGCTTGATGCCGAAGAAGAGCAGCGTTTCGAGCGGATGCCGGTATTCGTCCCGCGCGCGGTTCGCGGCCGAACGCTGATTGCCGCCGAGGACGGCTTCGATCGCCGCGGCGGTGGCCGCGTCCCGAACGGGAGCCGCGGGGCGATCGGGAGCGGCTGGCGGAACCGGTGCGTCGCTTGGCGCCCCGGCGCAGGCCGTGAGCAGCACCAGGGCTGCCAAGACCGCCATCGGGCGAGCGCGCATCGCGACCTCCGCGAGAAAAAACAGCCGCCCCGCCGCGGGGACCGCGGCCTCGAAACGGATCGATCGCTAGTTAGGCGAAGTCGATCAGCGGCGGAACGGACCGCCACCGCCCTGACGCGGGCGCGGCGGACGTTCCTGCGCCTCGTTCACGCGCAGTGGACGGCCGTTCATCTGGTATCCGTTGAGCCCCTGGATCGCGGCCTGTGCCTCGCTGGAACCCATCTCGACGAAACCGAAACCACGCGGCTTGCCGGTTTCGCGGTCGTTCACGAGCTTGACGGAATCGACCTTGCCGTGGCGCTCGAAGAGCACCTTGATATCCTGCTCGGTCGCGGAAAAGGGCAGGTTGCCCACATAAATCGTCGTCATCCCAGATTTCTCTCAGAATGCGGACAGCGGCAGGACGCGGACCTGCATGTACCGCGGACTAATACCCACAGGTCAAGGCTTCAAGGCACACGTTGGGTGTCAATCGTAGCTCTTGCGGACCAGCGGCCTGCACCGTCGTTCGTGCACCTCTTCCGGGAGAAACCATTAGAGATTTCGAACGCAGTCGATGCTACTCCTCGCTTCGAGAAGCTGTAAACAAGGGGCCGGGGGTGCCGGATCCCGCCCCGCGACCGGCAAAAGTCACTGTTTTCCCGCCAGTTTCGCGCACCCGGGCGACGGGTGGGAACGCTCCAGGGCCCGCTCGGGCGCCGCGCATCACTTATTCTAGATAGGCGTAACCGTTGAGCTCGCCTTCGTAGAAGCGCTTGATGGCCTGCGACTCGGCCACCGACATCCGGCCCTCGCGGACGGCGCGTTCGCAATCCCGGGCCAGGGCCGGGTGCAGGTCGGCGACGTCGTATTCCATGTACTCGAGCACCTTGTTGGCCGTATCGCCCTTGACGACTTCCTCGATCCACCAGCCCCCGTCGTCGTGGAAGCGCACGTGCACGACGTGCGTGTCGCCGAAGAGGTTGTGCAGGTCGCCGAGCGTTTCCTGGTACGCCCCGACCAGGAACGCGGCGAGGTAGTACTCGTCCTGCGCCGTGATCGCGTGCAGCTCGAGCGTCTTCTTGACGTCGCGCTGGCTCACGAAGCGGTCGATCTTGCCGTCGGAGTCGCAGGTGATGTCCGCAAGCACGCCCGTGCGCGTCGGCCGCTCGTTGAGGCGGTGGATCGGCATGATCGGGAACAGCTGGTCGATGGCCCAGCTGTCCGGCAGTGACTGGAACACCGAGAAGTTGCAGAAGTAGATGTCGGAGAGGATGGACTCGATGTCTTCGAGCTCCTCGGGCACCTCGTCGAGCTTGCGCGTGAGGTCGCGCACCTTCGCGCAAGTCGCCCAGTAGAGCCGCTCGGCCAGGCCGCGCTGCTCGAGCGTCAGCAGGCCGAGGTTGAACATCTGCAAAACCTGGTCGCGCGCGGTCTGCGCGTCGTGATAGCACTCGACGACGCGGCGCTCGGTGACCGTGCGATACGCGTCGAGCAGGTCGCGCACCGGCTGTGGCAGCGTCACGCCGCTCTCCTGGTCTTCCTTGCCAGTGACCTTGAACTGATCCAGCGCCGACGTGCCGAGCGTGTTGAAGATCAGCACGCTGTGATGCGCGGCGATCGCGCGGCCGGATTCGCTGACGATCATCGGGTGCGCGATCTTGCGCGCGTTGCACACGTTCGCGATGCGGTACACGACGTCGTTGGCGTACTCGTTGAGCGTGTAGTTCATCGACGACGCGAAGTTCGTCCCGCTGCCGTCGTAATCGACACCCAGGCCGCCGCCCACGTCGATGTACTGCAATCCCGCGCCCAGGATCTTGAGTTCGGCGTACACGTGCGCGAGCTCGTTGATCGCGTCCTTCACGCGGCGGATGTCCTGCAGCTGGCTGCCCGGATGACAATGCACGAGCTGCAGGCAGTCGAGCATGTCCTTCTTGCGCAGGATCTCCACCGCTTCGAGGATCTCGGTGATGAACAAGCCGAACTTCGACTTGTCGCCCGCGGACTCGCGCCACTTGCCCGAGCCTTCGCTCGCGAGCTTCACGCGAATGCCGATCTTCGGCCGCACGTCGTACTTCTCGGCGATGCGCAGGATCGCCGGGAGCTCCTCGAAGTTTTCGACCACCGGGATGATGGTTCGGCCGAGCTTCGTCGCGATGATCGCGGCTTCGAGATAGGAGTCGTCCTTGAACCCGTTGCAGATGATCAGGCGGTCCGGCGCGTCGGCCGTCATGCCCATCACGCTCAACAGCTCGGGCTTGCTGCCGACTTCGAGACCGAAGCCGAACGGCTTGCCGTAGCGGTACACCTCTTCGACGACTAGGCGCTGCTGGTTCACCTTGATCGGGAACACCGCCGTGTACTTGTTCTGGTAGTCGTTCTCGGCGATCGCCTGCGCGAACGCGCCGTGCAGGTGCTTCAGGCGATGCGCCAGGATGTCGGAGAAGCGCACGACGACCGGCGTCGTGAGCTCGCGCTCCTTGAGGCCCTGCACCACATCGAAGAGATCGATCTCGCGCGCGGCGTCCATGTCGGGGCGCACGACGAGATGGCCGGCGGTGTTGACGCAGAAGTAACCCTTGCCCCAGGCGTTGACCTGGTAGAGCTCCGACGAGTCGTCGACGGACCACGCGATCGGGCGGGTGGGGCGGGGGGCTTCCTGCGAAAGCGGGTTGGGGTCGGCTGCCATTTTGGCGCGCACGATATCAAATAGGGTCTGCAAGTAAACGTCGGTGTTCACCTCCGATGTCGCCGACGGTCGATCTAATGGCCCCCCGTCGCCACCGGGCGCCGCGGATCGCGGATCCACTCGCTCCACGACCCGGCATAGAGCTTTCCGCCGGCGAGCCCGGCGTGTTCCAGTGCGAGCAGGTTGTGGCAGGCCGTCACGCCCGAGCCGCACATCGCGACCAATCCGGCCGGCGGCACCGATCCGAGCATCACGTCCCAGCGGCGGCGCAGTTCGTCCGCGGGCAGAAATCGTCCATCGGTGCCCAGGTTGGCCAGGAATGGATGATTGCGCGCGCCGGGGATGTGTCCTGCGAGCGGATCGATGGTTTCGTTGCGGCCGGCGAAGCGATCGGCGCCGCGCGCGTCCACGACCAGGTGGCCGGGGCGGGCCCGCAGCGCGTCCACCTGCGCCGAATCCACCCACGCACCCTCGCGAACCTGCGCCGTGAGCGTGCGCGGGGGCGGGCTGCGCACCTGCGCGGTGAGTGGCAGTCCGGCGGTGCGCCACGCCGCGATCCCACCGTCCAGCACGGCAACCGCGTCATGGCCGATCCAGCGCGCGAGCCACCACAGGCGCGCGGCATGCGCGCCATTCGCCTGGTCGTAGGCGACGATCTGACAGCGCGAGCCCACACCGAGCGCGCCGAGCCGCCGCGCGAGCGTGTCGGGGTCGGGCAGCGGATGCCGGCCGCTCTCAGGCGTGATCGCGCTCGAGAGATCGCGATCGAGGTGCAGGTACTGCGCGCCGGGCAGGTGAGCGGCGGCGAATTCGGCCTCGCCCCAGCCCGCATTCGTGATGTCGAAGCGGCAATCGAAGACGAGAAAATCGCCGTCGAGAGTCGCGAGCGTGGCGGCGTCGATTAATGTGGTGAAAGGGCGCATGCCGCATTTTACAATCGCGCACGATGACGATCGATGTTTACTGGGGCAGCGGCAGTCCGTACTCGTGGCGGGTGCTGCTCGCGCTCGAACACAAGGGCTTGCCTTACAACAGCCACGAGCTGTCGCTGGACGTACAGGAGCACAAGTCGCCGCACATGCTGGCGATGAATCCGCGCGGTCGCGTGCCGACGCTGAAGGACGGCGACTACGTCGTCTTCGAGTCCCTCGCCGTGATGTACTACCTCGACCGGAAGTATCCCGCGAAACCGCTGTTCGGCGATTCGCCGGAAGAGGGCGCGGTCATCATGCGCGTGTGCTGCGAGTACCAGGCGTACATCGAGGAACACGTCATGCGCATTTCGCGCGCGATTCTCCTGCGTCGCGGCGATCCGAACTCCGACGAAGTCACGTACTCGATGCACGTGGCCGCGGGTGAAGCGCGCACGATCGAGATGCGCCTTTCCAAGGGTGACTGGATCGTGGGAGACAAACCCGGGGCCGCCGACTACATGATCTATCCGGGCATCAAATTGCTGCTGCGCGCGCTCGCGCGGCCGGAGGCGCGCGAGCTCTCGTCGCGCTTCATGCCCGTCGAAGCGAATTATCCGGCGCTGGGCCGTTGGCTGACGCGCGTCGAAGCGTTGCCGGGCTTCGAACGCACCTATCCGCCGCACTGGCGCGACGCACCGTCCAGAGAGTGACCGCCTGACACCCCGCTCGGTGGCAACCACCACAGCGGGTTGGTACCCTCACGCCCTGTTTTTGACGGGTGTGGAAAATGGATAACAAAGTGCACGTCGAGTTTCCCGGGCGCATCGTCTTCATCGGATGCGGCAGCATCGGACAGGGCACGCTGCCGCTGGTGCTGCGCCACATCGGGATCCCGAAGGAACGCATCACGATCATCACGTCGGACGAGCGCGGCAAAAAGGTCGCGGCGGAGTACGGCATCAAGTTCGTGAACGTCACGCTGACGCGCGACAACTTCCAGCGCGAGCTCGACAAGTACATTGGCCGCGGCGATTTCGTGCTCAACGTGTCCGTCGACGTCTCCTCGATCGCGTTGATCAAGTTCTGCTGGTCGAAGGGCGCCATGTACCTCGACACGTGCATCGAACCCTGGCCCGGTGGCTACACCGACGTCACCATCCCGCATGCGAAGCGCACCAACTACGCGCTGCGCGAAGAGGCGCTCGGCCTGCGCAAGGAAAACGCGCGCGCGCCGACCGCGGTGCTGACGCACGGCGCGAACCCGGGTCTCGTCTCGCACTTCGTGAAGCAGGCGCTGCTCAACGTCGCCGGCGACACCGGCATCGACGCGGGTACGCCGAAGACGCGCGACGATTGGGGCCAGCTCGCGCGCAAGCTCGGCATCAAGGTCATCCACATCGCCGAGCGCGACACGCAGCTCTCCGCGAAGCCGAAAGAGTTCAACGAATTCGTCAACACGTGGTCGGTGGACGGCTTCGTGAGCGAAGGCCAGCAACCGGCCGAGCTCGGCTGGGGCACTCACGAGAAGAACTTCCCGCGCGACGGCAAGCGCTACGATTTCGGCAGCGGCTCTTCGATCTACCTGATGCAGCCCGGTGCGGCGACGCGCGTGCGCACGTGGACGCCGAAGGCCGGGCACTTCCACGGCTTCCTGATCACGCACGGCGAGGCCATCTCGATCGCAGACTATCTATCGGTGCGCCAGAGTTCCGAGGTCGTGTACCGGCCCACGTGTCACTACGCCTATCATCCGAGCGATTCCGCCGTGGTGTCGGTGCACGAATTCGCGGGCCGCAACTGGCACCTGCAGGACCGCCAGCGCATCCTCATGGACGAGATCATCGGCGGCATCGACGAGCTCGGCGTGCTGCTCGCGGGTCACAAGAAGAATGCGTACTGGTTCGGCTCGCAGCTCTCGATCGACGAAGCGCGCAAACTCTGCCCGCACAACAATGCCACGAGCCTGCAGGTCACCGTGTCGTGCCTGTCGGGAATGATCTGGGCGATGGAGAACCCGAATGCGGGTCTCGTCGAGCCGGACGAGATGGACTTCAAGCGCAATCTGCAGATCGCGATGCCGTACCTCGGCACCGTGACGGGCGCCTACACCGACTGGACGCCGCTGCACGATCGCGAGCGGCTGTTCCCCGAGGATCTCGACAAGACCGATCCCTGGCAGTTCAAGAACGTTCGCGTGTAAACGGGTGGGGACAGGCTTCAGCCTGTCCCCACACTTCAGGACAGGCTTAAGCCTGTCCCCACTGCACCAGATGACGCAGCGCGCCGTCGAGGTCCGGGTGCGCAAAGGTGAACCCGGCGTCGGCCAGGCGCCGCGGCGCGACACGCTGACCCTTCACGAGCAGCTCGGCCATCTCGCCGAGCGAGAGACGCAGTAGCGCCGCGGGTATCCGCAGCAGCAACGGGCGATGCAGCGCCCGTGTCAGCGCCTGCTGGAACTCCCGCTGCCTCACGGGGTGCGGGCCAACGGCGTTCACGGCGCCGCTCCACGACGACTCCCCGATCACCCGATCGACGATCCGCAGCAGGTCGTCGATGTGGATCCACGACATCCACTGCCGTCCGTCGCCGATGACCGCGGCGCCGCCGAGTCGCGCGGCGAGCGCGAGCTGGCGGAGGATTCCGCCGTCCGAGCCCAGCACGAGCCCGATGCGCAGGTTGACCACGCGGATGCCGAGCGCTTCGGCCGGGTGAGTCGCGGCTTCGCGCGCCACGCAGAGCTGCGACTGGAACATCGCCTGGGGCGGCGAGCGTTCGTCGAACCACGCGTCGTCGCCGGGTCCGTAATAGCCGATCGCGCTGGCGCTCACGAGCACCGCGGGGCGCGTGGCGCGGGAGGCGCACCAGGCGATCACCGCCTCGGTCGTCTTCACGCGGCTGTCCACGAGCACGCGACGTCGCGCCGCGGTCCACGGCGGGCCGATGGCGGCGGCGCCCGCGAGGTTCACGATCGCGTCGATCGGCGCGTCCGCAGGAATCTCGCTCAACGCCGCGACGGCGTGCACGCCGGGAAGCCGCCGCTGCGCGCGCGCGGCGTCCCGACTCCAGACCCAGACTGCGACGCCGCGCGACCGGAACGCGCGGATCGCGTGGCCGCCGATGAAGCCGGTGCCACCGGTGAGCAACACGCCGCGAACATTCATGGCAAATCCTCCGTCATGCAGAAGCGGCCGGTCTGGAAGAACATCTCTCCGAACCATGGATGCATGACGATCATCGTGAAGCGAAACCACCCGTGCCCGAGGTCGATGTGCTCGACGCGCGTCGTGCCGGGAGAGAAGAAGGCGGGCAGGGGGAGCCGCAAGCCGACGCCGAAGTCGCCCGGCGACAGATCGAAATAATAGCCGCGGCTGGTGAATACGAGCACCCCGCCTTCCTCCGTCACGGTGAGCAGCATGTTCAGCCGCGCGGGCAGCTTCTCGATGAGTTCGCCGCCGGCGACCACCTTGGTGGACGTCACTTCGTGGCGAGCGCCATCGGCCCAGAGGTAGTTGCGATGCCAGGCGACTCCGTCGCGGGTCGCGCGCACGCGGACACTTGTCTGCACGTTCTCGCCACTGCGCGGTACGACGGGCGTGCCGACCAGCGTTCCCAACCACGCGAACGCGCGTCCGAGCCGGCTGGCGCGCACGAGTTCGAACGCGCCCGCGTACGTGACATCCGGTGCGCTCTCCGCGAATCGCTCACGCACCGCCTCCGGCAGGCGCTGCCACGCTTCGCCGCCGAGCAGGGCCCGCAGTCCGTGCCGCGCGCGGCACGGATGGTCGAGTGGCGCAGTGAGGGTGCCGACGTCCGCCATGCGCTACTCGCCCAGCACCTTCGCGATGCGCTCGCCCATCTTCATCATCTTGAGCAGGGTCTTGCGCGGCATTCGCTTCATGGATTCGAACCACCGCGTGACCGTCTCGAGGAACTCGAGTTGTTCTTCGATGCGTGCGCGGACGGCCGCCGGCGTGTCCTTGTCGCGCTGAAGTTGCGCCGCGCATTCCCGCAGCGTCGCCAGCGTCGGGTCGATCTCCCGCTTCTTCCGGCCTTCCATGATCGCGCGGATCACCTCCCAGCTGTCCTGCTGGGCGGCGAAGAAGTCGCGCCGATCTCCCAGGACGTGCGTGACGTGCACGAGGTCCCACGCCAGGAGTTCCTTGAGGCCGTTGCTGATGTTGGAGCGCGCGATGCCGAGCGTCTCGGCGATCTCGTCCGCGTTGAGCGGCTTCTCGCTCAGGAACAGCAGCGCATGGATCTGCGCGACGGAGCGGTTCATGCCCCAGCGGCTGCCCATTTCGCCCCAGTGGACGACGTACCGCTGCATGGTGTCGGAGAGCCGCATATTGTTATGTCCGTAATTTCTGTCTTCACAGAAATTATAGACCGGCGGGCCTGGAAAGCAACTTCGGCCCGACCGCGCCGTCGCAGTCGACTCAGTCGGCGTAGTCGATGGCGACGATGGTGAACAGGCGCTCTCCCCCCGGCAGCGGCACGCGCACTTCGTTGTCGAGCGACTTGCGCATCAGCGCGCGTCCGAGCGGCGCATCCATGCTGATGTAGCCGGGCGCGGCGTCGAATTCGTCGGGACCCACGATGCGATGCCTGACCACTTTGCCGTCCTCGTCCTCGAGCTCGACGAGCCCGCCGAAGTACACGCGGCCGCGATCCGTTGGCGGCTTGTCGACGACGGTCATGCCGTCGAGGCGCTTGCGCAGGAAACGCACGCGCCGGTCGATCTCACGCAAACGCCTTTTTCCATAGGTGTACTCGGCGTTCTCGGACCGATCGCCCTGGGCCGCGGCCTCGGACACCGCCTGGGTCACGCGTGGGCGCTCCACCTT